>CALJVA010000056.1 GCA_937975135.1 uncultured Thermoactinomycetaceae bacterium | reverse complement strand
TTTTGTTTTGGTGGAGGCGAGCGGAGTCGAACCGCTGTCCGAAGACATCGCCACGTTTGCTTCTCCGAGCGCAGTCACCGTATTTATATCTCATTCAACGGCATGCCCGGTGACAGGCCTTCCGTCGAACCAGCTGCCTCGATTTCACCATCTGGGCGGCAGCAGTTCCAGATGGCTAGCCTGCTAATTATGAGATCTAGCTACACCACACAGGCGATGGTGTAGTAGATCCTGGCTGGATTATTAAGCAGCCAGTGCGTAGTTTTCTTCTTTGCCAGTTACATTTGGCGCTCCGCGTTTTTGACGAAGGACGCAGCCCCTCGGCTCGCTACAAACGCTCGATCTGTCCCCGTCGAATCCAATAAACGCCCCCATGGCTTAGGTATTCATTATAGCATGGAATCATTCCCTTGTAAAGAGTCATCCTTATTTATACTGCCGTTCTTTAAGTTGGCGTTGAATCTCTCGCTGGGCGTCCCGCTTTGCCATGGCCGCCCGCTTATCGTAGAGTTTCTTCCCTTTAGCCAACGCAAGGGTTACCTTGGCAAACCCTCGCCGTATATGAATATCTAAAGGAACGAGGGTAAATCCTTTTTGTTGGGTAAGACCAATCAGTTTATTGATCTCTCGTTTGTGCAAGAGTAACTTACGAGTCCGGGTCGGATCATGGTTAAAGCGGTTTCCTTGTTCAAAGGGGCTGATATGCATTCCAAGTATATATACTTCCCCTTTATCAATCCGGGCGTAGCTATCCTTTAGGTTTACCTTTCCCTGACGAATCGACTTGATTTCTGTACCTGTTAGAACGATTCCTGCTTCATAAGTTTCTTCAATATGGTAATTATGCCTTGCGCTACGATTCCGGGCTATTACTTTGACTCCTTTATCCGCCAACCATTTTCACCTCCCGAAAACAAGTCGCACAGATCATTATATCAACAAGTTCCTTTATCGGTCAACATTGAGAACATCGGGATGAGGAAGCAGATCTGATAGTATAGTAGTCACCAAGGTGAAAGTATACTCGATCGCCTCACAATAATTAGGAAAATGAAGTTGTCTGGCTGTCTCTTCAACTAACCAACGAAACAGCGTTAGCGTTGACAACAAGGCTTGACCAACTTCCACCTGGTCATATCGTGCAAAGGTTGTCCCCAATTGTTCTAATGCACGCCGATCCGCCCAGCTTTCCAGAAAGCGTCCATCATGCCATACTGCCTTATTTTCATCATTCCAAGGCTGGGCATGCCATTGAAGCATTTGCAACAGCTGTCGCTTCATATATACATCACAACACCATTTGGCAACCCATACTTCTCCCCGACGCAACTTTTTTGCTGTCCATACGGCATGATATAAAAAATCATTCACCAACTGATCAAAGGCTTCAATGGAGGGAGCGTGCCATTCTAAGTCTGTCTCGGAACCACCTGTTAGCCGATCACTGAAACAATCTTTGTCCACAATAATACGAAACCCATTACTAATCATTTGCTGCCCCGCAGGGTGCCTTAAAAGCTCTTCCATAAATTCTGATGTTACAGGTACAAAATCCACATCTAAAGCACCATCAAATAGAACCCGTCGCTCTTTACCATTCCCAACTGCTATCTGTTCCAAAAAAGTGATTCGAACTGTCCCAAACTGATTCAGCCAATCTGTTTGAAGCAAATAACGATCTGGATCGGTGGTGACTAACACAAGATCGAGGTCCGACCATTCATCGGCAGGTTGTACAGTACGGGCTCGAGAACCGATGATTATCACGGCCCGAATATCCGATCGATTTTCTGCCCAAATCCTAAATTGATTTACAAATTCTTCGTAAGCAGCATGGATATTTTTTTCTATTTTCACGTTAAAGCTCCCTTCATGACTCTAGACATCTTATTTCTACATCTAGGAAAAAGATCCTTTAAAAACTGCCCTTTTCCTAGAATCATGTCAAAAATCATGTAGGCTTTTTATTTTCCTTAGATAAAGATCATCTCTTCCTGCGCTTACGAGTGTCTTTTCTTTTTTTCTTCTTTTTCTTCTTATCCCCTGCCATCGCTTTACTTGCTTTGGGTGTCCTGATCGTTTTCTCGAGTTCTAAGCTATCTGCAGCCTTTTTTCTCCGCTTCTTTTTCCTCCGTCGAGTACCATCTATTTGTTTATCGATCGCATTCCCTTTTGTATCGACCAGTTCAAAATCCACTTTATACTCTTCCATATCGACGGATCGCACACGAACGGTAACTTTATCACCGATGCGAAATACTTTTCCTGTCCATTCCCCACGTAAGCTGTAGGTATTCTCATCATAATGATAATAATCATCGATCATATAACTAATATGAACCAAGCCTTCTACCGTATTGTCTAGTTCCACAAAAAAGCCAAAGGAAGTAACCCCGCTAATAATTCCCTCAAAGGTTTCTCCAATCTTATCCAGCATATATTCTGCCTTTTTTAACGCATCGGTCTCCCGCTCCGCTTCGATCGCCACCCGCTCTCTTCCTGAAGACTGTTTAGCTACCTCTGGCAATAGGGCGTTAAGTTCCTCCACTCGCTGGGGAGACAACTTTCCTTCCCGGATCACTTGATTAATAATACGATGGATCATCAGATCCGGATACCGTCGAATTGGAGCTGTAAAGTGGGAATAAAAAGTAGTTGCCAGACCAAAGTGTCCAACACATTCTGCCGCATACTTGGCTTGCTGCATTGAACGCAGTAATACCGTGCTGATCACTGTTTCCTCTTGTTTTCCTTTCACCCGCTCTAACAACTGTTGCAATGCTCGAGGCTGGATCTGATCCGCCTTTCCTCTGATCCGATAACCAAAATGAGTAATAAAGGAAAAGAAAGCTTGTAGTTTTTCTTCATTCGGCGGTTCATGGATCCGGTAGAGGAAAGGCACTTCTGCCTTCGTAAAGTGTTTAGCCACTGTTTCATTGGCAGCCAACATAAATTCTTCAATTAGCCCCTCGGAAATGCTCCGTTCCCTTTTTTCAATAGTGGTTGGTTTACCATTTTCATCTACAATAATTTTTGCTTCTGCAAGATTGAAGTCAATTGCTCCCCGCTGCATCCGCCGCTCTCGGAGCTTATTCGCCAATTGTGCCATGAGGCGAAATTGATCCACAAACCTTTCATAACGCTGAATAAGCTCAGGATCTTCATCAACTAAAATCTTTTTAACATCCCTATAAGTCATCCGCTCATCTGTACGGATCACACTGGGATAGATATCATACCCCACCATTTTTCCCTCATCATCAAACTCCATATCACAGGTAAGAGTAAGGCGGTCTACCTGTGGATGCAGGCTACAAATACCATTGGAAAGATGCGGAGGTAACATAGGAATTACGCGGTCCACCAAGTAAACACTACATCCCCGCTCATAAGCTTCTTGATCAAGAGCACTTCCTTCTTTCACATAGTAACTCACATCTGCAATATGCACTCCTAACCGAATATTTCCATTGGGTAAGGTTTCAATGGAAACTGCATCGTCAAGATCTTTCGCATCTTCCCCATCAATCGTAACCATCGGTCGCTGTCTTAAATCACGACGCCCGATTAATTCCTCTTCTTGAACCTCATCAGGTATGGCCTCTGCCTCAGCCAATACATCAGGAGGAAACTTCTCAGGTAATTGATGTTTACGAATGATAGAGACAATGTCCACACCAGGATCATCTTTATAACCGAGGACTTCCTTGATGACTCCTTCGGCACTCCTATATTCACCTGGGTATTGGCTGATGGCTACTACTACTTTTTGCCCATCTTTTGCATCTCCACGTCCTTCATTAGGTATAAAAATATCGGCTGGCAAACGCTTGTCGTCGGGGATCACGAAACCAAAATGTTTGGAAGCACGGTAGGTACCTACAATCTCCAACCGTCCTCGTTTCAATATCCGGACAATGACCCCTTCCCGCCGCTGATCCCCTTTTCTTCCCCGCTGGATCCGTGCCAATACACGGTCCCCATCCATGGCACCATTTAGATCATTGGCATGAATATATACGTCCTGTTCTTCCTCACGATCAGGAATTACAAAGGCAAATCCTTTAGCATTCCCTTGTAAAGTACCTAGGACCAAGTTAAAACGTTCGGGAACCCCATACCGCTCCGCACGGGTACGAACAATTTTCCCTTCTTCCTCCATCTGCTCCAGTAGACGAAGAAATTCTGCTTCCTCTTCTTGATTATCTAGTTGAAAAGTTTCTTTCAACTCCTCTGCAGTCATTGGTTTGTACGCCCGCTTCTCCATAAACTGCAGTATTTGTTGTTCTTGAAAGACCATCCTTTTACTCCTTTCGGATTCACTTCTCTTGAACCACCCGCCGGATAAAGGTATCTATATCAGCGAATAATTTCTCCCGCTCTCGATCTAAGGGGATAATGTGGGAAGATTCCGGATACCAATGCAAGGCTTTCTCCGTCGAAGAAATATGTTCTAGGATATATTCTGCACTTTTAGGGTTGACCGTTTCATCTTTGGTGGATTGAACAACCAAGGTAGGTACAGTGACTTCCTTTAGATGGGAACGTACAAGTTCCATAAATTCCATAAGGCTTGCAATACTCTTCAACGGGGTTCGCTCATAGGGGACAAGGTGTTCTTCAATATGAGGGGCTTTTTCTTTCCTGCGCACTTGATATGGTTTAACATAACGAAGGAGATTAACCAAAGGGGCACGCTTATCTTTTAACCAGATTGGGGCATTCAGTGTAACCACACCTGCCAAGGGATGATTACGAGCCAAATGAAGCGCCAATAACCCTCCCATGGATAGTCCGACTGCAAATATGTAACGTACATTTTGTACTGTTAACCACTGATAGCTTTTAAATAAGCTTTGCCACCAATCCTCCCAAGTCGTTTCCTTTAACTCCTCTGGACTCGTACCATGGCCTGCTAAAAGAGGAGCATAAACGGTATAACCCATCTCCTGCAAACGTTTGCCCATCGGTCGAAACTCTGAAGGTGTTCCAGTAAAGCCGTGGATTAGTAAAACTGCCACTTCTCCCCCTGAATAAAAAAAAGGATCGGGTGAACGCAAAACCGTTTTCAACTTTTGACTCCCTCCCATCAATAAAATGATAAGAATGATTTTTTATGAAAGGAGAGATAGAGAATATCCCTAGTTATCTATTTATTCCCTAGGCTCTCCTTAAATATTACAGATTTAAACCGATAGCCCATCACACGCGGCGATCATTTTAAAATCATGAATCATTCATAAATAGCAAAAAGCAGCTCGCTGTCGAGCTGCTTTTGAATCGCCTGGCAGCGTCTTACTCTCCCAGGGGCTCTCGCCCCAAGTACCATCAGCGCTAGAGGGCTTAACTGCCGTGTTCGGAATGGGAACGGGTGGTTCCCCTCTGCTATAACCACCAGACAACGAGTAGTTTATCATATCATTTTATCTTTGGCAAGACCTTTTTATAAACAATTTTCTACCGAACAAAAAATCCGACCAGCAGTGTTAAGATAAAGAATAATACAGCCAGTGCAATTGTAATCCGGTGTAGAAGAGCATCTATGCCACGGGCTTTAGCTTTTCCTACCAAATGCTCAGCACCGCCACCAATAGCTCCCGAAAGTCCTGCACTTCGCCCTGATTGCAACAACACCACAACGATCAGAGCCACACTAACCATTGCTAACGCAATTTTTGCTGCGATCTCCATCTCTATCACCTCCACCTAATCCCACACAAAAAAACGCAAATACGATTTCCCTTTCGTACAGTTTACCACACCTTTTCGCTTCTTTCATCAAAAGTTTTTTAAATAATTTATATAACGATAATCTCAAGGGATAGAGGGGGATCTCTTCTGGGTGCCAAATATCAAATGATATCAATCACTGAATATTTCCCTTCTCCTAAGGGAGTAATGAAGTTGAGACTTCGAACAAAAAAGCCGAATGCGGATCAAGCATCCGGCTGCTCTAGATCAAAAAATGTTTTTCCCAAGATATTCTCCCCGTCGGTAAACTTCTTCCTCTATCCGTAGCAACTGGTTATACTTGGCCACTCGATCAGTGCGAGAAGGAGCACCTGTCTTAATCTGACCCGCACCGGTCGCTACAGCAATATCAGCAATCGTGGTATCTTCAGTTTCTCCAGAGCGATGGGAAATCACAGTTGTAAAGCCCGCACGCTTTGCCATTTCAATGGCATCAAAGGTTTCCGTCAAGGTACCGATCTGATTCACCTTAATTAGAATGGAATTACCTGCTCCTTGAGAAATCCCTTTTGCCAGCCGATCAGTATTGGTAACGAATAAATCATCCCCTACTAGCTGGATCCGATCTCCCAAACGTTCCGTAAGTTGTTTCCAACCTTCCCAATCATCTTCGGCCAACCCATCTTCGATGGAAATGATCGGATATTTCTCTACTAGCTCTTCATAGTAGGTAATCATTTCTGAAGTGGTTTTATGGATCCCTTCTCCGGCGAGGTGATATACCCCATCTTTATACAGTTCGGTTGAGGCTACATCCAACGCCAGCAATATGTCATCTCCCGGCCGATAACCTGCCCGTTCAATTGCAGAAATAATGGTTTGTAATGCTTCTTCATTGGAAGAAAGGTTTGGAGCAAAACCTCCTTCATCCCCTACAGAAGTGGCCAACCCTTTCTCCTGTAATACTGCTTTTAAATGGTGAAACACTTCCGTACCCATCCGCAATCCTTCTCGGAAGTTTTCTGCACCAACTGGCATGATCATAAACTCTTGAATGTCTACATTATTATCGGCATGTTTTCCACCGTTTAAAATGTTCATCATAGGAACTGGAAGGATTTTGGCGTTAAATCCCCCTAAATATTGATAAAGTGGAACACCTAGTGCATTGGCTGCAGCACGGGCAACAGCCATAGAGACACCAAGAATGGCATTAGCACCTAGATTTCCTTTGTTATCTGTGTCATCCAGTTCCATCATTACATGGTCAATTTGCACTTGGTTCAAACCATCCAATCCCAATATCTTGGGGCCGATGGTTTCATTTACATGTTGTACAGCCTTAAGTACTCCTTTCCCTAAATAGCGCTTTTCATCTCCATCTCGCAATTCCACGGCTTCATAAGCTCCCGTGGATGCTCCCGAAGGCACAATCGCTCTACCAAAGCCCCCTGATTCCAGACGCACCTCAACTTCTACGGTAGGATTCCCACGTGAATCTAGCACTTCCCGTGCATAAACATCGACAATCGCTGACATAAGGAAGCCTCCTTTAAAGAAATAACCATAACCCTAAAACGCAAGTGGATCAGTAGAATCAATCTCTGGCCCCTTCTTTGCTAGGATGCAATATTGCTCCGAGATGACTTCCCATATCTCCTGTCTTTTTGCAAATATAACTTCGATGATCTATTTCTTAACCCCTTCTTCAATCAGTGAACGGCCTGTCATCTCTTGAGGTTGGGGGAGATTTAGCAACTCTAGGATTGTAGGAGCAACATCTGCAAGAATACCACCATCTCGTAACTTTAACCTGGAATCCGTCACAATACAGGGAACAGGACTTAGGGTATGTGATGTAACGGGACGATTATCCTTGTCTAAGACCATATCGGCATTCCCATGATCGCCAATTATAACCGCGATCCCCCCCGCTTCATGCAGGATATCCACTACCCGGCCCAAACATTCATCCACCACTTCTACAGCCTTCACGGTGGGAGCTAGTTTTCCAGAGTGACCCACCATATCGGGATTGGCAAAATTTAAGATCAGTACATCGTGCTTTCCCCTTTGAATCTCTTTCTCCAATCTTTCAGTAACCTTATACGCACTCATTTCTGGCATCAGATCATAGGTCGGCACTTTTGGCGAATCAATGAGAATTCGTTCCTCCCCAGGAAAAGGTTCTTCCCGGCCACCGCTAAAAAAGAAAGTAACATGGGGATATTTCTCTGTTTCCGCGATCCGTAATTGCCGCAAATTATGTTGGGTAAGTACCTCTCCCAAGGTGTTATCCAGATCTGTGGGTCGATAGGCCACATATCCTTTTACTGTTTCACTAAAGTGGGTCATACATACATAGTACAGGTTTTCAGGTATGTTGGGCCCTCGATCAAATTCACGAAAATCTTCATTAGTAAAGGCTTGTGATATTTGGATCGCCCGATCAGGACGAAAATTATAGAAGATGACTGCATCATTACTCTGAATTTTTCCTACTGGTTTTCCCTGATCATCTACAATTACAGTGGGTTGGACAAACTCATCAAAAATGTTTTGTTCATAAGATGCTTTCACTGCTGCAACGGGATCTTTGGCCGTCGGCCCTTCTCCATATACCATAGCGCGATAACTTTTCTCCGTTCTATCCCACCGACGATCCCGATCCATGGCATAGTAACGCCCTTGTACAGTGGCAATCTGTCCCACACCACAGGTGGATATTTTTTCTTGTAACTTTCTCAAATAATGAATACCACTATCTGGAGATACGTCCCTTCCATCCAAGAAGGCATGAATCATTACCTTGTTTACCTTCTCTTGGGTTGCTAGATCAAGGAGGCCAAACAAATGATCCATATGACTGTGGACACCGCCATCGGATAACAGCCCATAAAGATGGAGCGTACTCTGATGTTTCTTCACATGATGAATTGCCCCACGAAAAACTTCGTTTCGAGAAAAGCCTCCTTCGTTCATCTCTTTGGTCAATCGAGTCAAATCTTGATAGACGATGCGTCCTGCACCTATATTTAAATGGCCCACTTCAGAATTACCCATTTGACCCGGTGGCAACCCGACCGCTTCTCCACTCGCCTGCAATGTTGTATGAGGATAGGAAGACCACAGGCGATCAAAATTGGGTGTATGGGCTTGGGAAATAGCATTGCCCTGTACTTCATCCCGTAAACCAAAACCATCAAGAATAATGAGTGCTAACATTGAAGGTGTCTTCATGCTTTCTCCCTCTTTGCCGCCGCCATGACCAACTTTCCAAAGGAATCGGGATCTAGGCTAGCTCCGCCAACCAAAGCACCATCGATCACCGAGTGGTCCATAAAAGCGGCAATATTGTTGGGATTAACACTACCTCCATAGAGGATACGTACTTTCTCAGCAGCCTGCTCACTCCACTTATTCTCGATCACTTCTCGAATCCAAGCAATTCCCTCCACTGCATCTTCCACTGTAGCAGCTTGTCCTGTCCCAATCGCCCAGACCGGTTCATAAGCAATGACCAATCGCTCTAAATCCTGTGGTTCTAATTGTTCTAAGGCTGCTAAAACCTGTCTTTTCAATACATCCTTCGTTTGATTACTTTTCCGTTCTTCTAAAGTTTCTCCCACACAAACAATGGGGATCAATTGATGAGCAAGGGCTGCTTTTACTTTTTTTCCTACCCCTTGATCTGTTTCAGCAAAGTAGAGGCGGCGTTCCGAATGACCAATAATCACATACTGTATTCCAAGATCTTGTAACATCTTCGGACTTATTTCCCCTGTAAAAGCTCCTTGCTCTTCCCAATGCATGTTTTGAGCACCCAAACCAATTTGCTTGTTTTTAGCATCTTTTATTAGAGTAGGAAGCGTAAGAAAGGGTGCACATATTACAGACTCCACATTCTTCGGAAAAGAGATCTCCTCCATCTTTGCAAAAAACTCTTGTGCTTCTCCAATTGTTTTATGCATCTTCCAATTGCCAGCAATCATAGGGACACGCATCATGCTCCACCTCAATCTCGGTTGTCCAAAGCAGCAACACCCGGTAATTCTTTCCCCTCAAGAAATTCCAGTGATGCTCCACCGCCAGTTGATACATGGTCTACCTGATCTGTCAAGCCTACTTTCTCCAAGGCCGCAGCTGAATCGCCTCCTCCAATAATGGAGAATGCGCTTGACTTGGCCACTGCTTCCGCTATTGCTTCCGTTCCTTGTGAAAAGCGGTCATATTCAAAGACACCCATGGGACCATTCCAAATCACCAACTGGGAAGCGTGAATCACTTCAGCAAACTCCTGCCGGGTCTTAGGTCCGATATCCATCCCTAGAAAACCGGTAGGGATCTCCTCAACACCCACCACCTTTACCTGGGAGGGAGAAGGTGAAAATTGATCCCCTACCACCACATCGGAAGGTAGTAAGAGGCGTACTCCTTTTTCCTTCGCTAAGCTCATAAAAGAGCGAGCCATCTCCAGTTTATCCTCTTCCAGTAATGACTCACCAATCTCATGCCCTTGCGCTTTGAGAAAAGTAAAGGAGAGTCCACCACCAATGAGCAGGTAATCTACTTGATCTAAGAGATTGGCGATCACACCAATCTTATCTTTCACTTTTGCTCCCCCAATAATTGCCGTAAATGGCCGCTTGGGATTGCTTAAAGCCCCTCCCAGTATTTCCAGTTCCCTTTTCATTAAGAGTCCAGCAGCGGAAGGCAAGTAGGCAGCCACACCTGCAGTAGAAGCATGAGCCCGATGAGCAGCTCCAAAAGCATCATTCACATACAAATCGGCTAATTCCGCTAGTTTTTTAGCAAAATCAGGGTCGTTTTTTTCTTCTCCTGGTTCAAAGCGAATATTTTCTAAAAGTAAAACCTCACCTTGTTGTAGTTGGTCCACCTTTTGCTTTACCGAAGGTCCTACTACTTCATCCACTTTAATCACAGGTTTTCCAATGAGCTGAGACAGTCGCTCTGCCACAGGATCCAAACGCAACTCTTCCACGATGCGTCCTTTAGGCCTTCCCAAATGGCTGGCAAGGATCACCTTAGCTCCTTGGTCCACCAAGTACTGTATCGTCGGCAGAGCAGCCCGAATCCGTGTATCATCGGTAATCTGCCCTTCCTCCATTGGAACGTTAAAGTCAACACGGCATAAAACCCGTTGATCTGTTACAGATAAATCGTGGATCGTTTTTTTATTCATAAGTAACTGCACACTTCCCCCTGTAGGATTATGTAAATATTTATCTGTTGCTTTTTCTGCAACACGCCTATGCGTAAATCTTTTTCTTCTCTATTCTAGACTTACAATCCTCGATTGGCAACATAAGCAACCAAGTCAAGAACGCGATTTGAATATCCCCATTCATTATCATACCAACAAACTACTTTGGCTAAGTTTTCTTGAAGTACCATTGTGGATTGTGTATCAACAATGGATGAATGGGGGTTTCCTACATAATCCCGGGAAACAAGTGGCTCATCAGAGCAGGCGATTATTCCTTTCATCTCTCCCATTGCCCCTTCCTCTAGTACTTGGTTTACTTGGTCAGAGGTTACAGTCTGTCCCAATTCCACTACCAGATCAACTACAGACACATTGGGGGTAGGAACTCGGAAAGCCAATCCATTTAGCTTTCCATCCAATTCTGGTAAAACACGAGCAACCGCCTTCGCCGCTCCTGTAGTTGTAGGAATAATGGACAGACCAGCAGCACGTGCCCGACGCAAGTCTTTATGTGGAAAATCGAGAATTTGTTGATCATTGGTATAAGAATGGACGGTTGTCATAAATCCCCGTTGAACCCCAAAGGCTTCATGTAATACCTTAAGGACTGGTGCGAGACAATTGGTTGTACAAGAGGCATTGGATAGGACGTGATGATTCTCAGGACGATAAGCCGCCTCATTCACTCCCATCACAATGGTCAGATCTTCCTCTTTGGCTGGAGAAGAGATAATTACTTTTTTTGCTCCTGCGATTAAATGTTTAGCTGCCCCATCACGGTGTGAAAAGTGCCCTGTGGCTTCAACCACAATCTCAACACCCAACTTTTTCCAAGGAATATTTTCTGGATCCTTTTCAGAAAAAACTTTTATCTTCTTTTCCCCGACAATCATTCCTCCCACAGTTACGTTTATGGGGATTTCTAAGAGGCCATGAACGGAATCATACTTTAGAAGATGAGCCATCGTTTCTGGGTCTGTTAAATCATTGATCGCGATTATTTCTATCTCGGAATACTTCTGGGCTGCACGAAACACACAACGCCCGATTCGTCCAAAACCGTTAATCCCTACTCTCACTTTTGTCATATTCACTTTCCTCCTTACTAAATCCAGATTTCTTGTTCTTCATGGATACCTTTAATCACTCAACTCATAGCAAATGTCTTAAAATCAATTGAGTTCTTTAGCATCAGTTTCTCCGGATTTCTAAACATTACCCTTGGTCTCTCCACTTCTTCATAGTTTTCCTACAGCGCTTCCTGGATTCTCCCACCCATTTATATGCTCCAAAAGAAACAAAAAGAAGACGATGTCTATAGACATCGTCTTTAAAATTATTACTGCTTTTATTTCCTTTATACATCAACTTCATCGTATCTTCGGCGCTGGGAGGAAGAACCAATCCCCATTTCTTCGCGATACTTTGCCACTGTGCGCCGGGAAATACGCACTCCTTTTGCATGAAGCAGATTGGCAATTCGTTGGTCAGAAAGGGGCTTCCTTTTATCCTCACCATCAATGATTTGTTGAATATAGTTTTTTACACTTTTAGCCGAAGCATTATTTCCAAAACGAGTAGAAACGCCGGAAGGAAAGAAAAAGCGAAACGGATATAAACCATGTGGAGTTTGCATGTATTTGTTCTGTGTTGCACGACTCACCGTCGACTCATGTACATTTAGTCTCTCTGCGATTTCTCGCAAAGTAAGGGGTTTTAAGCTTGCAATACCATTATCAAAAAAGGCGTGTTGTTCCTGAACAATAGCATGGGAGACCCGGTATAAGGTATCCCGACGCTGTTCAATACTCCGCATAAGCCAAAGTGCCGACTGGAACCGGCTTTTTAGAAAACTGGCAGCTTGACGCCCTGCTTCGTCCCTTCGCTGTAATATTTGCTCATAATCCCTTCGTATAAAAAGGCGTGGAATATAATTATCGTTAATCACAATTCGATATTCCCCATTTATTTTTTCTACGATAACATCGGGCTGGACATATCGAGGGGATTCTACTGTATAAGTTATCCCTGGCTTGGGATTTAAGGTTTTAATCTTGTCGACGGCTTCCTGAATACGCGCCACATCACATCCTAACTCTTTGGCTACCTGCTTATATCGTCCAGCTGCAATTTCAGGTAAAAAGGAATCGACCACTTGTAGTACAATGGGGTCACACTCTTTCATTCTGAGTAATTGAAGACGAAGACACTCTTCTAGAGAACGAGCTCCAATCCCCGGTGGGTCCAGACTTTGGATCACCTGTAAAGATTGTTCTACCTTGTCCTTAGGCACATTAAAGCGCTTACAAACATGAGTAAAATCAACATTGAGATATCCTTTTTCATCTAAATTTCCTATAAGAAAAAAGCAAATTCGCCGTTTTATGTCATCAAGAGAAAGCTCCCGAAGCTGGTCTTCCAACACATCGGTTAGCGACACCCTTGGGATGGAAAACCAATCAAAAGAACCCTTGTCTTCACTTTCAGCCACACTCTTTTTCCCAATATCATGATGTCCTGAATAATCCGCCCAATCAAGCCATCCTTCTACGGGAATTAGGGGATCTTTTCCCCTTTCTTGTTGCCCTCGCTCAACACCCTCCATTTCTAAAACAGGGTTTTCCATCACTTGCTCTTGAATGTAATGAATCAAATCAAACGCAGAAAACTGAAGAATTTGAATGGCTTGATGTAGTTCCGGAGTCATCATCAGCTTCATCCGTTGCTCTTGAACCAATCCATAGCCCATGGAGAGAGCCATTTTTCTCACCTCCGTCATAATCTTACTATATGTTACATAGCTTCTCTTGGATGATACCTTTCCTAGAATTGCTGGAATAAAAGATCTATACCATTCACACCAGTCCAACTTCAAGGGGAACGACCTAGCTACCTAAACTCCCTTGTTATATTTACCATACATCTAAAAACACTGTTATGGGAGAGCCTCTTTCTTTATTATCTATCTAGAAAGACCATCCCTTTCCCAGCTTTTTAGTACAAGTAACTTTTTTATTGACAATCTTCTTTTTGTAAACTTTATAGGCATACATGACTCTCGTTCATATATAAGCAGGGTGAATCACCAAGCTTTAAGGGGGTAAAATCAGCTCTTCCATATTTCCATCTCACTACAAATTGCATCTATATTTATGCTATCATAAAAAGTATTTTTACGCTTTAAAAAATGTTGGAAATAGGCCCCATAAGTTCCCCAAAACAAACGAAAATTAGTGCACTAAAAATCAACTATTTGTCTTGCTTTTATCTCCTGGATATACTATAATATTTTTTGTCATCATCATTCTAACCTTTTGCGCCTATAGCTCAGGGGATAGAGCGCTGGTCTCCGGAACCAGGTGCCCAGGTTCGAATCCTGGTAGGCGCACCAATCAGATTAGACAGCCAAAAGGCTGTCTTTTTTATTGAAAATAAAATTGACCTTCCTTGATCTTTGCTATTCTTTTGATTATGATGGTCTGAAAGGGGTATAAAGGAAATAAGGAGGAGTTACAAGAATGAACTTGATTCCCTATGTTGTTGAACAAACCAGTCGCGGTGAGCGTTCCTATGATATTTATTCACGACTGTTAAAAGATCGGATTATCTTTCTTGGCAGTGAAATTAATGATGCCGTTGCAAATACAGTGGTTGCCCAACTCCTATTCCTCCATGCAGAAGATCCCCAAAAAGATATTCATCTCTATATCAATTCCCCCGGTGGCTCGATTACTGCTGGCATGGCAATTTATGATACCATGCAGCATGTAAAACCTGATATTCAAACCATTTGCATTGGCCTAGCCGCTTCCATGGGGGCTTTCCTTCTAGCTGCTGGAACCAAAGGAAAACGATGTGCCCTACCTAACAGTGAAATTATGATCCATCAACCATTGGGAGGTGCACAAGGGCAAGCTTCTGACATTGAAATTAGTGCAAAACGAATTTTACGGATTCGTGATCGAATGAATCAATTATTGGCTGAACATACCGGGCAACCGATTTCCAAGATAGAAAAGGATACTGATCGGGATCATTTTATGGATCCTATTGAAGCCAAAGAATATGGCTTAATCGATGAAATTATTTCTCATCCAACCAAAGGGGAATGATGAATAAAACGGGCTGCTATAAGGCCCGTTATCATTTTTTATTCCTTATTCTATAGGAACCATCCGACCGAGAGGGGAATTGTAAAGATAAAGGAGTTTCCTATCTTGTATCATAACATAGAATACTTTTTATTAACAAATAGACGCAAATATAGTGAAAAAAGGATTCTGCTAAATGAAAGTAGCGAAGCATTTGATACGCTTCGCTACAGAATAATGATCAATCAAATGATTGCTGGTTATTACCTGTTTACTTCAAGGGGAAAACGGATCATATCTTCCTTACCATATTCAGATAAGTATACTTCAGCATAGACTCCTCCAGGCGCCGGCACTTCGTCCTGTGGAATCGTTATAATAAAAAAAACGTGACGCTCTGGATGCGTTTGGATTGCCACATTTTGTCGCTTGATAATTACATCTTCTTCTCCCATATCGTTAATAGTGACGACATTATAATAAAAGCCTTTCAGATCATTTTGATCATCCAAATCCACCTTTAGAGTCACTTGGTATTCGCCATTTCCTCCATTGACCCGTGGGTTAGAAAATATTTCATTGGATTCTTTCTCCGGCATCTTTTCCCACCAAGGGTGTTCTTCCTCCCGCGACTTGGTTAAACCTGCAAAACTTTTCAAAGAGTTACCATTATTATCTTCCGCAAAAGAACCATGAAACATAAATAAGCCAATAAAAATTACTAATAGAACCCCACCAATCACGGGCAAATAAGGACGAAAAAAAGGAGCTTTCTTTCTTTCTGCTCTCGTCAATGAAGTTCTATCATGAGCCTCAGAAGGTTTATGCATCGCTTCTTCTGTTGGAACATCATCTACTTCTTTTTTGAATGGTTCTTGCCAAACAGATTTATCAAAGGAAGATCGCAGTTGATGTAACGCATCGATCATTTCAGTAGCAGAAGCAAAACGATCTCCGGGATCTTTTTCCAAAGCCTTCAAAATTAAATCGCACAATCCATCGGGAAGATTGGGGTTGAAGTTCCTCGGATCTGGAGGAGGTTCTTGTAAGTGTTTTAAAGCGATACTCACCGCAGTATCTCCATCGAAGGGCAATTTCCCTGTTACCATCTCATACAGCAAAATGCCAAAGGAGTACAAATCGGATGGATATCCGATCTCACCTCCACGAGCCTGTTCCGGTGAAAAATAATGAACCGACCCCATCACTGATCCTGTTTGAGTAATTGTACTTTCCTCTGATGAGCGAGCAATACCAAAATCAGTGACCTTATAACGCCGATTAGGTGCAACCATAATATTATGCGGTTTAATATCACGATGCACAATTTGCATCTGATGAGCATGAGCTAAACCTTCGCCAATCTGTATGGCAATCTCGATCGCTTCTTGAGGTGGAATCCTTCCTCGCTGCTGAATCAATTCTTTCAGTGACGGTCCATCGATATACTCCATCACAAGGTAGTAAATGTTTTCTTCTTGTCCTACATCGTATAAGCTCACCACATTGGGGTGGGAAAGGCTAGCGGCATTTTTAGCCTCACGCTGAAATCGTTGAATGTACTCTTCATCATTGCTAAGCGATGGGTTCATAACCTTTACTGCAATGTATCGTCCAAGCAATCGATCCTTTGCCTTATATACAACAGCCATTCCCCCGCCGCCGACACGTTGAATGATTTCATACCGCCCACCCAACAACCTTCCTTCCACTCACATCACCTTTCTGTTTCCCGGATTGAGTGTGGCAGTCATAAGTTCAATTCCTTTTTAAAGATATGGATGCTATTCTTTACTAATCATTGCAGAGAGTGCTTCCACCGCCTGTTCCTCGTCGGGCCCATCTGCGGATAGTGTAATTTCAGTTCCAGAGGAAACTGCCAAACTCATGATTCCCATAATGCTTTTGGCGTTTACCGCTCGATCCCCTTTTTTAACATAGATTTCTGAGGTATATTTATTTGCTTCTTGTACAAAAAGTGCAGCAGGACGTGCGTGTAAGCCCATTTTAAGCCGGACAACTACTTTCTTTTCGACCATACCTTCCTCTCTCCTCCCAAAATTAAAATAATCATCACAATGCCAATCACCAATTAAGCTAATTAAACATAAGTGGTTTATATTGCTACTATTTTTTGGGACATCCTCGAATTTTATCGGCTAAGGAATGGATCTTTCGCATCCGATGATTAACTGCAGACTTGCTCAGCTTCCCACTTGGCAGCATCTGACCAAGTTCTGATAAAGAAATCTCTGGATATTTTAGTCGAGTAACTGCAATTTCACGCAGCGGAGGAGGAAGCTGGTCCAACCCATGTTCTCTTTCAATAAGCTGGATGCTTTCAATTTGCCGCATGGCAGCTTGAATGGTTTTATTCAAATTGGCTGTATCACAATTCACAAGTCGGTTAACCGAATTGCGCATATCCTTCAATATCCGAACATCTTCAAAGTGAAATAAGGATTGATGAGCCCCAATAATATTTAGGAACTCGCCAATCTTATCCCCTTCTTTAATGTACGTGACATACCCTTTTTTCCGCTCAATCATTTTTGCGTGCAATTGGTAGTAACGGTTCATAAGGTGGCACAATGCCTCACCATGATCATAGTAAGTGGAAACCAACTCCAAATGATAGGAGCCACTGTCAGGATTATTTACAGAGCCACCAGCTAAGAATGCCCCACGTAGATATGAACGTCGACAACATTCTTTGCTTAATAACTTAGAGGCAATTCCCTGGATTTGCTTCAAATGGTCTCCAATAATCCCTAGGTCCTTTAACACATCCAATACCTTTTCTTTGAGGCAAATCATATAGGTACGATTTTTCTTCAAACGCACTTTTTTACGTACCAAAACCTCTGGATGAAGACCATAGACTTCTTTAAACAATAAAAATATCCGCCGTGCAGTAGCTGCATTCTCTGTCCGAACTCCCAATACCATATCATGGCCGATTTGTATAACGCCATTCATCCGTACCAAAGCTGATAACTCTGCACGTTGACAGCACTTTTTAGCCTCAATCCGGGTTAGCTCTTTCTTCGTGGTTGCAGCAAAGGACATGGTAATCCCTTCTTTCATCCCCTAGTACTGCACCGCTCTTTTGACCTTAGCAAACGCATAATATGCCAACTGAGACGAGCAGCATCATGGCGTAGTACGGAACGATATTGAAGTAAATTATCTACGATCAGTTCACAACCGTAACTGAGAAGACGTTCCAAATCTGGACGCACAGGAACCGATCCTTCTTTGGCATATTGTTTTAATATACCCAAAGGAGGGATCCCCTCATTAACAATCACAAAATCAAATATGTGCTGGTGAATATGGTTATAGATTGCATCCAGATGATCACTTGCTGAGTAACCGTCCGTTTCTCCTGGCTGTGTCATCACATTACAAATAAATATTTTCAAAGCAGGAGAGGTAACGATGGCATCCACCATCCCCTTAACTAATAAGTTGGGTAAAATGCTTGTATATAAACTTCCTGGACCTACAACAATCGCATCTGCCTCATGGATCGCTATGATTGCTTCTTCCAATGGCTTAGGTTGAGGTGGGCAGAGAAAGACACGATGAATTTTCTTATCCGTCTTGGTAATCTGAGATTCACCCTGAACGATTGTTCCATCCGTCATCTCTGCCATTAACACAACATCTTGGCTGCTTGCTGGAAGCACTTGACCGCGAACAGCCAAAACACGGCTCATTCCCTTGATCGCTTCGTGAAAGTCACCTGTAATCTCTTTCATCGCAGCAAGCATCAGATTTCCCAATGTATGTCCAGCCAGTCCTT
>CALJVA010000055.1 GCA_937975135.1 uncultured Thermoactinomycetaceae bacterium | reverse complement strand
GCGGCGGACGGCAGGTGGACCTGGCGGACGTGAAAGAGAGAGCCCAGGCGTTTCGCGATTTACTGCGCACGAGATTCGGCTAAAGAAATACCAATGTTGATGAGGGAAAGAAATTGTGAACCGGCACATTGGCAAGATGGCCTGGACGAAGTCGACCACCTGCGTCACACTCGGGAAAATCGAGCATCTCTACCATGCGGAAAGGAACGATTGAACGGGTCTATGCCAACCGTGGCGTGCGTTGGAGGTTTATCTGCAGTCTGGGCGAGTGAAAGGCTCGCCTTCGGCAAACCGTACGTTCAGCATAAATCTGATACAAATCTATCTAAAGGGGGAGAGACATATTCACAACAGGATTAGCGTTACAGAATCCGCCGATTCTGATCAACTTTAAATCCACCGTATGACTTAACCCTGTAAACTAATATAGCGTGCCACTGCAACAATTCCCAAAATGATAGAAATAATTAACACGACTATACTAATCCGAAACGACTTTTTCGGGTCCATATGCGTCTTCCTCCTCTTATTTGAAAAATCAACTTACCCAACAATACGAAAAAATGATAGTAGTAAAACACCCGGTAAATACGTCACAGCAAGATAAACCCCGCCCACAGTCAACCACTCCAACGGCCTTTTGGAAATAAGACCTTGTTGGTACAGAAGGAACAGCACCACGAGAGGCTTCAGCAAATAATTGACTGGCGAAGCGATCACAATTCGGTACACCGTCTCAACATCATCTACCAAAGGTAAGTAATAGAGGGAAATAAAGATATTTATCACATAGACAAGCACCATACTCAACAGTACCACATTCACATATTGCCCTAAGTAACTATCTCTTTTCAAAAAAAGAGTTACGGCAAGGAAAAGTGAAAAGGTTTCAATCCCTAGCACTATCAACAAAATAAACAGTTGTATAACAACGGAAACAAGCAAAATTGAGATCAAATATTCTTGTATAAAATCGCTGAATTGCGGCAAAAATTTTTCATAGATCCCCATTTGGATATACGTGGAGATGCTGATCAAAACGAGCAGAATCAAGAGGATGTAACGCCCCTGAATTTTGTCAATTCTCATATTTCACACCTTCAGATTCTGATGAAATGTGGTGATACAAACGTCTCGACTATTGCAGCAATGAATGTCAGGACGATGATAATGGCAACGAAATAAACGATCTTTTTGATTTCTTCCACCACGACTTTCTTCTTTAGAATCATCAGAACGACTTTGGAGGGGATATAAAAACCTACAGCAGCTGAAAGCAACATCGCCGGCACTTCGAAAACTCCATGAATGACAAATGCGCTTAGCGCATCCAGCCAAGTATGCTCCGTTCTCAAATGAGAGACGATTAGACCCATTGAAAAAAAGTTCAATACGAGATAAATAAGAGCGTAAATACCTAATGTTATTGGACTAAAAACCACACAGTATAGATTCACTTTCAAATTGTGAAAAAACAGTTCGATGAAAACAGGTGAAGAATCGATTTCTAATCCACTACTAGCTTCTTTCAAATACAGAGGAGAATAATACCCCACCGTGAAAAAGAGACAAGCCAACAACAAAACGACCCGACCTATGTTTTTAAACGAAAACATCCCGAACATCCCGATCTTTTCTTATTTCGGTAACCGTTATCGTTCTTGCATCTTTAATATGAAGGTTGTGGGTAATGACCTGCTGAATTCGATGGTCTTGGGAGTGAGTAGAGAAAATGGTAATCGCTTGTTTCTGTAAGAGATAATCACGAATAAAACGTAACACCACCTTTAACGATTTTTGGTCAAAATTCACAAACGGTTCATCCATCAAAATTAACTGGGGTTCATCCAAATAAGCTGTGACTATTGCCACTTTCTGTTGTGTCCCGAGAGACATGTTCTTAATGAGAACGTGCTCATACTCTGTCAAAGCTAGCTCCTCCAGCAAATTTTGCAGGTAGGTCGGCGGTTGTTTCCTTCCGGAAACGGTCAACAGTAATTCCACCATCTCGGATAATGTTAAGTAAGGATAAAGAAACGGATCATTGGGAATGTACGCTGTCTTTTCGATGTATTTTTCCATACACTGGTCATATTGGTCAGAAGATGTTTGCAAACAAATATCGGCAAAAACAAACTCACCCTCAAAAGATGTTATACCGGCCAAGATATTAAGCAGTGTCGTCTTTCCGATTCCGTTTTTTCCAGTAAGGGACACAAAAGAACCAGCAGGTAACGAAAACGAAACACTCTCGAATACTTTTTTCCCCTGTTCGTAACTTTTATTCAAATGGGTGACCTTTAACATGATCCCTCTCCCTACTCTTAAGATTGAATCGAATCAGTAAACGGTATAAACCGATATATAAAGTCAGTCCGATAAAGCCAAAATAAAGCAGATCATTCCACTGTTGCGTGATATAGAGGACTAACAGGGGCCCAGCCAAAATGACAGGAACCCCGAAAAGAATGACCGTGTCCATAAAATTGGTTGTGACCATTTGTGGAGTTAGTGCGACAAACTGTTCAATCGAATACCTTTCCAGTTGATACATTCTCACAATCATGATACGCACCAACAACAGGTAACTGATAGAATAACAAATGATCCCAAGCCACATAGACGCATTGAAAGGATGATACAAGACAACTAAGAGGAATGTCGGCAAGACCGTAAACGGGGCTGTCTTCTTTACCGTCATACGGAAAACTAGGGGGGAAGCGAATTTGTAAAAGTTATACTTTTTTTGCAAATAGTAAGTGGCATACGTGTTTTTTTTCTCCATTAAATCTTCGTACAAGTAATGCGTAAGTAAAATATAAAGCCCATAGGGAGTATAGCAGAACAGCACAAAGATTGCAGATCCGGTTATGTACGGGCGTTCAGACAGCCAAGGATACAGTATAGCTACCAGCAAAGTCAAACCCAAACTACCTAATCGAAATTTAATCAGTCTACCTTGATATTGAAGGGACTTCATTAACAGTTTCTCATACGGAAACTTGGCTGCACTTGTCAAACTTTTACTATGTTCAGCCATGTGCAAGGGGCAGATGTTGCTTTGGGATATCAGTCGGGGAGTCACACTAACCGCTAGATAGACCAAGAGGAATGCCAACAAACTCATCATAGACCAATGACGGGCAGAAATCTTTTGAGTTTCAAAACCCGTAATATCTAGCGGGCTGAATTTGAAAAAAGGGGAATAATCTAATAGCGACAACAGTATAAAGAAAATAATAACAGAAGGAACCACTCCAACCGTCATCGGTAACCACTGGCGTCGATGATGGTACAAAAGAGAATGCAGCAGTAACAGTGCAAGAAAATAATGGATGAACACAATAATAACAACATTTAACCATATCCACCATACAGAACTGAAAGGTACAATGACAGCAAGTAACGTTGACGACAACACCAAGGGCGAAACAGTCAAACACAAGCATTCTTTTGCAATTTCATAAGAAAGTTTTTCAACGACGAACCTCTTTTTTCCATGAAATTTCAACCTCAGCAAAAAGTTTAGCTCTGAATACAAATACTCTATTTTCCCTTGATGGAATCGATGGTTCATCATATACAGGGTGTGAATGACGCTTAGAAAACCAACTATAAAAATGACTTCCATGTAACTGTAAACCAAAAATAACATGATGTAGATCAGTGTAAACAAAGCAATCGTAAAAATGTTCGTAAACTTTGACAAACGCCATAACAACGGGAAAATCCACTTGCGATCCTTTTCCATGAACAAATTAAGAAACGGCGCCAACACAATTTGCAGGGATTCTTTCTGTTTACGGTGGTCCATTAAACGGTCAAGTTGAATATACTGCATCAGCCTGTTCAAAGGGTTTCCCGCCTTTATCCACCAATTAATTTATAAAAGATACGGAAGAGCATTGTGATTCTTCCGTATCTTCCGTCCATTTAGTTACTTTGAAATTAAAAATTCTCCCCATTACAAAGCAATAGCGGCCTGCTTCGACAAGTTTCGAATTGTCGCACGGTAAGCTATTATAGCAGAAGCAGCTGTCAGGCCGATACCCGTAAGAGACATCAATAATCCAACTGTAGAAGCGACATCAATAAACAGCAAAACAACCCCGGCAGCTTGAGCAGATAGACCCGTCAACTCCATAATTCGAGCCATGATACTCCCTCCTTTCCCTACAGCGTTAGAAATATATCATCCGGTTACACGTCTATTCTATTAAATATTTTGTGAACCGTTTGATATATTATATATTCCTAAAATACATTATAGTAAAATATAGATATAATTTCAATAATTTTCCCAATATA
>CALJVA010000054.1 GCA_937975135.1 uncultured Thermoactinomycetaceae bacterium | reverse complement strand
GTCCTTCTTGAAGCGATTCACGAACTCATCCGTTGTCATCCCGGCGACTTTAGCGAACAATTGTAGCTTTTCTCCGCCCTCGTCAACGGCGTTGGCGATATTGATGAATGCTCTGGAGAACGCAGAACCACCGGCCTCTGCGTTGATCCCTAAACTGGACAGCGCCCCGGCAAAACTCAGGATCTGCGCCTCGGTCATGCCGACCTGGTGCCCGGCACCGGCCAAGCGGAGCGCCATTTCTACAATTTCCGACTCCGTTGTGGCCAGGTTGTTACCCAAGGCCACCACCGTGGCACCCAAACGATCAAAGTCTTTTTGCGACATCTGGGTGATATTGGCCAGACGGGCCAGAGCGGTTGCCGCCTCGTCGGAGGTCATGTTGGTCGCAACTCCTAAGTCAACCATCGTCCGAGTAAAGCCCATTAGGGCGTCTTTCTGGATTCCCAGTTGACCGGCCGCCTCCGCAACGCGGGCAATTTCCTCCGTGGTGGCGGGGATAGTCTTTGCCATGTCCCGGATCTCTTGTTTGAAGGCGGAAAATTCCGCCTCAGTCGCATCCACCGTCTTGCGGACGCCAGCAAAGGCGCTCTCAAAATCGACCGCGAATTTAATCGAAGCGCCCGCAGCCAGCGTGAGGGGGGCGGTGATATACATACTCATGCTACGGCCTACATTGGCCATGTGGCTCCCGATGGTTTCCATTTTGTTGCCGGCGGATTCCAACCTTTGCCCCAACCGATGCCAAACAGAGCTTTTCCTTTCGATCTGCTCGTTGACATCCTTCAGCTCCCGTTCCATTTTGAATAGGGCCGCTTGGGCTTTGTTCAACCGGATAGCCAGGTTTTGCGTCTCCTTGGCGTCGGCTCCCTTCGCCTGCGCTGATGCTGCGTGAGCCTGAGCCAAAGCCGCCACCCGTTGCCGTTGGATGCCGATCTGCTGGTTGAGCGAATCCGCCCGTAACCGCAGCCCTTCGGTGCTTTTGCCGAAATCACCGATTTTCGCGCTGGCCTTTTGAAACTCCGACTGCGCCACCCGCATCTGCCGGTTCAGATCCGAAATGCCGCGCTGAAAACCGGTGCCATCCATATCCACCCGGACGGTAAGTTTCCCGAGCTCTTTTTCCGCCATATGCCCGCTTCACCTCCCCCTCACAGGACCTGATCAATGTATCCTTTCGGTGCCTTGTTCCGCGTCCGTTTGCGGTAAGCCAAAACCTTGAAGTAATAAAAGATATCCATTTCGTCGATGTCCTTCATGGTCCACCCCTGTTCCAGCAGGTGGCTGTAGATGCTCAACATAAAATCTTCCGGGGAGATCTCTTCGTCCTCCCCGGTTACTCGTTTTTTTTCGCCAATGGCTCCGTTGCTTCACTCAGTTGGCCGGTGACTTCCTGGATGCAGGCCATAATGGTGGGGATTAATTTTCTGGCCTCCAGGCCGTCATACACATCATCCCGGGTGAATTGCTTCCCAAACAGCTCCACAATATAGTCCACCATCCGGTCCACATCTTCGGGCTTGATGTTGCTCTGATCCACCTGTTGTCCGATCTCGATCGTCCGGCGCAACATCCGGGCACTGATGAATGGAGCAGTAAAAGTTCTTTCCTTATCGCCCATTTTCAGGGTCAGTTCCACCACAGATCATCCCTCCTCAATAATGAAAAAGGGAGAGGTTTCCCCTCTCCCTTTTACGTTGCTGGCTTCTCATAAACCGCATCGAACCAAGTGGCCCCATCAGTGAAACCCGGCTCATCCTCGTCTCCGACGGCCTGCCAAGCATCGTCATACTCGCGCTTCACAAAGGTCCCCGTGATGGTCGGGGTCTGGAACGCCGGGGTGTCTTCCTTGGTTTGATATTGCTGTTCCGGAGGAGCAAACTTCCCCTTGTACAGCCACACATAACGGTATTTCCCGTTACTTTTGAGAGAACGGAAGCCCAGTGCAACATAGGGGGCGTTATCATCTGCACTTCGGATCAATACCCCATTCTCCAATTGATGGCCCAACAAATCGGCTTGCACTTGCAAAGGAAGATCCTTCACCTGGAGTTCCACGGTGATTTCCCCCAAGGCGGTAGCCGTCTCCGTTGGTCCGTCGTCAGCAAAAAGTGTTTCCGAGTTAACCGTCGGTGTAATGGTCGCACTGATCGCTCCGGCAATCTTCACCGGGGTCTCATAAACCGCCCCAGTGGCATCATCCTGCGTCAGGATCGCGTAATGTAGATCCCTCAAACCCACTTGCACTCCGCTCATACCGATACCTCCTCGATGATTCGATTGGTCTCATATCGTACGGCTTTGTGATAGACTTCGGTGTCATCTTCATACAGATCAATGGAGGAAGTCCTCCGGAATCCGATCTGCTTCATGGTTTTGTCCACTTCCTGAGCAATGCTCGTCATATTGCCGTCCTTGCTCCAGATGTCGATCTGGAAGTGGACCTCAGTGGAAAGAGCCGCATCGTCGGCGTATTGGTCATCAAAATTGGTCATTTCAAAGAAGGTGATCCGCGGGAACTCCATGGCATCCGGCGCTTTCAAATAATAAATCCGTGGGCCGCCCAACAACCCGATCAACTCCTGATTGTTCTCAAGAGCGGATAGGACCTCGGGTTTTAAGTTGATCATCTCAGCCCCAACCCCCGGCGGAGAGCCCGCTCAATCCGTGCCAGCACTTTTCCCCGGGACTCGGCAGCAGCCGGCCCCATGAACGGACGAGGGCGCATCTTGGATGTGCCAAACTCCAAGAAACGTGCCCGCCAGTTCGTTTGTTTGTTTGGTCCGACCTCCACGTATTTGATGCTGTTTTCTCGCTTCACCCGGGTGATTTCGATGTTATACCGGATGTGCGGCTGGTTTTTGTTGCTGACCCTGACCTTTTGGCGCATCGCTTGCGCCACCGGTTCGGCACCTTCTCGAAGCGCCTGATTTTCAATCCGATTTGCCCTTTCCCCTAGGTGTTGGAGTTCCCTCAACAGACCTTGTATCCCTTCCATTTGCACCTTAGCCACCGGCTGTCACCACCTTGCACATCAGATGGGTTATCCGCCGCCGACCGTCGATGTCATCCAGAACAGCCACAATGTCGTAAACTTGATCGTCATCGATGACGCGCATATTCGGCTGGATTCCTTTCCGATACCGGATTTTGTAGGCCACCACCATTTCCGCGTTTTCTGCAGAGGACCCAAAAAACTCCCGCCACCGGGTAGTTAGTGGGGCTCTTCCGGCCCACAGGGTGAGGAAGTCCTCCCAATTCGGCCGCGCGTTACCCTCCGCATCCCGGGTGTACCCGTTCTGGTGCTGAATCGTGATCCGGCGGTTGAACTCAGCCGGATTCATCTCCGGTTCCACCTTTGCCCTTCCGTTTGCCACTCTTGGACCGCTTCGGGGGTTCCGCGCGATCCGGTTTCGGTTGGATCTCTTCCCCCAAGAAGCCGCCTTTTCTCAGTTCCTCCGCCCTTTCTTCGCTGTCCGTCTCATACACTGTTCCCTTGGGATGATACTTCTTCGTGTATTTATCGATAAAATTTGCAGCTACTTGATACCGCTTCACCATCATCCCCCCTCTTCCGTTGATTCGCCGTAGTTTTTGAGCTGCAAGATGATGCTCTCCAGAGCAAAACTGAATTTATCCATTCTCGCCGCCGGATCCCGGTTCTCGTAGTGAAGGGCCACATACAGCATTACGGCCAGATTATACAAGGAGCTTTCCGATCCTTGTTCAGGCTTCGGGATGCCGGAATTGGCCAGATACTCTTTGGCACTATTCATGAGGAGAGCGAGGATAGCGTCATCCTCGCTCCCGTCGATCCTCAGATAAGTTTTCACTTCATCCAACGTCAACTCGGGCATCATTCATGCCCCCTTATACTTCAGGCGGAAGCGTCGCAATCCGGAATGCAGACTTCAACAGCAAATGCATGTCGATCCAAGCGGTCAGTACAAAGAGATATTCCCCTTTGTCCACATCCTTGTCGGTGTCGTAGACGAGCATCCCGTCGTAATTCAGGTGGGCAAAGTTGAAGTCCCCGACGATCGGCTTAACCGCGGCATCGCTGAAGGTGACGGGCTTCCCGATGATGCTCTCCGGCGGCGCGTTGTACAGGGTGGCAGCGTTGTTGGCCAAGCTCTTCAGGATGGTCACATAATCGGAATAGCGCATCACCACCCGGGCGTTTTCCCGGAAGTCCTCATGGAGGTCCGCAATGGCGTTGGTAATAGCCTCAAACAGATCGGCACCCTCCACCTCTTGAACCGCGTTTTGCGCGGAGTAGAAAGACATATGCTCTTCCCCGGCGGCCGGAGTGGTAGCAAAGGCCACTTTCTTCTCCTTGGCGGCCAGACCGGAACGCAGGGCATTCTCCACGTAGTTGACCAAGTTGGTATCGGAACCGTGAAGGACCGTATCCGAAATTCGGGCCTTCACCTTGAACTTGTGCCGACCAAAGGAAACCTTATCCCCCGTCAGGGCGATCTCCTTCGCGGTCTCGTCGTCCCCGATGAAGGCGTCATCATCCAGCGTGTAGGCAATCTTGGGTACTTCCAGGCCCTTGATATTCGTCATGCGGATGATTTCCCGGAGCGGGTTCCGCGTGAACGGCTCATGGACCAGTTCATTCGTCATAGTGGTCGGCAGGAGCTTTTCCCCTCCGGAGGGTTGCGGTGCCGGAAGGGCACGCAAAACGTTCCTAGCCTCATCGGACATGGGACGACCTTCGACCGCGGCGCGAATAAGTTCGGCCTTGGCGGCGATCAGTTTTCCTTCCTCGTTTTCCACCACACTGATGGGGTTTTCTTGCTTGATTTTGGCTTGCTGTTCCTTTTCGACCTTGTCATGTTGCTCTTTCAGCAGTTCAAAACGCTGCTGCAAGTCCGCTTTTTTGTTCTTCAACTCTTCGATTTCTTCCCTTTTCACAGCCGGGTTGGCTGCCTTGTTCACCAACTGTTCCTCGACGTTTTTCAATTGATTACCAACAGTAGCCAGCTTTTCTTTCAGTTCATAAAGGGTCATGTTACAAACCTCCTATCAATTTGTCGATTTGCTCAATGTTTTTCTTGGATTCCGCAATCAACTTTTGTCTTTCTTCCTGACTCAAGTCACCTTTTTTGGCGTTTTTCAAGGCTTCCAGCAGCTCTTTCGGTGTGTTTTTGTACCTCTGGAACAACTCTGCATCGGAGATAGACGCCGCAATTTCTTTTTCGGCCACCACCTCATCACAGAGCCCGTAATCGGCGCACTCCTGAGCGGTCAGCCAGGTTTCGTTGTCCATGAGTTCGGAAATCTTCTCCACACTCAACCGGCTGCCGGCTTTGCTCAGATAGGCTTCGATGATGGATTCCCGAATTTTATCCAGATCATCGGCCGTTTTTCTAAGGTCTTGGGCATTTCCAATGACCAACATCCAAGGGTTATGGACCATCATCATCGCATTTTTGGGCATAAAAACAGTGTCGCCGGCCATTGCCACGACACTCGCAATACTTGCAGCCAACCCGTCAATGTGGACGTTCACCCGGATCTTTTGCCGCTTCAGGATGTTGTAGATCGCTTGCCCTTGGAAGACACTCCCGCCCGGGGAGTTGATGTATACGTTAAGCGTTTTGATGTCCCCCAGGGCATCCAAGTCCTCTTTGAAGCTCTGTGCCGTTGTGTCAGTATCATCCCACTTGTACGGCGTGATCTCACCGTAGATGTAGAGTTCTCCGGTGTCATCCGCCGCGTTTTTGACTTCCCAAAACTTTTTCATCGTCTATCACCTCCTTATCGTCACCTCCTCTCGTTCCCCCTCTTGTTCGTTGACCGGCGTCAGATCCCGGCTCATGTAGAGCTTGTCACCACCTTCCAGCGGGGGTAGTTCTTCAAAGGCCCGCACTTCATTGGGTGTGAACCAGCCCGAGCGGATACCCTTGAAATAAAACTCCCCGCGGGTTTTGATGTCCCCGCGTAAAAGAGCGTTCACATTAAACTTGAAAGTTAGTCCCTGCAAACGCTCCTGCTTGGTTAGTAGTTTTCGGTTAAATTCCTGCTCGTACTGCCGGACGATCGGGACGAGCGTCCCTTGCACAAACTCCAACGACAGTTGCTCCATGCTGGAATAGCTTTGCCCTTCGGTCTCGCCCAGCATATGGACCGGCATGTTGAAAACGGTGGCCACCCTTGATCGGGTAATCTTCTCGACCTCAAACACTTTCGTGTCAATGATGCTCTTCTCGATGGGCGTGATCTCCGTCCCGGATTCCTGGATGATCACTCCGCCGTTGGCCTGGTAGAACTCTTTGAAGTTGTTAAGGATCTCGGCCTTTTTCTCTTTCGATAGGGTGGTATTCATCTTCAGAATGAACGACGCCCGGATAGCGCTGTCCATCTGATCCAGACTGAACGTCCGAACCTTAACGTCATAATCCACCGTGTTGCGGAGGACATCGATCGGGCTGATTCCCTTGTACCCCACGGAATAATAGGCGAGGCTCTGCCCGACCGGTGCGATGTGTTTGACGTGGATCATGTCCATGTTGTGGACGTAGTACCGGCCATTGTCCCCGTCGATTTCATACCACAGCTCCCGGGTCTTCTCCTCGATGACGGGTTCCACCCGGGACGGGTCTAGAACCAAAAGGGCCGACACTTGAAAAAGACCATCATACATTTTCAGCGCGTACCCGTTCCCGTAGGTGTTGCGGGACGTTTCCAACGTCCGGATAAAATCGAAACTGGTCATGTTTGGGTTGGGCGAGTTCTCCAGCAAGTCTGATATTGGGTTTTTGACAGGGGTATATTCCTGATACAACTTGAGCGGAAGACTGGCCATTGCGTTGGACAGACGGGAGACCGCCGCAAAAATGGTCTCAACCGTTGCCAGCGTGTTGCTTGTTTTGCTGGCAAAGATATTGCTCGGTGAAAACCATTTGGTGAAGTCGTAACCATCGCCTTTGTATTTCCCTGTGAGGGCGTTCCAAGCTATTTTCACCCGCTGAATAAATCGCAACCTATCACCCCCTTAAAAGGTCGTTGATCGACACAAATTCCACCTCCCCCGCAAGTTGCGGACCAGCCATCCGCTTCATCACTTCGGTGTGGGCATTAAGCCAGGCGGCGAATCCGTCAATCTTCCGATATCGGTTTTGTTTGGTCGGAAGCCAGTTTCCGTTGCGGTCCTCCACCAGCTTTACGTTGTTCAGATACCACCGGAGGAGCTTGTTCCGGTTGAATACCACCTTGCCGTCCAGCAGAAGCTCCTTGATGTCCTTGAGAGCCGGACTCAGGGTGATCGCCCCCTGCCGGACCACCTGCGTCTGAAAACCATGGGTCTGCAGGTCGGCCACGAGCCGGTAAGCGTTGGCCGGGTCGTAGGTGATCAGGTCGATGGTAAACCGCTCCGATTGCTTGACAAACCAGTCAAACACCAGCTTGTAGTCCACGTAATCGCCCGGGCAGATCGTCAGCAGCCCTTCCTCCTGCCACTCCCGGAAGGGGAGTTTTTCGTTGTCCAGCTCCACTTTCCGACGCGGGACAAAGGAGTGAGACAACACAAAAACCCGCCCGTCATCGAGCGGGAACTCCAGGCAGGCGGCGGTGAAATCCTCCGTCTGTGAGAGGTCGAAGCCGCCGACACAGTTCCGGCCGGCCAGCTCCGCTGGGTCGATCATGCCGTCGTTGCGCTTGATCACCTCGAAGTCGATAAAAGACTGCTCATCCGACTGGACAAACAGGTTCAGCCGTTTGGTGATGAAGTCGTTTCGTTCCGGCGGGACGTGCTTCCGGTTGTTCCACTCCTCGATCATGTCATCCAGGTTGATGGTGACGCCCAAGTTTGGGTTGGCCTTCACCCAGTTGGATGGATCCTCGATCTCATTCTCTTCGTCCAGCTCGGCCATGAAGTAAAAAGAACGTTCATCCTGAATCACGCCTTCCAACACGTCAGCCGCCTTCTCATAGTAGTCCATAAGCGGACCGTCCAGTTGGTATCCCGCCGTCGTGATGTATAGAATGAGCGGCTGCGATCTAGCCCCGGTACTGTTCTTGATGACGTTGATTAGCTTGTAATCCTTGTACTCGTGGATCTCATCGAAAATCCCGAGATGACAGTTAAGGCCATCTAGTTTCTCGCTGTCGGATGCTTGCGGCTCGATCTTGCTGAAAGTCCGGTCAAAGTGGATCGCGTCCCGGAGAACTCGGAAATGCTTGCTCAGGAGCGGTGATGCTTTGACCATCTTCTGGCACTCATCAAACACCACACGGGCCTGTTTCATGCTGTTGGCCAGTAGATAGACATCCGCGCCTTTCTCTCCGTCCTTGGAGCAGCCATAATTGGCCAGGCCGGACACCATCGTTGATTTCCCGTTCTTCCTGGCCACAAAAATAAGCCCCTCTTTGAACCGACGGAGCCCGCGTTTGCTGCACCGGCCATTTTTGTTTGCCAAATCCCAGTATTATCAATTATT
>CALJVA010000053.1 GCA_937975135.1 uncultured Thermoactinomycetaceae bacterium | reverse complement strand
GTTGTTCAAGCTGGAGATGTGATCAATGTTGATGCAACCCTGCACAATAAAGGGAACGAAACGCTAAAGGATGTGACTCTTGAACTCGATGTCCCGGATGGATGGGCAGTTAAGGCGGTAACCCCCAATAAAACAAGGGCGATTGAACCGAGCAAAAAATTCCGCACTCAGTTTGAACTGATTGTGCCCAATAGTGAGCAAGAAGGGCGATTTGTGGATCTTAAAGCCACAGCATCGTTCAAACGGAATGACAAACAAGTTGAACTTCCTTTATATCGTGCCATCGAGGTACTTGATCCACGGATTATCCCTCAGGAACAAATGTCCGCTACAGCGACGGGTTAGGAACAGGATGGTGATCCAGCCGAGCATGCGATTGATGGTGATCCGGCGACAATGTGGCATACTGACTGGGATTTGAACGATCCCTTGCCTCAATCTATTACTGTTGATTTGGGAGGTGCGCATCACATTAACGAGGTAAGAGTGTTACCGCGTCAAACAGGTACCGACAACGGGATTATCACACAGTATAAGCTGTACGTGAGTGCAGACGGTCAGCTGTTTACGGAATTGGCTAACGGCGTATGGAACATTGACAGGGAGGAAAAAAGGATCCAGTTTGCTCCGGTGGAGGCAACACATATCAAATTGGAAGCGATCGAGGGTGTCGGCGGGTTCGCATCAGTGGCTGAAATTGATGTCTTTAAAGAAGTTGAACTAGAAACACATTTGGCTACAATGATGACCCTTATGGAACATTTCGAGCAAAAAGGAGAGTTTGATGATGACCGTGCCGCTCATTCCCTAAAACTCCATTTGACTGCTCTTAGCCGTTACGGAGAAAAAGATTTGCCTGACAAGGTGGTTAAACATTTAAAAGGTTATAGGCTTTTACTCGAGCATCAGAAAGAAAATGGGTTGGTTTCTGAGACTGCCTTTAGTGTTCTCAGGAATGATGCAGATTGGTTGATAGATCAGCTGTTAAAAGAGGATGTGAATGTCAAATTAACGACTGAGCACAGATACATCTCCGGATTGATCCGCTAACAGGGAGCGGGGACATTCAAATAGATTCCATTCGTATTTTATATTAAAAGCGTGGTCATTTTAAGAATCTCTCACATTTTGTCAAGAGGGTACTATTATTAAAGGAGTTGTTTCTCATGCGGCGGAAAGTAGGTATCGTGTTTTTGATAAGCATTTTCATCCTTGCACAGACAACTTTTTTTCAAGAAGGAAGCCTTGCAGCAGAGGAAGGGAATGACATCACGGTACGGGAAGAATCGGGGAGTCTCGTCGTGACTGTTCCCCCGGGGGGAGACAGTTCGGGTTATGCAGTGCAAATTGACATCGATCCGTTCGAAGTCGTCACCTCCCGAAACGGTGAAATCGTGTTGGCCTCAGGCGAAGAGGAAGGCAATCGTTTCAACATTAGTGGCACGTGGTACCAGGCCACTAAAGTCACGTCATGGGACTGGGACGGTACTTCCATGGAACTACAGCTCGAAACGACATCGGATCGTCATACAATGAACATGAAGGTGATTGCTGAAAATGATCGCTACCGCCAGGTTATGACTATCACGGAAGGGTCGGAGGAATTTGTACACGTTGACCAGCTAGGGGTGGTTTACGACCTTTCTTCTGCGGGTCATTGGTATGGACATGGGGAAGCGGAGAATCATAACTACCAGCCGTGGCCGTTGGATTCGGGACACGTGCGCAATACAGAATTTGGTCCGGCGAGTTATTGGATGATTGATCCTTTTTGGTTTACATCCAAATCTGTCGGGTTGTGGGTGGACACGTATTCATTAATGGACGTGTCGATCAATCAGGGCGATGACGGTTTGGCGAAGTTTTTCATCAAGGATACGGACATTTTCGAAGCGGAAGTGTTCGTTGAGGATACTCCTAGAGACGTTTATGACGATTATATCGGTATTACGGGGACACCAGAAAAAAGCGATAACACGTACGAGCAGTATGAATTACCGATGTGGAATACGTGGCACCAGTATTATACAGAAGTTGATCAAGCCAAAGTTATACAATATGCTGAAGGATTAGCTGGGAATGATTTGGACGGCCATGCTGTTCAAATCGATGATAAATGGGAATCCAATTACGGTAACTTTACTTTTGACAAGAGCAAATTCCCGGATCCGAAAGCCATGTCAGACCACATTCACGACTTAGGTTTTGATTTGGGGTTATGGGTGACCCTTTGGATTAACACGGATTCGGAAAACTATAAAATCGCAGAAGAACGCGGGTACTTACTCAACGACGCTCAGGACGAATCGAAGACGTGTCAAGTCACTTGGTGGAACGGTGTGGCGGGGATCGTAGATCTGGCGAATCCCGAAGCTTTCGAATGGTATGAAAATAAGCTTAAAGCTTTAATGGAGCAGTACGGGATAGATGGGTTTAAGTTTGATACGCGTTTCTTTGATGAGAAATGTGCCCCACGCGAAGGATTTGAACCGCAGGACTACCTTGAATTGGGTGCAGAACTTGCCGATCAGTTTGATTTACAGGCTTCCGGTATCCGAATTTCGTGGACCGGTAGTCAAAAATACGGGTTTGTCACACGCCAGATCGATAAATATACGGACTGGGGAGCGCTTCAGGCGGCCGGTACCCAAAAC
>CALJVA010000052.1 GCA_937975135.1 uncultured Thermoactinomycetaceae bacterium | reverse complement strand
TCCCCTACCATCTTCTTCATCACCGGTTTCCAATGTGGCACGACGGACTCAATATACGTCAGTAAATTACTTATCCCGAAAAGATCGATACAAGCCTGAAAATATTCCGGATGTCGGCCGGCAAGCAATAGGGATAGATATCCTCCATAACTGGCTCCCATCAGCACAATTCTCCCCTTCTCCGCCTTTCCTTTTTCAATGAGCCAGTTCACGCCAGCAATTAGATCCAACCGGGGACCGTGACCCCAGTCACCCTCTACCTGTTTCATAAATGGAAGTCCATATCCGATAGAACCACGGAAGTTGGGTGCAAACAAACTATAGCCCCGGTTGAGTAAGAGCTGAAACAAAGGCTTAAATGATTTTCGCTCCGCCCACTGTGGACCCCCATGGGGCCATAAGATAAGGTATCCATTGCTTACACTAGGGGCCGCAGGAAAATAGAGGGCTTCAATGGACTGACCATCAAAGGAAGGATAGCTAAGAATCTCTGGATCTACCAACTCCTCCTCCATCACACCTGGAACACGATTATGAGAAAGTTCTTCCCATGCATCTTCCCCTTGCCGTTTCCTATAAATATTGTGGGGACGAGTTGCCCGGCACCCGAGAAGATACACATTACCCGCTTCCGTTACAACCAACTGTTCAATCAGATGAACGGGGAGATCGATTGATTCAAGATAACCGCTGATCAAATCATATTTGTATAAACGATCAATAACACCCTTAGAAGTAACAAGATAGAAAACCTTTCGTTCTTTGTCCCATTTGAGCTGAGTAAGCTCTTCCCCCTCAATTGCTAAGACTTTGGTAAACAATCGAGTGCGAAGATCAAACTTAGCCAGATAAGAAAAATCTGCTTCATAGTTTGTAATAAAGTAGACCTCATCTTCCGAACAGTAAATCCCTTTCGATACGGTATGAGGGGAATGATTGTCGGGAGTAATCCGAACCTCCTCTTTCCCTACTTTGATGTATCCGTATTTTATTGTATTGGCTATGTATCGGATAAAGAGAAAGCTTCTCTCTTTAGGACTAATTGCCTCCAGATACGTGGCTGCCTGTTCTCCTTCCAAAATCTTCGTTTCTGTTTCTGTTCTCATATTGTAACAGTATGAACTCAGGTACTTCTCATTCTCCTTATTGGATGTATAATAGATGCGCTCACCATCTTCAGAAAGAGCAACAAAGAGATGACCTTTTCCCTTAGCCAGACGAATCGGAACGAGGGATCCTCCTGATTGCGGCAAGGCATACAGTTGTGTACACTCATCCCCATCCTGATCAAAACCCACAATAATAAATCGCCCTTGCTTGTCATAATGGATCGTCTGGAATCGTTGGCCATTAAAAGTTAATCGGAAGGGAAACCTTTTGGTCAGATCCATCGCCCACAAATCATATTTACCACTTAGATTGGTGCTAAAAATAATTTGCTTTTCATCAGGACTAACGGAAAATCGTTCAATGTGGTGTATTTTAAAAAACTGCTCGATACTTGGACGCGGAAAAGATATCATTTAATCATCCCCAATCGTTTCAATTTTTATTTAATATGGATTATACCAATATATCCTTGAATTACAAAAATATTTGGAAACAAAAAATCGCCGATGGAGCAAATCGCCGATGGAGCTTTTCCATCCGCGATTTTCTTCGTACCACACTCACTCAAAAACAAATAGGGTGCCGTCAACTGCACCCTATTATTATCCATTAACCT
>CALJVA010000051.1 GCA_937975135.1 uncultured Thermoactinomycetaceae bacterium | reverse complement strand
GGAAAAGACATTAAATTAATATATGACAGTCATGAGTTGACACCCGATCCGTTTCACCCTAAATATTCAGCTGTAAAAAGGGAACTGCAAAAAAGTCTCCTCATCATGCTTAAGGAAGTTGATTATATTATAACTGTTTCAAATTCGATCAAGTCTTGGTATTTATCACATATGCCACAGCTTCCCATCGAAGTAATCTATAACTCTCCACCTCTTTCAAAAGTTTTTCAGCCTAAAAACTATGGTTCTCGTACATTGACTGTTGGATATGAAGGGAACATTGTTGGCAACAAAGGAAACCAGAAGAAAATTTTCGGAATTTCAGAGATCTGTTTACAGAAAATGGATTTTCGTTTCAAAATTATAGGTGGTTCCAGATACGGACAAACCATTACTGTACCGAAACATCTCGATACTATAATAAAGCAGGTAGGCTGGGTCGATTATTTTGCTATTCCTAAGCATATGAAAGATATTGATATTGGCTGGATTGATTTTGAGGATGTTGAACAGTCCCTTAATCAAGAATATGCGTTACCTAATAAATTTTTCAGTTTCCTGAATAATGGTATCCCTGTAGTAGTGAATAAATGCCACGAGATGGAGACTTTTATTCGTAAACATAAATGCGGATACGTCATCAACAAAAAACAAGCTACTGCGAAAGATTTTGCTGAAGCATTTTTATATCTTCATAAAAACAAAGATCAATTACGGCAAATGAGTAGAAATGGCCGTAAAGTGATGGAAAATTTATATGCTTGGGAAATAATGGAAAAAAGGCTCTTTCGTGTTTATGATGAACTTTTAAAAAATCAGTAATATTACATTATCAGTGAAGCGAGGTGGAATATTTGCGTGTATTGCATATACCTTATGGTGGATTGCCAATGATCAATTTATGCCGCGCCTTACGATTGAAAGGAGTCGATGCAACGGCATGCCATTTTTATAAAAACCCCTTTCAATTTGAATCCGACGTTTGTTTAAATTTACATGACCTTCCAAAACATAAACGATTGGCTGAAATTAGAAAATACTTTGAGAAGGCGATAAAAGAGTATGATATTTTTCATTTTCATTTTGGTGGAACGTTTTTTCCTGATAAGAGTGATTTAAGAATGTTGCAAAAGGCAGGAAAAAAAATGATTGTCCATCATAGAGGATCGGAAGTGCGCATACTTCCAGTTGCCAGAAAGAACAATCCATATGTGAAAGTGAAGCCTGTATGGACGGAAAAAAAGATCAGAAACGATTTGACAACACTTTCCAAATATATCGATCATGCGATAGCCCTTGATTATGAAATTGAATCGTATATTAAAGAATATTACAAGAATACACATGTCATCCCTCATATTGTCGATATAGGTAAATTACAGCCCAATTATCCTACCGATAAACCTACCCCATTAATTGTTCATGCTCCCACAAAACGTAATATAAAAGGTACAGAGTCTGTTTTAAAGGCAGTCAAACAATTGAAGAGTGAAGGTGTTTCTTTTGATTTCAAATTAATTGAGGGCATGGATCATTCTGAAACGATGAAGCTTTTATCTCAAGCTGATATTGTCATCGATCAATTAAGGGTTGGAACTGAAGGTTTTTTCAGCCTAGAAGCAATGGCATTAGGGAAACCCGTCATTTGCTATATAAGAGAAGACCTTGTCAGCAAATATCCAAAGGAATTTCCAATTGTAAATGCAAATCCGGATAATATCGGCGAAGTGTTGAAAAATTTGATTGCTAACCCGAAACAATGGAAAAAATTAGGGGTGCAAGGAAGAGCGTATGTCAAAAAATATCATAGCTCTGCAAATGTAGTGGATCAGTATATAGACATTTATAAAAAGTTATAATTCAAAATGCAGGATTGTTGAGGCTAATGGAGGAAAAGGTTGTTGCCAATAATAACATCTTCTGCCGGCATCAATTAAAAGAGGTGAGCAGCTGTCACCTCTCCATTTTTATTTATTCCATTGTCTTTTCAATAAAATATTTGCAATATGATCCGCCGCTCCTTCACGATAAAGCAATGGATATTGTTTTGGTTTTTTCAGTTTTGAAATGGCAGCTAAGATTGCTTGGGTATTTGCTCCGGTTAAGTGATTCCAACCCGCTTCAACTGTTTCTACCCATTCCGTTTCATCTCTAAGGGTGATGCACGGAACTTGCAGCATGTAAGCTTCTTTCTGCAACCCTCCTGAATCTGTGAGGATTGCCGTTGCATTTGAAGCAAGTACGAGCATATCAAAGTAATTTAAAGGCTCGACAAGTTTAATATGAGGCAATGAGAGCATATCGCTCAATTTAAATTCAATGAGTTTGTTTTTAGTTCTCGGGTGTAATGGTATAACAACATTTTTATCCAAATTGTGAATCGCATTGAAAATTTGTTTTAATCGAGCATAATCATCTGTGTTTTCTGCCCGGTGTACTGTTGCTAAATAGTAGTCTTGTTTTTTTAGTTTCAAATCCTCTAATACGGATGAATGCTCTAACGCATACGGCTTAAAATAAGTTAACGTATCGTACATGATATCTCCCGTATGATGTACACCCTTACCAACCCCTTCTCGTTTTAAATTTTCGACAGCAGTTTCCGTGGGACAAAATAAAAACTCAGACAGATGATCGGTAATGATTCGATTGATTTCTTCCGGCATTTTTTTATTAAAACTTCTTAAGCCAGCTTCTACATGGGCGATTGGAATATGCAATTTCGCCGCTGCCAGGCTTCCGGATACTGTAGAATTTGTATCACCGAAAACAACGACGATGTCCGGCTGAACGGAAATCATTAATTTTTCCAATTCGATTAACATTTTTCCAGTTTGTTCGCCATGACTTCCGGAACCTGTCTCTAAATGATAATCAGCTTTTGGAAGCTTGAGCTGCTCAAAAAAAATCTCGGACATATTATAGTCATAATGTTGACCGGTATGAACAATCATTTCCTCAATTTGGGGGTGTTTGTGAAAAGCCATAGATAACATACTTGCCTTTATAAATTGTGGTCTCGCACCTACAACTGTCAGTATTTTCATTTTTATTTTCCCTTCTGAATCAGTATTTCTATAGTTTATTCTTATAACCTGTTGTTGTAAGGGCTTATATGTCTATCAGGAGCTATTATAGTTAGATGCATCTTGTGATATATGAGGAGTGAAAATGGACAAGGAAAGTATGTTTTTAATTTTCTAAACAAAAACATCTTTTTTTGATGTATGGATTTTAAAAAATAATTCGAAGTCGTTGAAAAATGATGATGGCTTGTCGAACTAGACTCAATAAATAGTAGAGAAAGAAACCATATTTTGGATTTCTAATCATACGTACAATCAATAACATCGCAAAGGACATAAAGTATCACATAACGAGATGAAGAACAGGGGAGATCCTATGGCAAACGATCAAAATGAAATTATAGATTCAATAACCGTTGTCGGTCTGGGGAAGATAGGGCTAACATTGGCAGCCGTATTTGCGAATAATGGGTATAAGGTGTATGGCGCTGACATTAATGAAGAAGTAGTATCAACTGTCAATCAAGGAAAATCACATATCAAGAATGAACCGGGTCTTAGCGAGTTGGTTTCTGAGGCACACAATAACAAGACATTATGTGCTACTACAGTAACATCGGAAGCTGTCAAACAATCTAACATTATTATTGTCATTGTTCCTGTCTTGGTCGATGAAGACAATCAGATCGATTACCAATTTATCGATTGCGCGGTCCTTGATATAGCAGAAGGGTTAACAAAAGGTTCATTAATCATTTTTGAAACAACTATTCCCCCAGGTGATACAAGAAATAGATTCGGAAAAAAAATAGAAGAAATATCTGGGTTGAATATGGGTTCTGATTTTTATCTTGCGTACAGTCCGGAAAGAGTTTACTCGAATCGAATCATCCAAGACTTAAAGCGTTACCCGAAAATAGTAGGAGGAATTAATCAAAAAAGCCTGGAACTTGCAAAAGAATTTTATGCAGATGCTTTAAAATGTGAATTACTGGAAGTCAGCTCCTTAGAAACAGCTGAGTTTTCCAAGATTGCAGAATGTGTATATCGTGATGTCAATATTGCTCTTGCAAACGAATTGGCCCGTTTTGCAGATAAAAACAACGTTAATATACTTGAGGTGATTGCTGCAAGCAACAGTCAGCCTTTTTCCCATATCCATGACCCAGGAATAGGTGTTGGTGGCCATTGTATTCCGGTTTATCCATATTTCTTTATAAATAAAGGACTAACGGAAGGTTTGACCCCTTTAGCGAGGAAGATTAATGACCATATGGCGGATTTCGCCTTGTCAAAAATCGAACAAGAGATTGGAGTTTTAAAAGATAAAAATGTTCTAATTCTCGGACTCTCTTATCGGGGAAACGTGAAAGAACCAACAAAATCAACCGCGTTAATGCTCATTGAAGAACTAAAGGAAAGACATGCAAATGTATTTGTCAACGATCCGCAATTTACCGACGTTGAGATAGAAAAATATAATGTTCAACCTTTAAAGTTAAACGATTCTTTTGTTGGGGAAATAGATATTGTCATACACCAAGCAAATCATAAAGAGTATGAGAATTTGGATTTTACAAAATTTAAAAAGTGTAAGCTGGTGCTGGATGGCCGGAACACGTTAAACAAAGACGAAATCAATCATTTAAACATAACCTATATAGGAATTGGAAATCAGGTGGACATCAATGGATGAACATGTTGTGAAACCAATACCGATGGTAGATTTACAAGAAGAATGGAAGTTATTGAAAAAACCGATTATTGAAATGGTCGAGGAAGTGTTGGAAAGCGGCAACTATGTACTTGGAGAGAAAGGAGATTTGTTGGAAAAACTAGTTGCAGATTATATAGGTGTGAAATATGCAATCGGTGTAGCAAATGGGACAGATGCATTAGTTTTAGCTTTAAAAGCGTTGGATATTGGAGCTGGAGATGAAGTGATTACAACCCCTTTCACATTTTTTGCAACTGGTGAAGCAATTGCTGAAGTGGGTGCACGGCCGATTTTTGTTGATATTGAAGAAAAAACGTATAATATAGACCCGGATAAAATAAAGGAATCCATCACATCCCGCACGAAAGCGATTATTGTTGTCCATTTATACGGACAAACAGCAAAAATGAAAGAAATTATGTCCATCGCGAAAGAATATGATTTACATGTCATTGAAGATGCCTGTCAAGCGATTGGGACCGAATTTGAAGGGAAGAGAGTCGGTTCTATAGGTGATATTGGCTGTTTTTCTTTTTTTCCATCCAAAAACCTTGGCGCATTTGGCGATGCGGGGATGATTACGACAAACGAAAAACATCTTCGCGATAAAATTATAAAACTCCGCAATCATGGAAGCGATAAAAAATATCATCATTCCATCATAGGGATGAATTCAAGACTCGATGAACTTCAAGCAGCTGTATTGCTTGTGAAATTATATTATTTGGATTTGTTTCTTCATAAAAGAAAAGAAGTAGCCAAAAGATACACTCAACACTTGAAAGAATATCTATTAACTCCGCAAATCCCTGAGAGCAGAGATCATACCTTTCATCAATACTGCATTGAACTGGAACATCGGGATGAGCTTCAATCAGAATTAAATAAAAACGGCATTGCTTCAGCGATATATTATCCGATCCCGTTACATTTACAAGAGGCATTTCACTATTTAGGATACAAAACAGGAGATTTTCCAGTTGCTGAAAAAACAGCAAAACGGATATTAGCACTTCCGATTTATCCAATGCTCAAATATCAACAACAGGATCATATTATTTCAACGATCAAAAACCACATGGAAAACAATGGATAAATGGAACCCATTGTTTTCCATACCTAAAGCGTAACATTCATTTTTTATAAGGTTCGTAAAAATTCTTTCCAATGCTCTGGATTCTGTTTTGTAATGCTTTCATTATGTTCTCTCACATTATAAACTGTAAAATTATTGTATTTAAAACGGTATCTTGTTATGAGTTTATTTAAAACACTGACATCCTCATACAGTCTGCCATTTTTAAAAGAAGTAACAGGAAAACCGCCTATTTGTTTTAATAGAGAGGTACGATAGATTCTCGGCCCCAAGGGAAACCGGTAAGATAACAGATCATTTTTAC
>CALJVA010000050.1 GCA_937975135.1 uncultured Thermoactinomycetaceae bacterium | reverse complement strand
GAGATTAAGCGTTGTGACTGGAGTTCAGACGTGTGCTCTTCCGATCTCGGAAAAAATGTAGCAAAAGAGTTTCAAAAAGCTCTATTAGGATATTTGTGGGCAAGCACTCCCCATTCAGCCTTTGGGGATGCTGCTAATGCTCACATGAATTTAGCGGCGGCAGCAACAGGTGTATTTACTAAATTAGCAGGTGGGCTTATTGCCCGATCAGCGAAACCAATCTCTTTTAACGGGACAAATGCAACACTGTATTCTATAACTACCAAAAGTGGATTTACCTATGAATCTTTGGTAGGAAGTCAAGGACAAGTACTCAGGGTAAGTGCAAAATTGGAAAAACAATTTTTGGATACGGGAACGGCCACCACCCCTGCTTCCAGGGCGTTAGCGAGATCCCTTGGGTTTTACAATGATGATGCGGGACATCTAATCGGAAAACAGCTAGGTGGCCCTGGGGGAAAAAATTCATATAATATTATCCCCCAAAGCCGATCTGTAAATCGCGGAGCCTTTCAAAGATGGGAAAGGAAAATAAAACAACACGTACTTTCTGGTGCAGAGGTATATATCACTGTGACCCCACGATACCATCCCGGTTCAACCAGACCATATGAAATTGTTTATGAAGCAACAGTAAATGGAAGAATATTAAGGAAGGTTTTTCCTAACCCTTAAACTCATCTTCTGCCATGAACGGATACTTCCGTTCATGGCAGAAACCATATACAATAAAGAAGGTGGTATCAATGAATGGTTATCAATTGTGCATTGATGAACAGCAAGTCCCTCAACATCCACAAGTCCTTTCTTTTATAGGAGGCTATCCCAGAATACCAATTACGGAAGACTTTCCGAAATGTCAATTATGTGGAGCTGAACAGTCTTTTTTCTTTCAGGTTGCTTTTCCAAAAAATCATGTATGGAAGGATTTGTCGATAGCGATTTTTGCATGTACATCCTGTGATGATGAGAAATATTGCATACCGGAAATGCTTCCCTCAGGGAATCCCAGCATTGGACTGGATCAGGGAGGACTCTATGGGGTTAATATTCCGAAAAACTTTCTCAGATCGTATCAACGAAATTTTAGAATCCTCATTTTTCCGACAGACCAAGGTGAACTAAGAACAGAATATGTTCCTAAGGTAGCGTACAAAAAATTGAAACTTTCGGCCCAGGGTTGTAAAGAGGCTATTGGAATTGTTGGCGGAAAACCCCGATGGATTCAAGGTGACGAAACTCCGGCCAGCTATGATGGGCATGTTCCGATGAAGTTTCTTATGCAAATTAATGAATATTTACAGTTTGATATCTTACCCGGTGCACCTTCGCAAATGGAATATGATTTTTTTACCGATGAGATTAAACCCTCAAAGATGCGGTACTATGAATTGTTTCTTGGAAACAGTATTTACTTTTTCGGAACAGAACCGCCTTATGAACCCTTGGTTTATGTTTTTACTCAGATTGATTAGTTTACTTGTCTAATAGAGGAGGAATGGCTGATGATCTCTACAAATCTTAAAAAATTGTTTACCAAGCATGTTGCGGCATCTTTTGACAAACAGTTGAGGTTAAACGATTTAGTTGGAAATCGAAGCTGGGGTTACGATCTTGAAACGGGTTTGCTAACCTTTGGTGACGATTTGGCATTCAAAACGCAAATTCTAGGAACCGAATCCGAAATATCACAGACTTGGCGATGGGGATGGGCAAATTCCATCAGTCAAATCCCGAAGGGTCTTCTAGATGATGTTAGGGAACTTCATAAGATGGGGAGAAATCAGCATATTCCTGAATTGGTCAAACCAGACTTAGAAATTAGTGGTAGTTTGAACGGACACTATTTATCGATGATTGCCATCGGAGTGTGTCAAGCTGGGGCTTATTATCGGTGTCCTTATGAGGGGGGAGCACTGTATGTAATGATTAAAGAATCCCTCTCCGATTTCACTATTGAAGAGCCTATTGACCGAATTGCTGTTGTTTTTCCCCAAGTGATTTCCAATTTGGAATTTGATCATAGAGATGCTTTTAATTACTATCTGCATTACTATGATCTTAATGTGCAACTTACAAAGAACGAAATTATAGGGATCTCCAAAAACGGAAAGCGGATTGCTGCAGAGTTTGATTCATTCCATCGACTTGTCAATTTAATAACCGAAAAAGGGTGAAGAAGTACCAACCCTGTTGCCTTTTATATTACAAGACCATTGTGTAGTCGACCTTTTGATGCCAGCCGAGAAGATTTGTGTTCTCATCCTGATGGTGCTGCTTTGCAGCAATTAGATGATATTAAAAAGCAGGCTCATGAAATAGATTCGGCTGAGGATTACATTCCACCTAACCCTCCTGCTACAGAAGAAGAAATACAAAAAGTGGAGGAGCTCTGGAGCATTGTTTTTCCGGAGGATTATAAAAATTTTTTGATGATATGTAATGGATGGGAAATGTGACCACATCTATTGATTTGTTTAAGTACGGATTGATTTGTTAAGTACGGAAATTGCAAAGAAAATGATGGAACTGTTCGGGATCTCGGAGAAAGAAGCAATCGGTAGGATCAATCGCCATTGGCGGGGTGAAACGATCAAGGGGCCTAAAGATCTTATTTACCACGAGGATCCGGAGTATTGGGCAAAGACTATTTACTATGGTAAGGATTCCATGTGGTAGCTTA
>CALJVA010000049.1 GCA_937975135.1 uncultured Thermoactinomycetaceae bacterium | reverse complement strand
TTCCAATGAGCCAAAGCCCTCCGCCTATTGCGGCCATCCCAGCAGCTACCGGAGCCCCAAACCCTGAAGCAGAGGCAATAACTGCTCCTGACATCAGAATTTCTCCAAGGTTTGATGTCGCATTTGCTAGTTTTCCTTGTGCTAAATTAGCTCCAAATTCATAACTGGAAAAACCTATATCAACCAATGCCATCCATGGCGCTATTTTACCAGTAAACTTCGTAGAATGTTGAAGGGGCTTCGCGACTTTCGACATAAAAGAACCCCAACCAGACGCTGTCGTAAATCTTTTTCCTTGCGATAGCCATTTTATTCCTGACCATACTTCTGATCCAGATTTAAAATAACGAGCTATATCCCTCGCATTGTCCCATCCTTGCCAAATATCCAAACCCAACTTGGTCAATTGGCCAAATGTGTCATCGCCAGCAACAGCACCATTAAATCCTCGCAAAATCTTTATACCTAATGCTTGTGGGTCAACATTTCTCCAATCCAAGTCAGCTTCTGCTAAATCCTTTAAACCATTTATTATCACATCCTTTGTGACAAATTTAAAAGCTTTATACGCTGGTGATTCTAATGGGTCATTGTTATTGTTACTATTACTGTTACCGTTGCTTTGATTGCCAGAATTATTATCATTTTGGTCAGGTGAATCCGTTTTTGGCGGTTGATCGGGTTTAGGAGGAGTGTATGGACCCGGACCTTCATAGCCACCGGGTCCTTTATAAGGTCCTGGGCCTTCATAACCACCTGGACCCTTGTAACCACCCGGGCCTTCATAGCCTCCCGGGCCTTTGTAACCACCCGGGCCTTCATAGCCTCCCGGACCTTCATAACCTCCCGGGCCCTGATAACCTCCAGGACCCTTATATCCTTCGGCAAATGTAATACCTAAAAATGATGATGAGATAAGCGAAAATAAAAAGAGAAAAAGAATAGATAATGCCATTATACGTTGCGTTTTTCTCATGTTTTCTCTCCTCTCTCTGTGTTGCAATACCGAATTACAGAAATTCCTAACTGTGAAATAGCAACATCTTTCCACAGACCGTTACTCAGATAAGAAAGGAAGCGGATCCACCGGCGCTCCTCCAGAGCGGACTTCAAAGTGCAAGTGGGGTCCTGTTGATCTGCCGTTACTCCCGACTGCGGCGATTTGTTGCCCCCTTTTGACCTGTTGTCCAGTAAAAACTTTTACCTGGTGCGAATACATGTGGGCGTAATAAGTTTCTAAACCACCACCGTGGTCAATAATCACCAAATATCCATAATTGCCGGCGGGTCCTGCGTATTTCACTATACCGTCTTCAGCAGCATAGATAGGTGTACCGATGGGGGCAGGAAAATCAATGCCATAGTGCCGTTTTGTTTTACCAGTAAAAGGATCAGTCCGAATGCCAAAATGTGAGCTAATTGTTGGATTGGCCACAGGAAAACCCAGTTGGCCGTTACCCATAATTAGCGGACTGGCAAAATTGTACGTATTAAGAGCCGGCGCTTTTTCCTCGGTTTCATAGGTGATCGGCTTGGACGCCAAAAATAAAATCGGAATCTCCACTTTCGCCTTGGCAATCGCTTCATCGTTTTCAATTTTGACATCCAAACGCTTCAGCTTATAGCCTCGTGATTGACCGAAGGAGTCCTTTCCCTGCTTCTCCGCCTCATCGGTATCACCCGTCGTGGATGCCACCCGAACTGCGTCACGCACTGCCGCATGAGTGTCGATCACTGCCATTCCTGATAAAAAGAGTTGCCAAGCTATGAGGGATAAAAGAATAAATAAAGGGATTAAAACCACAAGCTCAAGCGTCACGGAACCCTTCCTTTGTGTCCGGTTCCATACTAGAAACCGCACAAGAATTCCTTTCAATTCCATTCCTCCCACAAAGTTCATGGATGGGGGAAGTAGACTTTCGTGTAATAATGGTTGGGAATTGTAATGTTCTAATACTATGTACACATCCGGCTGCATAAAATCTGCTTGTGACTTAAATCATTACTTGAAAAACGATTCGTCATTCGATCACCGGAGCCTTAACTGTACTGCGATAGTGAAATGGATTCGCAGATGTAAACAACCACTCAATCCGGGTACGGGAGGAAGCAATCACCTCTTCGTCTTTGATTTCCACTTTCAGTGATTCCATGTCATAATATCCGGTGGCATCAAACCGGTTTAATCCCCATTTTTTGGCCTTCTTTTCATCTCCAATTTCGGCCGCGTACCGAACCGTATCGCGCAAAGTAACTTCCGTCTCAACGACAGCCATGCCGGCAACAAAAAACTGCGCGATAAACAGAATCATGATCAAAAGTACCGGGATTATCGTTACAAACTCCATCGTAACAGAACCCCTTTTATTAAAGCGGAATATGCACCCGAAGGGCTTCCTTACCACCGGTTGGCTCCCCCTTTCTTTTTTCGAGGAAACCGACACATTGTTATTCTTCACTTTCGCAATCTCCTATCGCATCAGTCTCGGATAAGACTTTGTTGCAAGGGGATCTGCCGTTCCGCTAATAGGTAATAGTTTCTACCGATTTTAACCACTTCAGATAGTTTCTTTTAGGTCCCGTGCCGCTGCCTTTGACAAAGGCATCCTTAAACCAATCCTGAAAGACCGGCGGTTCAAATTTCATCTGTGCCTCAACCTCGACTCGACCGTTTACGGGCAAGCGGATCTTCCCATTTTTATGACCGCCGTTTTTAGTGACGTATTTTCTAACCTCTTCCCGCAGCTCATTTTGTCGGCGTTCTATCACCCTTCTCATGAAGGCATCCCGTTTTTCCTCGGTTCCCATAACGATCGGATAGGGATCCTTGTCGGGATACACGTTCATGGCTTCCTGCATTGCCCGATTCAGTTCCTCCTGCACCAGCTGATCCAGTTTCTTCGTGGCTGCCAAACTTCCTGCATCCGCCACCGCCTGGGTATAGGCATGCTGCATCCAAGCGACAACCAACGTCCCTACCATCGAAAACACTACAAAGAAGGCGGCAAGCCCCACCACCCAAAACATGGTAACATTTCCTCGTCGGTCCAGACAGCGGCGGTAGCAATTAAGCATAACGTCGCTTCCTCCCACTGAATCTTTTAATTTCTTGTCCTCCTTCTTGCTTTTGGGGTTAGGGCAGTGGCTATTTGGAGTAATTGATAAAATAGGATTTATTAGCATTTGATCACTTTTGATCACTATTGTTCTCATTAATTCTAAGAATGTTTTTCTATTGCTTTTTGTCTTTTATAATCCATTACCACATGTCTGGATAGTCCCTATGACAAACTTTTACCTAAGTTTCCTTTTTAATTATTATCATATTGATCCAGCATTTCTTTTTCTTTCTCCCTCACTCTCTTCTGTTCTTTATCTCTTTCCTCCTCTAAAATGTTACTCAGTTCATCATAACGTTTTTGTTGGTAACTTCGAATTTTACTCCAACGATCACTGATTCTATTGTACAATTTTGTAGAATCCTGCAACTTCCCCTTCGACTCGAGATAATCTTGAGCATCTGACATTCTTTCTAATTCCTTAAAATTCATATCCGCCATTACAATATTTAGCAAATAATCTACTCTTTCCCATTTCTTCGACCACTGCGATTGTGCATCCAAGTAGCCTTCATTTCCCCAATGCATCCATTCAACCCTTAAACGGGTATATTCTTCTTCCAAATGTCTTCTAAGATCCTCCCCGGTGTTTACAGTGGTATATTTACCTCCACCAGCTTCCGCCACTTTCTTCAACGCCCGTTGCCCTTCATTGTCCACGTCAAAGCCAATAATGTTGACAATCGCCTGGATTTCCGACTCATGCAGCTCCTTCGCCGCCTTGACCGGGTCCCCGCCGCAAGTCTCGATCCCATCGCTTACCACGTAGATGATGTTCTCCACATTCTCTCCCGTCTTCCCGCTCAAATCGCTCTTCGCCTGCTCGATCGCCGCAGCTAATGGAGTCCATCCCGTCGGACGGAATTTATCCAGGGACTTCTGGAAGGAGGATTTGTCATAAGCCCCCAGAGGATAAACCACCTCGGTGCTTTTGCAGGAAAGCTCCTTATCTTTTTTCTGATTGCTTCCCTTGTGGCCATAGACCCGCAAGGCCACTTGGGCACCCTCCGGCAGTTTGGAGACAAAATCGCGGATCGCTTCCTTGGCCAGATCCATCTTCACGCCGCCGCTCACCCGGCCGGCCATGCTCCCGCTGGCATCTAGGAGGATTTCCACGTTCACCTGTTTGGGCAACTCTCCCTCCGGAGCGTTGACACCTCCCGGCGTTTTAATATTTGTTTTGATGGTGGTGTCAAACGTATCCAGTTCCTTGAGAATCGGTTTGTAGTCCTCGGCCAAAAGGGCCACCAAATGGTTATAGGCCTCGTCAGCTGTCATATTGTCGGGAAGTTTGTCCAGCTCCGCTTTCACCTTTTCCTCGTTGTACTTGTCCCCAGCGTACTTGCCCGGCCCCTCCCGGAGCATTCCTTCCACATCAGTGGCTGCCTGCTTCACTTCTCCTTGATTCGAACTAGGGGTCTTTCCCGCTTTATCCGCTGGTTGGGAACAAGCAACGAGAAATGTCAATATCAGAAAAAAAATCAACCTCCCACATTTCCAACGAAACATTAAATCGTCACCTCTCAAATTGACGGGAATGCGGCCGTCCCGTTTCCGTTGAGACGGCCGTCAAAGCTCAGTAGAAAACTATTATCAGGTTCCACCTTCACCTTTTTTACCCGCACCATTAATATATTCCGTGACTTTTCCTTTCAAAGCCTTCATGATTTTCCCGCCTGAATCTTCATCAAAGATGTTGTACAAAATGGTAGCAAAAAGCGCTCCAACTCCTATAACAACGATATACTCCATCGTGGGCGAACCCTTCATGTTGGAGATCGCCCGTTTGTAAGCGAGGTAAGCCCGGACCATACCTCTTTGAAGTTTGTCTTTCACGTTTTACTCCTCCTCTCGTTTTTTTTGTCTTACAGGCATATGATCAAACTTACAGGCTAATGACAACGCTGCTATCCGATAGCATCACCTCCTTTAAAATCCCATGTTACGAAATACACTGTTCTCACCGATAAAATATTTCATTGCAAAGGCACCTAATAGCAACAGCATAATAGATGGCCCGATGACAAGACCACTAACCAAGGAAATTTTTGGCGCGGCTTTTCCCGCCGCTTCTTTAGCCTTCTCGGCCCGCATGCGGCGGATTTCCTCCGCCTGCTGCATGAAGATGTCGGAGACCGGTGTACCCAGATTGTGCGCCTGGATGAGGGATTGGAGAAGCGCCTCCAGCTCGGGAGAGGTAGTCCGCTGCATCAGGGCTCGGTAGGCGCTTTCCCTTTGAACCCCGAAGCGGATCTCCCGGTTCATCCGGGCAAATTCCTCACTCAAGGGACCGCTGAAGGTCTGAACATAGTGGGCGAGAGCGGCATCCAGGCTCATCCCGGCCTGAAGGGTAATGCTCATAATGTCCAGAAAATCCGGGATTTCACGGCGAATTCGCTCTTGGCGACGTTTTGCCCAACGTCGGACGAGCCAGATCGGCAACATATACCCGCCAAAAAGGCCACCAATCAACATGAGTGGAGCCATCGGCAATCCGAGAAGGAAATAAAGCAGCCCAAAACTTCCGCCAATAATCGCTCCCACGATCTTGGCACCCTGAAGCCGGTTGACCGTCAACCCGTAAGGATGCCCCGCCTTGAGCAAAATATCCTCCAGCTCCTCCGGTTCGCTAAGCAGCTGGATCTTTTCCCCCGTCGGGGCCAACC
>CALJVA010000048.1 GCA_937975135.1 uncultured Thermoactinomycetaceae bacterium | reverse complement strand
GCTTTCAGGTGGGGAGCAGCAGCGGGTGGCTATAGCAAGAATCCTGTTAAAGCCCTGTGAATTGATTTTGGCAGATGAACCAACAGGCTCTCTGGATAATGATAACCGAAATGAAATAATGGAAATCCTTAAGTACCTAAATCAGGAGAACAAGACCATTATAATCGTTACACACGATCCATATGTATCAGAAGCATGTCATCGAAGGATTCACTTATCCTAACTTCAACTCTTATGTTGTGTTATGGAAGGCGACTTTTTATGAGCGCAAGACACAATTAGCTGAAGGCACCTATATGGGTGCCGTTTTCATGCTTCCCACCGATGTTTTGGGCAAGTGGCATAATGTTAGCTTCCCAACTGGGGCTTCTTTGGCTGCTTCTTTTACATAAGAAGAAATAAAAAGGAGAATGCATATGTTGAAGCTCTCTAAATAGGAGGCTGTTAAGATAAACTTGTGGAAACAACATTTGTTTCATCCATCCGATTTAGAAACTAAAGAAGATATGATTCAATTATTACTACAGTTAGGTTGTGTCCAGCTAGATACTTTAAACGTTGTTACCAGAAATCACAATTTGTTTTTTTGGTCAAGAATAAACATTATCAAGAAAGTTTCTTTTATGATTTATATCATGAGAACAGGGTATTTGAGTGTTATGTTCATGCACTTTCTCTGCTACCAATGGAAGAATATCCTTATTGGATTTCATCATTTAAAGATTTTCAAGCTAAAGTAATGGAGAAATCAGATGAAATTGATTATCTTCTTGAAGTGTATAACGTGATTAAAAAGAATTATTCAATCAGTACCTACGAGTTAACTCAAAAATTGAATCAAACCCAGGGGTCTAAGCTACAAGCTTGGGAGGCGATGGGTGCTGCTACTGATAAAGATATATCCGATTATTTTCGATTATCTTTGACCACAGTGAGAGAAATGATTAATCGATTATTGAGCAATGGACGGATCATAAGGGTTGAACTTGAAGGATGTAATGACCAACACTATCTACTAAAGGAAGATTACGATTTTATCAATTCACCCTCCTTCCAAGAGGAACCTACTCATTGTACTTTTCTTTCTCCCTTTGACAAACTGATATGGTACCGACAGCGGATGTCTCGAATGTTTGATGTTGACTATCTTTTGGGAAAGTTACATACCAAAAACAAGAAGGAAATACGGTTATTTTGCGTTACCGATTTTACTTAAAGGAGAAATTGTCGGTACAATTGACCTCAAGTTAGAGAGAAAAGATAAACTTCTTATTATAAAAAAGCTCGTACTCTTTAGCCCTGTTGAACATGATCAGTACGCCTTTGATATCGCAAATATCCTTAAGGATTTATTGTGCTTCCTTGATGCAGAAACTACGGTAGACAAATCTAACTCAGATGAATTGGTGCGAAAAATCATGGTACACATGTAAAGGAAGTCGGAGTGTGTGTGAAAAATCTGTGAGATTGAGCAATATGACCGAAATCTATACACCGATGACTCAATTCAGGATAATCATGTGATGAAAACCGTCCCAAGTGGGGCGGTTTTTTCCTTTCACGGGGAAGGGGTTAATACAAAAATTTTATTGTTTTCAAGAGGTTCCCAGATCCAATCGTATATACTATGTGATATACTTGGATCAGTACTATTGTATATAAAGGGGGGCGTGACAGTGAAAAAACGCTTTATCTCGGTTGCTACTGGATTACTTGTCACGCTGACCGCCTTGTTTGGTGGTTTTTTTGCCCATCAATGGTGGGCAATTGAGCAGCCGATTAAGGAAGTGGTTGCTGAGACGCCTCATATAACTTTGCAATCATTTGATGCGAATCCGAATCGCGTTGAGATAAAGTTAAAACCGGATCCAGATTTTTCTCTGGCAGTGGACTATCCCGTTCTCCGTCAGCGGTTGGAAGAGATTGTAGGAGAGCGTGAGCTGTCGATTCAGTTAATCGATCATCCCAGTCCCAAACTGCAAAAAATATGGGACCAAGTGGTCTTCGGTGTTTCGGAAGGGATTGTACATCAGCGATATACGGAGATTTCCGATGTAATACAAAGTACAGCAGAACAAGAAAAGATCAGCTATGAATTAACGATGGATGATGAATTTATCTATATTTCATTGCAAGAAGATCCTCATTTTATTTACCGTGTGTTCCCCCTTCATTCAGCAAATGATGAGGTGAAAGAGAATGGATAAAGAAGTTGCCCTTGGAGCGGGAATTGGCCTCATAATTTTCCTTCTTTTCTTGGGTTATGGGGCACTTGCTTTTGTACTACTTCTGGTTACAGGGGCGATTTTTTTCTTTTCCCGTTCCCGTACCGGTGGCTTTAGACTGGGACGAAAGCAGCGGATTGTAAGTAAAGAAACCGTTCCTAACACCTCTTTCGAACATATCGGAGGAGTACAACGGGTAAAACAAGAGCTGAAAGAGGCCTTGGACTTTCTTGTTCATCGTGACAAAATCGCCACCTATGGTATTCGTCCAATCAAAGGCATTTTGCTTTACGGTCCTCCAGGAACCGGAAAGACCATGATGGCTAAGGCTGCGGCACATTATACGGATTCTGTTTTTGTTTCCACCTCAGGGAGTCAGTTTGTTGAAATGTATGTGGGAGTGGGAGCACAACGCATTCGCGAGTTGTTCCAAGAAGCCCGTACTCTAGCAAGAAAAAGCGGGAAAAATAGTGCCATTATTTTTATTGATGAAATCGATGCGATAGGGGGACGGCGTGAAGGGACGCAACATCGTGAATATGACCAAACATTGAATCAGCTGCTTACCGAAATGGATGGGATTTCTCCTGATAGCGAGATTCGTTTATTGGTCGTAGCAGCAACCAACCGGAAGGATATGCTTGATCCTGCACTGTTACGACCGGGTCGTTTCGATCGTCATATCAATGTAGACCTCCCTGATAAAAAGGCAAGGTATCATATTCTCTCTCTTCATCTAAAAAATAAACCCTTGGCTTCTGATGTAGATCTTGATCATATCGCCAATGAGACCTTTGGTTTTTCCGGTGCACAGTTAGAGAGCGTTGCCAATGAAGCAGCAATCTATGCGATGCGGGAAGGAAAAAAGAAGATTGAGCAACATCATCTGTCCCAGGCTGTGGACAAGGTCTTGTTAGGAGAAAAAACAGATCGAGAAGCAAGCAAAGAAGAAAGAAAACGTGTAGCCATTCATGAATTGGGGCATGCGATTGCAGCAGAAGTTTTGCACCCGAATTCGGTTTCACAAGTCGCTCTTTCACCGCGAGGCGAAGCCTTGGGTTATGTCCGACATCACCCCAATGAAGACCGTCATTTATATACACGAAAGTATATTGAGGAGCAAATTGTGATCTGTCTTGCAGGCTCGGCAGCAGAACAAGAAGTGTATGGAAATCGAAGTACAGGTGCACAAAATGACTTTAAGAAAGCCAATCATTATGCACGTATCTTGATCGAATCGGGATTATCCGATTTGGGGATCATTAACCCGGATCTAATCAGCAAAGAGTTGATGCAAAAAGAAGCTGCCAAAATTCTAAAGGATCTAGATCAACAGGCATTACAGCTCATTGCTAAATACCGCTCTGTGATCGAAAAAAGTTTAGATATCTTGCTTCAGGAAGAATTTTTATCTGGAAAGCAGTTTCGTCAATTGATTCGCACCTACCAAAATGAATCGATCACCATGAATCAAGCTTGAGAAGTAGGGGGAGGATTGGGTAAGATGACAGGGAGGTTATCTTATCCAAATCATTGGAGGATGGAACAGGAGAGTGGATCAATTGAAATTATCCCAACGTGTTATGGAGCTTAGTCCCTCTACTACTCTTGCTATTACTGCGAAAGCAAATGAACTGAGAAAATCCGGAAAAGATGTTGTAGGTTTAGGTGCAGGGGAGCCTGATTTTAATACCCCAGAGTCAATCTTGGTAGCAGCGAAAAAAGCGATGGATGCGGGACATACCAAATATACCCCTTCAGGAGGAATCCCAGAGTTAAAGGCGGCTATTCAGAAAAAATTGGAGCGGGATAATGGGCTAAAATATGACCCCAGCCAAATTATTGTCACCGTAGGTGCCAAACACGCCCTTTACAACCTGTTTCAAGTTTTGCTCAACCCTGGAGATGAAGTGATTATCCCAGCACCTTACTGGGTGAGCTACATTGAGCAGGTAAAGTTAGCAGGGGGAAAACCTGTAATCGTTCACGGTGATGAAGCAAACTTTTTTAAGGTGAAGCCTGAGCAGATTGAATCAGCGATTACAGAGCGAACAAAAGCGGTTTTGATCAATAGCCCCTCCAATCCCACAGGTACTGTGTACAAGAGGGAGGAACTCTTGGCCTTAGGACAAGTCTGTTTAGACAAAGGGGTTCTGATTATTTCGGATGAAATTTATGAGCATCTTATTTATGATGGGGATCCCCATGTGAGCATGGCCAGTCTGGGACCCGATTTTTATCAAAATACGGTGGTAATCAATGGAGTCTCTAAAACCTATGCCATGACTGGATGGCGCATAGGCTTTGCAGCAGGGAATCAGACGATTATTCGAGCAATGACTGACTTGGCAAGCCATAGCACCTCAAATCCCACTTCCATTGCCCAATATGCCGCCCTGGAGGCGCTTAATGGTCCGCAAGATTCTGTTGATTCCATGCGTAAACTATTTAAAGAGCGCAGAGACTACTTGGTACAACGTCTCCAAAAAATGAAAGGAATTCAATTTCATCCACCAAAGGGGGCTTTTTACATCTTTGCAAATGTAGAAGAAGCGGTTCGTAATGCAGGGATGAAGACCACTGATGAATGGGTCAAATCCCTGTTAGAGGAAGAGTTGGTCGCACTTGTCCCTGGCTCTGCTTTTGGATCCCCAAAGCATGTCCGCTTATCCTATGCCATTTCCATTGAGCAACTGGAAAAAGCGATGGATCGGTTGGAGCGTTTTATCCAGAAGAACAATTAAGTTACGTGTTGCAGGTGGTAGGGTGCAGTTGCATCTTGCCACCTTTATTGTTGTTCTGGGTTATGAATTTCTTTTATGCTATGATGAGGAAGAGGTCTAGTTAGGCTAGCGAGGTGAACATTCATGCCCAGCTGGATGGTATGGCTACTCGTTCTTTGGTTTCCCTTGTTAATTTTCTTTTTTGCCACTGGCGGCTATTTTATGTTTCGCAAATTTTTGAAGGGATTGCCAAAGGAAGACGGGAAGTCAGACTTGGAGTGGCAAGAATATTATATTGAGCAAACCAAGCATATGTGGACGGAACCAACAAAGGAGCTACTCCGAAAGTTGGTGCAGCCTGTTCCCAAGCCTTTTCGTGATGTGGCGAGTCAAAGTATAGCAGCTAAAATTGGGGAGTTAGCCTTAAAGGAGAATGCCAAAGAGATTGATCAAGATCTGGTTATTCGTGGTTATATTATTGCAACGCCCAAACGAGATCATAAATGGCTGATAAAAGCTTTAAAAGACCAGAAAATCGATCTTCAACCTTATAAGGAACTCTTGCAGTAAAAAAAGCAACGGTTTCCCGTTGCTTTTTTTATACCATTTCCCGGAATAGCCCAACCACTTTACCCAGAATCGTGACTTGCGGCAAAAGTAGAGGTTCCATCTTATCATTTTCAGGCTGCAGTCGAATATGATCTTTCTCCTTAAAGAAGCGCTTTACCGTGGCTTCCCCATCACTTGTCATCGCCACCACAATATCACCGTTGGTCGCTGTCTGTTGTTGACGGACCACCAATTTGTCCCCATCTAAGATACCTGCATTAATCATACTATCCCCTTGAACAGTAAGGAGAAAAATCGCATCATCTTTTCCATACAAGCGTTTGGGAAGTGGGATATATTCCTCCACGTTCTCTACTGCTGTAATCGGCTCCCCGGCAGTAACTTTACCAACAAGAGGTACCATGATCGTGTCTTGGTCTTCGGAGGAAAAAGAATCATCGAGAATTTCAATTGCCCGCGGTTTGGTAGGATCTCGTCGAATAAGTCCTTTAGCTTCCAAACGATTTAAGTGCCCATGTACTGTTGAGCTTGAAGCTAGCCCTACTGCTTCCCCAATCTCGCGAACAGAAGGAGGATAGCCTTTTTCGCGCACCTCCTTCTTGATATAGTCGAGAATTGCCTGTTGTCGGAGGGATAGTTTGGCCAAACGGATCATCTCCCTTCTCATATGGAGGGGTTCCCCAGAGGTGAGCAAAGTCCCCTTGTTTTAAGCTTCTTTTCGTACAGTATACATGAGTTAAACATAAAATACAAACATAAGTTCGAATTCTTTCTATACGACTCAATATTTTCCTGATATAATATTATGGCATGAAAATTTATAAAATGGGGTAGAGCAATGCAAGTGATTGCGCAGCTGTCAGAACGGATCCGGCATGAAGTTGGGAAGGTGGTTGTTGGCAGCGAAGAAACCATCGACCTCCTTTTAACAAGCCTATTCGCCAAAGGGCATGTATTGCTTCAAGACGTGCCGGGAGTGGGAAAAACACTTCTCGCCAAAGCATTGGCTGCAAGTATTGGCGGAAAGTTTTCTCGGATTCAATGTACTCCTGACTTACTTCCCTCAGATATTGTAGGAACCACAATCTACAATCAGAAAACTGCTGATTTTTTCTTTCGTGAAGGACCAATTTTTAGTCAAATTGTATTGGCTGATGAAATTAATCGCGCTGTACCCCGAACACAATCAGCGTTATTAGAAGCCATGGCTGAAGAACAGGTAACCGTCGATGGTACAACTCACGTCTTAAAATCTCCCTTTTTTGTGATTGCGACGCAAAATCCAATCGAATCTCAGGGGACCTTCCCCCTACCTGAAGCACAACTGGATCGTTTTGCAATGCAACTGTCTCTTGGGTATCCTTCTCTAGAGGAAGAACGAGAAATCCTTCATCGCTCACAGAAAAAGAACACCGAGCAGACAATTTCACCTGTGGCTAAGCCTGAAGAAGTGCTGGCGGCACAACAAGAAGTATCAACCATTACTATGACCAAAGAGGTAGAGCATTATTTACTGGAGATTGTAAGGAAAACCCGCATACATAAGGAGATTCGCTTAGGGGCATCTCCCCGGGCAACAATTATGTTAGGAACTTGTGCCCAAGCACTGGCTGGGATTCGCGGTCGGGATTATGTAATTCCCGATGATATCAAGTATTTGGCACCCTTGGTATTGGCCCATCGCCTTACACTTCATACTTCAATTCATCATCCAGACCAAAAGTCAGCTCAAGAAATCATAGAGGAAATTTTGGAAGAAGTTCCTGTTCCAGTGGAAGAGGAAGTCTTATGAATCTAATCCTGTGGATGATCTTATTGTCCGGAATGGTCTGGTTATATGGCGAGTTCTGGGCAAAGCAAACAGCAGGTAAGGTTTCCTGGTCGATTAAAGTGGAGGGAGATCGGCATAGAGAAGGGCAGGAAGTTTCCTTGTGGGCCCATATAGAAAATCATTCTTGGCTCCCTATTTTCTGGATCCAGATTACTCAGCCTCTTCCTGAAGGGCTTTGGATCCGAGAGGGAGATAAAAAGGTTGCTACGATTCACTTTCGTACTTACCTACTTCCCCGGCAACGGGTAAAGCGGCGTTTTCAGTTGGTTCTTCATACGAGGGGACCCAAGCGATGGGAACGAGCCAGCGCGGTATTTGGTGATGGGACAGGATTTAAACGGGTGAAAGAGATGTTGGATACGGAAGCTACCATTCGGGTTCGTCCTAAGCCCTCGTCTCAAATCAAGTTAAAGATCCAGCAAGATTCCTTGTATGGTGAACAAACAATTCGTCGCTGGTACCATGAAGATCCTACGCGATTATCGGGGATTCGCCCTTTTATAACAGGGGATTCCTATCGACAAATCCATTGGGCAGCAACTGCTCGTTCTGGTGAGCTCATGGTAAAGCAATTTGAGCCTACTTCACAAGCCCATTTTTATGTAATCTTAAACCACCAATTCCATTCACTACACCTCGTCGGGGGATCAAAGGAGATTATTGATCATCAGTGTCGATTGGCAGCGGGCTTGTTTCTCTATGCTTTCGAGCAGGGCTTTTCCATCGGCTTATATACCAATGCTTCAAGGATGGGACGAGGCCAAGTAGCGGTGCCAGTGGGAAATTCCCCGAACCAACTGGAGACCATCATGGAAGCTTTGGCCGGAACTTTATATCTTCCAGACTCACCCTTTGCAAAGCTATTGGTTTCCTTGAAAGGAAAATTGGAACGAGGATCCACTCTGGTTCTAATCACTCCCTATTGGGATCAAGAGATTATGGAAAAAGTAGAATGGTTACGAGGGGAAGGGCATCAGATTATATTGTGTCTATCTGATCCACAAGTAGACAAAAAGCTTTTACCTCCTTGGATTCCGGTAATCCCTGCCTATTTAGAGAAGGAGGAGGATCACCGATAAAGAAAAGCCTAGCATAAAACTAGGCTTTTTTGATGGTTCAGTCATTTCTTCACTCATTTATCATTTGTATCACTAATTCATTGCTTCGTTCTTTTAACATTTCATGGTGAGAGGATACCATTGCAACTTTTTCTGCGTCGGGATTAATAAATAACTTCGCTTTGTTTACGGCGTTTGCTGCATCTTGAAAAGCTCCGGCGATTAAATTTAATTTTCCTTCATGCACCAATATATCCCCGGCGGCATACAATCCAGGGATAGACGTTTCGCTATTTACGCTTCCAGCTATAAAATAGTCGTCAGCCCGCTCAATTGGTATTGGGCTATTTTCTAATAACGACGTATCTTGTTCATAACCATGGTTGACGATAACTTCGTCTACTTGCAATCGTGTTACAGCACCTGACTTATGGTTCGTCAACTCAACCGCTTCAATTTTTTCTTTGCCGATCAATTTTGTAATTGTTGAATTAAAAATGCAAACGGCAGAACTTTTCTGTAATTGTGTTGCTTGTGCTTCGTGGCTTTTAAAATGATTATTCCGACAGACGATAAATATTTGCTTTGCAATTGGCATTAATTCGATCGCCCAATCGATTGCGGAATTTCCCCCACCAGAAATGACGACAGTTTTATCTTTATATTTTTTTAGCGATTTTACTGTATAGTTTAAATTTATCCCTTCAAATCGTTTAGCTCCGTCAACTTTTAATTTTTTCGGATGAAGAATACCGCTTCCGATAGCGACGATAACTGTTTTTGAATAGTGAACTTGTCCTGAAGATGTATGTAAAGTGAAAATCCCCTTATGATCTCGGTCGATTTTTTCGACTTTTTCATTTGAGACAACAGTCGGATTGAACGTTAAAGCTTGTTCTACTAATTGATCAATTAATTTGGCTCCAGGAATCGGTGCTATTCCGCCAACGTCCCAGATCATTTTTTCAGGGTACACATGAAGCTTGCCGCCTAACTCCGGTTGATATTCGATTATTTTTGTTTTCATTTCGCGAAGTCCACTATAAAAAGCAGCGTAAAGCCCAGCGGGACCACCGCCAATAATCGTGACATCATACAATTCGTTGTGCTTCAATACTGCCAACTCCTAGAGTAAATTTAACGCTTTGGAATTTCTCAAAACGTCTTGACATGATGAGAGAGAGAGTTTACATTATGTATTATAATGATATTGATAATCGTTATCAACTACTTTTATGAATTTTTGAAGGAGGAGCCATATTGAGCCGTTTACAGGCAGAAAATATACATATTGGTTACGGAGATCGGTTAATTATAGAGGATTTAAGTTTAATAATTCCTGACAAAAAGATTACAACAATCATCGGTGCGAATGGTTGTGGGAAATCTACATTATTAAAGGCGATTACCAGGATTATCACTCCCCGTTCCGGATCAATCGTTCTTGATGGTAAAGATATTTTAAAGGAAAATACGAAACAACTTGCGAAAAAAATGGCGATTTTACCGCAAATCCCCGAAGGAACGAAAGGATTAACGGTCGGAGAGCTTGTTTCATATGGTCGTTTCCCTTATCAAAAAGGATTTGGTCGCTTGACGAAAAAAGATATCGAAGTAATCAATTGGGCATTGGAAGTAACCTCGACAACCGAGTATAAATATCAACCTGTCGATGCGTTATCAGGTGGACAACGACAACGTGTTTGGATTGCAATGGCACTCGCCCAAGAAACAGACATCATTTTTCTTGATGAACCGACAACATATTTAGATATGGCGCACCAATTGGAAATATTGGAGTTACTGAAAAAATTAAATAAAGAGCAGGGACGAACGATAGTGATGGTGCTTCACGATTTAAACCAGGCAGCTCGGTTTGCAGATTATATTATCGCATTAAAAGATGGGAAAATCATCAAAGCCGGGACGAGTGAAGAAGTAATCGAACGTGAAGTGTTAAAGGAAGTTTTTAATATTGATGCAGTAATCGGTGAAGATCCGCGAACGAAAAAACCAATTTGTATTACTTACAATTTAATAAAAGGAGAAACGGAAAATGAAAAAAATATTCATTTTGATTATCCTGCTCTTGTTAGTAATTATGGGGGCATGTAGTAATATTGATGACGGGAATAAATCAGGAGATATGATTACTTATGAATCGGAAAATGGACCTATCAAAGTACCAGCTAATCCAGAACGGGTAGTAGTGTTATCATCATTTGCTGGTGATGTGATAAAATTAGGCGTCAATATTGTTGGAGCAGACTCATGGTCGATGGATAACCCGAACTTTGCAGAAGGGTTAAAAGATGCTGTAGAAGTATCCGATGAAAGTTTAGAACAAATTATCGAACTGGAGCCAGATCTAATCATCGGCTTATCAACGATTAAAAACGTCGATAAATTAAATAAAATCGCACCGACAGTTACGTTTACCTATGGGAAACTAGATTATTTACAACAACATATTGAAATTGGGAAACTATTAAACAAAGAAGCGGAAGCGCGAGCTTGGGTTGAAGATTTTGAAAAACGTGCGAAAGAAGTCGGAGAAAAAATAAAGGAAAAAATCGGTGAAAATGCGACTGTTTCAGTTATAGAAGACTTTGATAAGCAGTTGTACGTTTTCGGTGATAACTGGGGGCGTGGAACAGAAATTTTATACCAAGCGATGGGATTGGAGATGCCTGAAAAAGTAAAGGAAATGACATCAGCTGATGGATATTCTGCGATTTCATTAGAAGTATTACCGGAGTATGCTGGAGATTATATTATTTTTAGCCGCAGTGCTGGAGCGGATGATGAATATTTAGAATCGGATATTTTCCGAAACATACCAGCTGTAAAAAATGGTCGCGTATTTGAAGTAGATCAACGTTCGTTTTATTTTAATGATGCGCTAACATTAGAGTATCAGCTCAAATTTTTTGAAGAGAAATTTTTAAATGAGTAACAGAAGATTTGCAGGGTGAATGAAGTTTGCTCATAGGGGTAGTAGAACATTAGCAATTTCTTATATAAGAAAGTTGGAGCAACATGACAGAGAGAAAAACAAAACACTTCCATAAAGCTTATACATTTATTGTTGCTGCTATTCTTTTTATTGCAATGTTTGTTGTCGCAATATTATTTGGCGCAGCAGATACAACACTGGAAGATTTATGGCATGCAATTGTAGGGAATAAGACGAGTGAAGCAATATCAGTCATTCGTGATATACGGCTTCCCCGAGAAATTGCTGCCATTTTTGTTGGAGCCGCGTTAGCAACTGCGGGGGCAATCATGCAAGGGATAACACGTAATCCTTTAGCTGATCCCAGTTTACTTGGGTTAACAGCTGGTGCAAATGCAATGCTGGCGATTAAATTTGCCTTTTTTCCTTCGATATCATATTTCGGAACAATTATTTTTTGTTTTATTGGTGCGCTGTTAGGTGCGGCGATCGTTTTTGGAATTGGGTCTGCTAGAAAAGGAGGACTTTCCCCTTACCGTATCGTATTAGCAGGGGCAGCCGTTTCTACTTTTTTATTTGCCCTCGAGCAGGGAATTGGACTATATTTTAAAGTTTCTAAAGATGTGACGATGTGGACGGCTGGTGGGTTAATTGGTACATCATGGACACAACTACAAATAATTATTCCGTTTATCGTAATCGGAATTTTATTTGCGATGATTTTTTCTAGACAATTGACCGTGCTAAGTCTAAATGAAGAAGTGGCGATCGGTTTAGGGCAAAAGGTGATGATTGTGAAAACAATCTTATTCGCAATCGTCATTATTTTAGCTGGGACTGCAGTTGCTCTAGCAGGAAATCTCGTCTTTATCGGATTGATGATCCCGCACATTACTCGAGGGATTGTTGGGAATGATTATCGATTCATTATTCCGATGTCAATATTGGTCGGTGCAACATTTATGTTATTTGCGGATACTGTTGCTCGAACGATCAATGCGCCATATGAAACGCCGGTTATCGCAGTATTGGCTATGTTAGGATTGCCTTTCTTCCTATTTATCGTACGGAAGGGAGGTAGTGCATTCTCATGATAAAAGCTTCACTAATAAAAAAACAACGGCTTATTTTGGTTGTACTATTTATGCTGATACTACTTACGACATTAGTAAGTATTAGAATCGGCTATTCTTCGTTAACATATGACCGAATTATTCCGACACTTTTTGGTCAAGGTACGTTTAAAGAAGAGTTTATTTTATATTCCGTGCGACTTCCACGAATCATTATTACACTATTAGCTGGGATGGCACTAGCTACCTCTGGATCAATTTTACAAAGTATTACTCGAAATGATTTAGCTGATCCCGGTATTATCGGGATAAATTCAGGTGCAGGTGTTACCATCGCCATCTTCTTTTTATTTTTTCCCATCGATGCTGCATCATTTGCTTATTTGATCCCCTTTACAGGGTTTATCGGTGCATTTATTACGGTCATATTGATTTATATTTTTTCTTACGATAAAACTGGGTTACAACCAGTCCGATTCGTTTTAACCGGGGTCGGCTTTTCTTTGGCTTTATCAGGATTGATGGTTGTCATCATCTCTTCTGCAGAACGTACCAAAGTCGATTTTATTGCAAAATGGCTTGCGGGAAATATTTGGGGAACTGATTGGCCGTTTATTTGGGCGATTTTACCGTGGTTATTGATTCTTATTCCCTTTACATTGTATCGGGCGAATCGATTAAATATTCTCGGCTTAAGTGAACCAGTTGCAATTGGTGTCGGTTTATCAGTCGAACGAGAGCGGATGATTTTACTTGCTTCCGCAGTCGCACTTGCTGCCGCAGCTGTTTCTGTAACTGGTGGAATTGCATTTATTGGATTAATGGCTCCCCATATCGCTAAAGCAATTGTTGGACCACGAAATCAACTGTTTATACCTGTAGCAATTTTGATCGGGGGTTGGTTGTTGCTATTTGCCGATACAGTTGGGCGTAATCTTGTTGACCCAGATGGAATTCCAGCTGGAATCATGGTGTCGTTAATTGGTGCCCCTTACTTTGTCTATTTGTTGTTGAGAAAATAATTTTCTCTTTGGACTTCATTTGAACAAAACTTTACACTATGATTTAAGGGATAAAGTTTAGATTGAAATGAAGATTGTCTTTTAGACACGCGATGGCAAAGGAATAATTTACAATATTCATCGGGAAGTACTTTGGCAGAGCAGCGCTTCCAAGGGGAATTCCCCGGACCAATCGGATTCTTTGTAGTCCCCGTTTATTTGGAAAAGGAAGAGGGGATGAGATGAGATTTCGAACCCAGTTTCTAAATCTACTTAGTCATGTCTTTTCTTTCACCGTAATATTTGCTATTCTCAGCGGGATTTTTGAAGATGGTACCCGCGCTACACCCTATTTCCTAATCGCTTCTTTTATCGCTCTTTTTCTATGGCTGGAAATTGCTAAAAAATTTTCTCCCTACTTTCGCCTCTTGATAGGAATAGGTGTGTATCTTTGCGGTGCTTTTGGTTGGTCTTGGCTAGAGGAGGATGTAAATAGCGCCCACCTAACCTTATACTTCATTTTTGGTCTCTCATTGCTTTATCGGATGGGCCAAGCTAAGATTAACTTTCAATACCTACAGGATCAGCTAGCCAGGTATTATAGTGCGGATTTACTAGTTATGATTGTGCTTGCGTTTATTACCTGGTTTTATGCACGAGATCCTGCTTGGCAAACTACAGCCCTGTCCTTTTTTATTGCATACTTACTAACCCGCTTGTGGACACTTTCCTCCGCAGTTCAAATCGAGCAAGGGGGACAGGGAAAGTTCTCACGTCTAATTTTTTTCACAATGTTTCCTGCCGCAATCTTGGGAATGTTGGTGATCAAAGGCTTTGGCTTTTCAGTTTTGGCACGTTTATGGGATCTGATTCTTTATTTGGCGAAACCAATCTTTTATGTTGGCGGAATGCTAAGTCTTGCTTTTGTCAACTTTCTAAGTCGTAGCCCGCTACTGAATGAACTAAGGGAAGAAAATTATGACGGAAGTGAAGGGACCGGAGACAAAGAGGAAATAAGCACACCGCCACTGGAATCTTCCTTTCATATTCCTGAATGGATTTCCATCCCCTTGATCGTGATATTGATTCTTATTTTTGTGTGGGTTATATATCGGAAGTGGAAGAGAAAAGGTGCGACATTCTTTCGAGAAGGGTATCTAGAAGAAGTTCGCGAATTCATTCCAAGGAGACAAGCCCCGAAAAAAATTCAGTTTATTGAAGCAACAACTCCTATGCGGATGCTTTACCAGCAGTTTTTAAAATTAATGCAGAAAAGAGAGTATTTCCGCAAGGTGGGAGAAACTCCCTTGGAGTATGGTAAAAGAGTGGGGGCAAATTACCCAGAAGAGAAGCCTTGGATCATGGAACTGACGCAGTATTATATAAAAGATCGATATGGAAAGAAGGTTGAAGAAAAAGAGTTACAGAAGGCTGTAGAACTGCTAAGTAAACTAAACAAAAAGAAAAAGTGATGTTCCTTAGAATTTGCCGTCGCTTTTTCCTTAGAGGAAAGGCGACGGCAATGTTTTCTCTTGGATACTTTTTCTAGCGGATAATTTTTTTGATTTTCGAAGGCACCTCCCGCTCATAAGCAAGGGTAACGCCAGTTAGACGTGCCGTTTCTGGATCCAGTGCAACTAAATCTTCCCGATCAAGTTCCATAATCCCCTTTTTTCCAATACAGGTAACTGCAATTTTCATTTCCTCAACCGATGCGTTTAGTAAATTTGCGATATTACGGGCTGCTTTTTCTATATCAAGTTGGTGACTTGCCTTTCCTTCATACCAAGCCAATTGTGGTGGTGGCTCCCAAGGAAGCACTTTGGTTACTTGGGTGTGCATGGCCGCGTGTAAGATAACAGTTCCCAGTGCAACTGCATCAGCCCCTAGAGCAATCGCTTTCAAGTATTCACCGGGAGTAAACAACCCGCCGGAAACGATTACACTCACACGGTCACGAGCTCCTTTTTCCTCCAAAAAGTTTACTGCACGAACCAATCCCCGAATGGTAGGTAGCCCCATATCATCTTGCAGGATCGGAGCCGATTCCTTGGTACCCGCTTGGGCACCATCAACGGTGATGAAATCCACCTCCGCCTTAAGGGCCCACTCCAAATCTTTCTCAATATGGGCCGGGATGATCTTAATCCCGATTGGGACCCCATCTGTTATTTCTCGAAGGTGGTCCACAAGCCGTTGCCAATCCTCTGGTCTGTCAACTTGGGGCACCCGGGCCAGAATTCGTCCATCTTCATCAGAAGAAAGTCCCATTTTCCTTCTTAGCTTTTCCGACAATCTTTTCGCTGGAACAGTATAGGGGGTACCTGCCATCGCCCCTGTACCCGCGACAATCTCTACCATATCTGCTTGTTGAAAAACTTCGGGCTCTTTAGCCCAGGAATTGCGACCATATTGAACAACCAGTTTATCCGCTAGTTTTCGCTCTTCTTCCAAAAAAGGCCCCTCGCCAGTATTTGTTGCAGTCTTAATTTTAGCTGTTCCTTTGGCGATGGCTAATTTCATTGACTCACTTAGTGCTGTACCAACACCCATTCCTGCTACCATCAAAGGAATGGGCAATTTTAATGGTCGATTCGCCCGAGGTCCAATTACGGTATCTGTTTTAATCTTATATTCCTCTTTCGTTGGCAAGATTGCTAGTTGAGCAGGTAAAAACATCAATCCATCAAATTTAACCAGTTTGTGCGGTGTTCCCATTGAGCGAACAATCGCCTCTTTTTGTTCCGATCGCAGAGCATTTTGAACAATGTTAAAGGGATTATAACGCCTTCCTGAAGAGAAAATCTCCCAAATATTTTTGGAGTAAGTTTCGGTAAGGATAAGCCGAATGAACCGATTGATTATTCTCTTCACTACTGGGCGATAAAAAGTGAGCAGGAAAATAATCGTTCCCACAAAAATGATCAGGCTAGAAAAAAAGGATAACCAAAATGGATGCACTAGATCACCCCACTGTAAATCGAACGCACTTCCTCAACGCTCCTAGTATTATAAAAAAGCCTTTAATGTATTCTTCTTCCAATGAACGGAGATCTTAAAAAAGAAAGTGGGGTGAGTGGATGTTTGTTTGGATATTATTAGGGATTCTTGTAACCACTCTTTTGGCTGGAATGTTGACTGCTTTTTCTTTTCGATTTTTAGTAAAAAAGATCTTTCGAGCTTTTATCCATTTGATTGAAACCGAACCATTCTCACAAAATTTGTGGGAGACTGTTTCCCTCGCAAAGCGGATGGACCCTCAAACTATTGTAGAAAATGGTATGCGGGCAGAAGGAGGAGTATTGATTAAGCGTCCCTTTGGAAGCCCCCGAAAAATGCCCCATTTCAATCAATTGCTGTTTATGCCCAAACAATTGGCACAATTACCAACAGCAGATGAAGCATTTATTGATACCAAGACAGTGATCGGTCCTGCAGCCAAACGACCCCTGGAATTGGAGATCCCGATTATCGTAACGGGAATGGCTTATGGGCTTGCTTTAAGTGAGAAAGTTAAAATTGCTTTAGCCAAGGGGGCTACTATGGCAGGAACGGCAACCAATGCGGGAGAAGGAGCGGTATTACCCGAAGAACGTCGTTATGCAAAGAAGCTAATCATGCAATATAGTCGCGCCAAGTGGGGGAAAGATCCAGAACTACTCAAGCAGGCGGATATGATTGAGATCCATATTGGTCAAGGTTCTTCAGGAGCCTCCCCCAGTCAAGTCCCTGGATTACATTTAAAGGGGAAAGCAGGGAAGTTAATGGGTGTATCCCCTGAGGAGACAGCGACGATTCATGCTCAGATGCCTGGTATTTCTCGGCCTCGTGACTGGCGCCGCTTGGTGGATCGCTTGCGTCGTTTGACCGATGGGGTGCCAATAGGGATGAAAATAATTCCTGGCCGTGTAGAGAAAGACATTGAGGTTGCGATTCAGGCAGGGGTGGATTTTATCACCATTGATGGTGCCCAAGCTGCGACAAAGGGTACTCCTCCCATTCTACAAGACGATCTCGGTTTACCTACGGTGATCGGATTGTGTCGCGCTGCAGAGTATTTGGAGAAACGGGGCGTAAAAAAGCAAATCAGTTTAATTGTCTCCGGTGGCCTGAAGTCTCCAGGGGATTATTTAAAAGCACTGGCTTTGGGAGCTGATGCAGTTGCTTTAGGAGCATCACTAATATTCGCCGTTAGTCATTTACAAGGAACAGGAAAAGCACTTCCTTGGGAACCTCCCACACAGCTTGTTTATTATAGCGGGAGTATCGCAGATCAATTTAACGTCGAGATGGGAGCTAAATATTTGTCAAATGCACTTTTTTCCATCGTAGACGAGATGAAGCTTGGCGTAATCGCTTTGGGGAAAACTTCTGTACACGATCTGGATAAATCAGACCTTGTAGCTTTGGATCCTCTTTCTGCAGCGATTGCAAACGTTCCCCTTATGTAGTGAATTTATTTCCAAAAAACGAATGAATTCCCACGGATCGAGCCACATTATAAATGGGCAACAGCTGAGAAAAGGGGATTACAATCAATGATCAGGCAATGGTTTCGGAGGCGTAAGCACAATCAACAGTTGAAAGAGGTTATTGAACATCCTACCAGTAAACTAAACGAGAAGTTGAAAATTCCTCTATACGCTGATTTTGAAAAAAATCGGAAAGTATTTAAAGACTTGTTTGCCGATTGCGATGATGTGATTTTCCATCCCTTCTATATCGGGAAGGAAGTTCAGGCTGAACTCATTTATTTTGAACACCTATCTGACATCGGGGAGATCAATACCAACGTTTTATTTCCTTTGATGTTAAAAGCAGACCCCTCCAATAACCCGGAATATATATTGGAACGTGAATTACCCGTTTCTTCTGCGAAACAAGTGAAAACCTTTTATGACTGTGTCAATGCCATTACCTGTGGCAACGCTATTCTGTTAATAAAAAAGGCAAATTGGGCGCTTAATCTCGGAATTAGTAAGTGGGAAAAAAGGCCGATTGATGAACCGGAGAATGAGCCGGTAATTCGGGGGCCAAAAGAGGGATTTATTGAGCCTTTACGTGACAACGTTGCCTTGATTCGACGTAAAATTCGTAGTCCCTATTTAAAAACAAAGTCCTTGCATATAGGGCGCTATACCAATACACAAGTCATTGTCTCTTATATTGAAGGGATTGTGGATCCTGATATTTTACAGGAGACATTTCGTCGACTAGAGCGTATTGACATCGATGGTGTGCTGGAAAGTGGTTATATTGAGGAAATCATTCAGGATAACCCCTTTTCTCCCTTTCCCCAAATCCAAACAACGGAACGGGTAGATATTGTAACAGCTTCTCTATTAGAAGGACGAGTAGCGATTCTTACCGATGGATCACCAGTGGTGATGATTGTTCCCGTAACTCTTCCCATGATGCTACAAGCTACAGAAGATTACTACAATCGCTTTATGGTAAGTACCTTGTTGCGATGGATGCGGTATTTTCTTTTTCTTGCTTCCATTGCCCTACCTTCTTTTTATGTAGCAATCATTACCTTTCATCAGGAAGCCGTTCCTACCGACCAATTATTAAGCTTTGCTGCTGCCCGGGAGAGAATCCCAATACCTACTTTAATTGAAGCCATAATTATGGAGTTTGCCTTTGAAGCACTACGAGAAGCAGGCCTTCGCTTGCCACGGATTATCGGTTCTGCAGTGACGATTGTAGGGGCATTGGTCATTGGTGATTCTGCTGTACGGGCGGGTCTAGTTTCAGCACCAACGATTATCGTTGTAGCCGCCACCGGTATTGCATCCTTTACCGTTCCTAAATATGCCTTGGGCTTTTCCTTGCGGATGCTTCGTTTCCCTTTACTCCTTTTATCTGGGATCCTGGGAATCATCGGGTTGATGCTAGGTCTTCTTCTAATTCTTATTCATTTGTGCTCTCTACGTTCTTTTGGTGTACCCTATTTATCACCCTTGGTCGGACAAACGAGAAGAAGTGATCTGAAGGATGTTTTGCTTCGTGCACCATGGTGGAACAAAAAATACCGTCCGCGTTTCCTCCATCCACAGAATCAAATCAGACAGGAAGAGGGGCAAAGGCCAGATCCAGAACATGGTGGAGAAAGTTAACCCAGGAGGTGAATTTCATTGCAGGAAACAGGTCGAATCACTGGACAACAGATGGCCTTTATCCTCTATTGTGTGGTATCTAGTACTGGGACGCTTATACTACCAAGCTTAACTGGGGCCTTAGCAAAACGTGACCTGTGGATATCTCCTATTTGGGGTGCCTTAGTAGGGCTAATTGCTTTATTATTGGCTTTTGGGTTAAATCGACTATATCCAGGTGAGAATATTATTCAGCAAGCCCCGCGGATACTGGGTTTTTATCTTGGTAAATTTATTGGTTTTTTCTATTTAATTTCTCTTATCATACTAGCAGGTTCAAACACCTATCAATATACCGAATTTATAAAGACTGTCTTTTTGCCAAGAACACCTGAAATGGTTATCATGGGGAGCATCATTTTTGTGTGCGGACTGGCAGCTCGGGGTGGAGTGGAGTTACTTGGTCGCTCCGCTCAATTCGTCACCCCAATCTTTATTTTGATTTTTACAATATTGATTATTCTATCAATACAAGCTTGGGATGCCAACAATTTTTTTCCTGTGATGGAACATGGAGTGCTTCCTTCTGTGAGGGGAGGCATCACACAGTCCCTCTGGTTTAGTGAACTTTTTCTGATATCTTTTCTCTTCCCCTTCATAATTAAAGGAGAAAAGAAGATGCGTTGGAGCTTGCTTTCCCTTTTTGGTGTTTTATTGACCCTCCTTCTTGTAAATATGTCTATTTTGGCGGTTTTTGGGATAGAGAGCCACATTTACATCTTCGCATTTTTTAAGGTAACACGTTATATTAGCTATGCAAATTTTTTCGAACACCTGGATGCATTCTCACTAGCGACCTGGATACTAGTCATATATGTTAAGATCGCTTTTTTAATCTATATTACAAGTCTAGCAACAGCCCAATGGCTTCACCTTTCAAATTATCGCCCTATTGTGTGGCCGATCTGTTTATTAGCTGGGGGATTTGGTATGTGGACTGCTCCTACCATCTTTAAACTGATGACCTATCTACGAAGTACAGGATCTTGTCAGTTTATTGTATTTTTGGTTATTATTCCCGCTCTCCTATTGCTCATCGCATTCTTTCGTAAAAGAATGGAGGTCCGGGCCAGATGACCTTATTTGTTCGGCGCTCCATAATCATCCTCCTTATTATCTCTATACTTTTTCTCCCAGGTTGTTGGGACCGTGAAGAATTGAATACTTTAGCCATTATCACAGCAATTGGTATAGATATATTGCCTAATAATGATGTGGAAATCTCTGTACAAGAAATTATTCCTCAGTCAAATATTGAAAATGGTGGCAATGGGACAGGTGGAAAAAAAACTCTGGTTCAATCTGGAGTGGGGAAGACGATTTTTGATGCTAAACAAGACCTACAAGAAAAATTGGGACGATCACTTTTTTGGGGACATGCAGAGGTCATCATTTTTGGTAAAAGGTTAGCAGAAAAAGGGATTCAAGAGGAGATTGATTTCTTGAGCCGTTTTCCGGAGATTCGGATGCGAGCTAAACTTTATGTGATCGATGATCCTAAAAAAGTATTGGAAGCTTCACCGATCACAGAGAATTATTCTGTCCGACCTCTGGATGCATCTACCCGTTTGGGAACACAAGCAATGATCGATTTAAATCGAACAATCCAAATGCTCGTGGGTAAGTCAGGTGCCTTCTTTTTACCTTGGTTAAAAATTTCTGAAACGAGTCAGATTCCCTATATTGAAGGTGGAGCCGTTTTTAAACAGGATCGATTGATTGAGCAGATCAGTGGAAGAGAGTTTCGCGCGCTTCTTTGGATAAACGATAAGTTGGAAGCTGCAGTTCTATCAGTGCCACTTCAAAACAAAGAAGTAGGGGTTAAGATATATGGTTCAAAAACGAAATTGAAGCCTCAGATTAAAAATGGGAAGTGGCGCATGTTAGTAGAGATCAAGGGAGAAGATGATATTTATCTAAATGAAACAGGGATTGGTAAAGATCCAGAGTTTACAAAGGTGGCTGGAAAAGCGGTAGAAAAAGAGATTCAAAAGCAACTTATCCAAACGGTGTCGAAGCTACAAAAAAAGAATGTTGATGCGTTTGGATTTGCGGATGCTTTCCATCAGACATACCCTCATGAGTGGCACCGTGTTGATTGGAAGGATATTTTCCCTCGATTAGAAGTAGTGATTAAGCCCCAAATAAAGCTGAGAAGAACAGGTATGACTGACGAACCTGTAGGGATTCCTACCGAAAGTAAGAAAAAAGTAAAGGGACGGCATTTTTTTTGCTACGACTTGCAATCCATAACGTGTTAATTATTCTGTTTGAATGGCAACAAATTAATGAGGGATACAGAAAAGAGAAGATAGCATTGATTGTTATCTCGTGTTTAGGGTGGGGTTTAATTGTCTTTCTCTTGTTTTTTCCAGAAACACCCGGTCCCTCAGAATGGATCGATCTGCTAATTGGTATGTTTCGTCAATGAAACTTTGATACTTATGATTCAATTGATGAAGGATCCAACCATGCAAAAAGAATTGCAGAAAATGATGTAGCCCATCATGAAGATGATGGAACAACAGATGAAACAAAAAATACTGCAACAACAAAAAGAATCTATACCACCCACTGAATCAGAAGATATAAAAAAGGAAGGCAAGTAGCCTTCCCTTTCAGTTTGTTATTCACCTGTTACTTGATCAACAATCTGAATCACATCAGATCGACTTAGTTTAGATTCCCCTTCTTCGATAATATCCAAGGTTGCGTGAGCCAAGGCGAGGGGGATCTTGCAAAAATTAAGGATAGATTTTTCCTCAATTGCCTTTATGTATGTATCCGCTAGTTGCAAATTATCCCTCGCGTAGGTGAACATATCTTGAAACTCCCAATTGGTCGGAAAGAAGTCAACGCCTCGTTCTAAATCCTCCTGTCGATTACGAATGATATTAACAGCTTGTAAACCTCTTCCAAAGGAGATCGCGAGATCTGGATCTGTTTTTGTCCCGTCATACCACATCCATATTTCGGACAGCAAGGTGCCTACGAGTCCTGCTACATAATAGGTATAGTCATCGAGATCCTCTTTCGTTTCAATCTCCCACTTTTTCTCAACCCATTTGGCCATGCCTTCTGCCATTGTTGCTGTTGATTGCAAAATTGCAGGTGCAATGGTTGAAGGAGCTAAAGTGGCCCAATCTGGGAGGCGCAAGGTTACCTCTGGTAAGAGAGTGTTATAAGGTTCAAATAGTGCTGTCAATTTTGATTCATCAAAGGGACCTTTTAAAATCTCACTTATAGAGCGCAGGAGGTGTATTTTTAAAGGAGCAGGTAGATCGATATGATCTTCAATCTCATCAATGGCCCTCATACACAAATAAGCGGAGGTGACCGCCTCGCGCAAGTTTGGTGCTAGCTGCTGTATAGGGATAAAAAAAGTCCGGCTAGTTTCCTCCAATGCTTTAACAGCATCATCCTGTAAGGCAGTTGTTTCATTCATTAACAAAACCTCTTTTCTAAGCCACGATATGCTTTACTCTTATCATTCCCATCATTTTCATTATGATTTAGAGGGAGTATGGAGACGAATTTGTCGAAGACAAGATTCATAAAAATAGCATACCATTTTGTTGAATTGCTTACAATTGTATCTTTTGGTTACGATCCAAAAGGTTTCTTTGAACCATCGCTTAGCATTATACCTTATTATAATCACCAAGACCAAGTTTTCAGACAACCATTTTAACGAGGTTTCTTTTTCTGTTCATGCTCCGGTTCTATATGTATCAACACATTGGCCTGACTACTTAATCTCTTGATATCTGCTTCTATCCGGTCACATAAGTCATGGGCTTGCTTGACAGTCATCTCCGAGGGTACAACCAGGTGTAAATCAATATGCTCTTCTGCTCCCGAACGTCGTGTTCGTAGATCGTGATATTCTACATACTCGTCAGAGTAGGATTCAATAATGTTTTGAATTGCTTTCCGTTCTTTGGAGTCCAAGCTTACATCTAATAAGGGGAGAAAAGATTCTTTTCCTAAAGCATAGGCTTCTTTCAAGATATATAAGGCAATCCCAATACCGATCAAGGAATCGATGACATACAGATCAGTGAGGCTGACAATGAATAGGCCGACAGCTACCCCGAGAGAAGAGTAAACATCGGTGAGTAAATGCAAGGCATTCGATCGCATGGCAACAGACTTGGTCTTTTCGCCAATTCGTTTTATAATCCGCCCTACGATCCAATTAATCAAGGCTCCCAGTAACATGACGCCAATCCCTAAAAGTGGCAGGCGTATGGGTTCTGGCTCCAGTAACTTGCTAGCGGATTCATAGATGATCCAAATCCCTGCTACTAGGATAAGCAAGGATTCAATGGTACCTGCAATATTTTCAAATTTGCCATGTCCATAGGGATGGTTGCGGTCTGGTGGCTGCCGCGACATGCGTACAGAGAAAAAAGTGATGATGGAAGCTAACAGGTCCAGCAAGGAATGAATCGCTTCGGATAATACGGCTACAGATCCAGTAAAAAAGCCTGCGATCAGCTTCATACCTATTACAACGGTATTGCTTAAAATTGAAAGCCCAGCCCAGCGGACAGAATCCATGGGTTCCCCTCCGTTTTTGGTTCAGATAAATAATAAAGAAAAGACTGGTTTTGTGGAGGGCCAGTCTTTTTCATTGGAAAATCAATGCGAACTCCTTTAAAAAGGAAAAACCGCTTCAATTATTATACCCTTTTTCCTTTCACAAAGTAAAATTGACTGCATAGTTTATAGGGGGAGTGAAAGTGCTTAGGGGGATGCTCCTTTGTGATCAAAAAATGGATGGGATGGGGTGGATCTTTTTTGCTTCTAATTATCCTGGGACAGAGCTCTCCCTATGGTTCAAGTCAGCTATCCTTAAAAGAAGCAGTCAATTTAGGGTGGCGTCATGCAGCAGCCTGGGATCCAGAAGCGGTTCTCATCTCAGCTTCCAGTGTAGACGATGAATATGAAGAGGAAGGAAAGGGGAATAACGGGCGAAGAAGGTTTTGGAATTTAATCTTTGCCGTGCCAGAAAAAGACCGCTCCCTGATTCTAACGATCCGGGATGGACAGGTGCAACTGAAGGAGACCATAGACGTATATCGAGCAGCAGAAGGAGTTCAAGTTCACGAGATTATTGTTGATTCTCCTCAATTGGTAAAAAGGGCAAGAGATAAGTATCATCTATTACCAGGTGTTACGTGGGCAGAGGGGTATCACTTTGTTCTATTTAAAAGTGAAAATGTGCTTTTTGCCGCAGTTGTTGGGCTAAACGAGAAAGAACAATATACAAAGATCTTTTTTGATCCTCAAGATGGCAGTTATCTGGGAATGAGTATCACTGAATGAGAGGAGAATTTCATTCATGATCAGAAGGGGTTTTTGCTGTTTTCTGATCAGTTTTGTCTTGATTTTTCTTTCTCCAGTAGTGGTAAATGCGGCCCAATATAATAATCAAGATGTAACCGCTTATACTGCAGGATCGGGTGCCCGGACGTACCACGGTACTTATCCCTCAAGTTATTATACAGTTGCGGTTCATCCCCAATCATGTGGCTCTCCTACTTCAGGAACCTTGTTCCCCTTTGGAACGATTATTCACACCGATACGGCTCTTTATCTTCCTGGATATGGGGAACGGCAAACATTTCGAGTGGAAGATATGGGTGATGTTTATTGCCGGCAGGGACTCACAAGGCAGTGGTTTGACATTTACTTTGGACTTAAGGGGACCGTAGCAGACCAACATGCAATTCAATTTGGACTCAAAAAAGTAAATTACGATGCTTATTAAGAATAAAAAGAGGTGTCCATTACTGGACACTTCTTTTTTTGCTTTTTCTTTTGAGGTTGAAAAATAAATCTATATATGTACAATTGTGCATATATAGATATTAGGAAGGATATCTGGAAAATGGGTAAACAAAAAGATCTTATTATAGTCATCGGAGCGGGGCAGGCAGGACTTGCTATGGGATATTATCTACGGGAATTGAACCAACCTTTTCTCATCGTCGATGCTTATCGCCGAGTGGGAGATGCTTGGCGGCAACGATATGATTCCTTAACGCTGTTTACACCACGCAAATACAGTGAGTTACCGGGAATGAAAATGGCTGGAGATCCAGACGGATATCCTCACAAAGACGAAGTGGCGGATTATTTAGAAGCTTATGCTACTAAGTTCCGGTTACCGATTCAACTTTCAACTCAAATCGTACAGGCAACTTTGAGAGAGGGGGGCTTTTCTCTTAAAACGAGCCGGGGGGATACGTATTTTGCCCACACTTTAATCGTGGCTACGGGTCCGTTTTCACAGCCTTTTATTCCAAAACTTTTAGGCCGTCTATCAGAGAAAGTGGTACAGCTTCATACAGCAGAATATCGAAATCCCCAGCAGCTACAAAAAGGGACTGTGATGGTAATTGGGGCGGGAAATTCTGGGGTGCAAATTGCGACAGAACTAGCCGAAACAAATCGTCCTGTTTATTTATCTGTTGGAAAGCCTATCCATATGCTGCCTCATCGGATTGGAGGAAAGAGCTTATTCTGGTGGATGGATATCTTGGGAGTCTCTAAGGTGACTGTTAATTCTCCATTGGGGAAAGTGTTAAGACGGAATGACCCGATTATTGGAAGGGAAGCAGTCCCCTATATTAAAAAGAAGAAGATACTCCTTACTTCCAGGGCTATACGGTTGGACGGAGAAGAAGTTTTCACAGCAGATGGCAAGGGCTATAGGGTTAAAAATGTAATTTGGGCAACAGGTTATCAATCGGATTATACATGGCTTCAGATCCCGGGTGTAATTGATCTGCACGGAAACCCGATCCATGAGCGGGGTGTAACCCCTATACCAGGTCTTTATTTCCTAGGACTCTCCTGGCAATATACCCGAAATTCTGGGTTAATCAGAGGTGTGGGAACTGATGCGCATTATATAAAACAGGTGATACAAGAGAACCGATCCTAGATCAGGGATCGGTTCTCTTCAACTAATTGCACTTATCCCTCTAAACTTGGGATGGATACGTTGGGATCTGTTTCTTTTTCATAGTCGATTCCTTCAAACTCGAAACCGAAGAGACGGAAGAAGTCTGTCCGGAATCCAACCAGGTCTGAGAGTTGATACACATTATCTGTGTTTACTTCTTTCCAGAGCCGAAGCACCGTTTCCTGAACTTCTTCTTTCATCTCCCAATCATCCATTCGAATTCGGCCCTCTGAATCTGTTGGTGTTTCTTTGGCATATAGTCGCTCAGCAAAGAGACGCTGCATTTGCTCAATACAACCCTCATGTAGATTTTTTTCCTTCATCACCTTAAACAAGAGGGACATATATAGTGGTACAACAGGAATTGCAGAGCTGGATTGGGTGACCAGTGCTTTGTTAACGGAGATATAAGCTCGTCCACCAATTATTTGTAGTTGATCTCGGAGATTTTTCGCAGTCTTTTCTAGATCTTCCTTGGCTTTACCAATGGTGCCGTCTTTATAAACAGGATGGGTCAATTCAGGGCCGATATAAGAATAGGCGATCGTGGTTGCTCCAGGAGCTAAGAGATCTGCTTCCCGCAAAGCATCCATCCACATTTGCCAATCCTCACCGCCCATTACGGCAATCGTATGACGTATTTCTTCATCAGTGGCGGGATCAATCGTAACGTAAGATACATCCCCAGTGTGGAAATCAACGGTTTTACTGGTAAACGAATCGTTAACAGGTTTAATCACGGAAGTGAAGGTTTCGCCTGTGATTGGATGAACTCGCTTCGGTGAGGCGAGGCTATATACAACTAAATCTACTTTGCCCAAGTCTTTGCGGATGAGATCAATGGTTTTCTCTTTAATCTCCGTAGAGAAAGCATCTCCATTAATTGTTTTTGCATAAAGACCTTCTTGATGTGCTGCTTCTTCAAAAGCCGCTGTATTATACCATCCAGCAGTAGCCGTTCGTTTTCCTGAAGCAGGGCGTTCAAAACAGACACCAATGGTTGCCGCTCCTGCACCAAAGGCGGAAGCGATCCGGGAGGCCAAACCGTATCCGGTAGAGGAGCCGATTACTAAGACGTTCTTTGGCCCCTTAAAAGACCCTTTATTTTTTACATATTGAATCTGTTCTTGCACATGTTGTTTACAACCAATGGGGTGCGCTGTTGTACAAATAAAGCCTCTAAATTTAGGTTGAATAATCATAAGTCATATCCTCCAAACAAGTAATGAAATAGTGGCGAAAAGCCTGTGAATTCCCATTACATTTTCATACCAAGTCAATTGTAAGTATACCATTTGAAACTCCAAAATCATACTGACAGGAAAGAGGACCACCAAAGGATTTTGTATGGTGATCAAAAAGTAGACTTGGTTTCAAAACATCTGATCCAATCGATCCAACGCTTTATCTTTTTCCGTATTGATCACATGGGTATAGATTTGCGTTGTCTGAATACTGGAGTGTCCTAGAATCTCCTGCACCACCCGCAGATTTTCACCATTGGAAAGGAGGAGTGTTGCTAAAGTATGCCGTAGTTTATGTGGGGAGATTCGAGCGGCTTTCGGTGGGAGATTGGCCTCCTGCACATATTTTTGGATTGCTTCATATACTCCTTTGCGACTTATGCGTGTTTTGTTACGGTTAAGAAAAAGCGCTTCACGGTCTTCTTGGGGAACATCCTGTGTAGGGCGAACTTGAAGATACTCCTGTAGAGCAGTCAAGGCGGAACGATTTAACTTCAGCATTCGTTCCTTGCCCCCTTTACCAAAAACAATCACCCGGGCAATCCCATCATCATACTGGATACTATTGAGATTAAGGCTTACCAGTTCAGAAACCCGCATTCCAGTTCCCAAAAGGAGAAGAAGGATGGCTCGGTCCCGCGCTTCAAACCAACTGTTTTTATGTACACCTTTGCGTTTATGATAAGTCTCTACAGCTTGGATCAGGCGCAATGCCTCATCACGAGTGAGAAAAACAGGGACTTTACGTTGTACTCGAGAGCGAAGGGAGGTGTCTTCATATTCTTCCATAGGATCCCGCTTAAGATAACGAATCTTTACTAAATAGCGAAACAAAGAGCGGAGGGAGGCGCGCTTGCGACGCTTACCACTGTTTGTGTTTTCTCGGAAATGGGTGCGTTCAATCCATTCATCTCGCACTTCACCTGTAAGGGGATCCTTCTTTTTGACCTTTACTTGTACTTTACGTTCATAGCCATTTTCAATGTAACGGAAGAACCGAACCAAAGTACGGGAATCAACATCATGAAGTGTTAAGTTTCTCGATGAAAGAAAATCGAAAAACAAGGCGAAATCATAGGCATAGTTAGCAATGGTCTGCGGTGAACGGTCTGCACTTATCATTTCAAGAAAAAACTCTTGTACCTCTTCAGGAAAACGGGCAATGATCCGGTTGATATTTTCGGGCAGACGTCGAGAAACTATCGGGGTATTCATTGAACAATCCCACCTTTGACAAAAATGATGCTTGTCCAAGTCTTATGCAGTAAAATAGCAAATAATAACTGGTTTTATGTTACTTAAAAGGGAGATATAAGAAGATTCAAGCTCTAAAAATCCTTAATTTGAGTAACAAAATAACTATTTTGTTACGTTGATTATATTACATAATAAAACCGGTGGCAACTTTTTCTTTTCCACCGGTCGAAACGATTATTTATCATTTTTAGATAGTTCGATTCTAAGTCTTTAAAATTCCTTAAGTAAAAAATTGTGCGCATGATGCTTTATTGGTTAAATATAACCCGATACATTTTTGCATCATCGAGAGTAAGTCTTGGATCTATACTTCTTCTCCCCTTGCCGCTATAAAATCCTTATACTCCTAGATAACGACTCTGTTTTAGCTTTGTAAAAGCTTCTTCTAAAAAGGCTTCTTCCTCTCCAATATTAATTTTATCCTCAGGAAATAAGGTGTCCACGAACAAGCGGGCAAGTTCTTGGCGTTGAATGGGATCAAGCTGGGAACGACGGGCCATAAACTTTTCCAATTCAAAAAATTGCTCATCTGTGATTTTATGGTATGTTGTATGATCTACAGGGAACTTTTCCTCTTTTTCAGGGATTACATCTAAAAATAAGGCTTCCTTCTCTTTCTTTCTCTCACGAACTACCATTGTGCCCGCTACAAGATCTCCAATTCGTTTCTCTTTTTTGTTAAAAAGAATAACGATCATGCCCAAAGCATAACCGAAAGGAAGAATATCGATATAACAAAGAATATTACGCAAAAAAATAGCAAAAAAAGTGGGAGTCCTTCCATCATCTAAGACGACGCGCAAACCCATAAGACGCTTTCCTAAGGTCTGACCTTTCATATAGTACTCAGTAAGAATCCGATAAGCCAAGGGGATCGTAAACAGTAAAATCCAAAATATAGCAAAAATTATCGCTTCTCCCCGCGGCCCGATCAAGTTACCTAAGAAAAAAGGAAAAGCCAAGAAAAATAACAGGATTGGCAAGCCATAAGTAATCAGGCCATCTACCGCTGCCGCCAAAGCACGGCTTCCTATACCCGCTGTTTCGTATTCAAGTTGGATATATTCCGGTGTAGTAATCGAAATCCGATTTTCCATTTTACGCTCCTTTCTGCTGCTTCATGGTACAATAAAAAAGGTGGAGGTGAATCTATTTGCCTGCAAAGTCGACCGGTCGGCTAGGCACATTTATCGCATCTAACCGACCCCTATGGAGTGAACTTGAAGATTTATTAAAAGATTTTAATAAGACCAAAGCATCGAAGGAAGAATTGGACAATTTGGGATCTATCTATCGAAGAGTTTCAGCCCATTTAGCTTATGCACAAACTTATTTTCCACAGCATGATGTTACTCATTATTTAAATGGTCTTGTTGCTCGGGCTCATAACATTATCTACGGGACATCAGGGAAAAGCGATGGTTTAGCCATTGTACGTTTTTTTACCCGTGACTTTCCTAACCGATTTTATGAACGCTTACGCTTTTTCCTCATTGCCCTACTCCTATTTTTAACTGCAGGATGCTTTGCTTTTGGTTCAGTGATGATCAACCCTGATTATGCATACGCTTTTTTGCCAGTAGAAATTTTAGAAAGTGTGGACCCTCACTCTGTGGGGCAAAATCAATGGGATCCCCATGTTGCCTCAAGTTATATCATGGTCAACAATATCAAAGTAGCCTTTATGTGCTTCGCTTTTGGCGCTGTGTTTGGCGTAGGTACTGTCTATGTGCTAATTGTCAATGGTTTTCTTCTTGGTGCATTGGCCGCAATCTTTCATCGAGCAGGAGAATCTTATGTTTTTTGGGCATTTATCTGGCCTCATGGCGTAATCGAACTCACTGCAATCTTTATCGCCGGTGCAGCAGGTTTATCCCTTGCCTATGCATTTTTTGTTCCAGGAGAGCGAACACGAATGGAGTCCTACAAACAGGAAGGGAAAGTAACTGTTCAGTTGATACTTGGTGTCGTCCCCCTTTTAGTAATTGCAGGGATCATTGAAGGCTACCTAACCCCTGCACCTTGGCCGCACTGGAGCAAATACCTAATTGCATTGGGAACTTTACTTTTCCTGATGATCTATTTCGGATATCCTGCATGGAAAAAAGGTGTACGTCACCTTACAAAGGAAAAAAGGAGAGATGTCCCTCCCCTCCCTACCAGCAATTCTTAATTTATTGTACCTGAAAAGGGGAAAAATCGCATTAAAAAAGCCGACCTCTATAGAGGCGGCTTTTTTGGTTGGTATCTTATGGATCTACTTTCGGAGTTACAACGCAGATACTTTTCATACGAATATAGCTTACATGGTGATGATGCCGGTGTTCTTTCACAGCGATATAGTCATGGTGGACTGATTTTAGTACTCCCCCAACATCACAACATTTTGTTTTAACTTGTACTTGGCGACCAACCAGCTTTTTGAGTAGATGATGAAAATCACTTTCTCTATAATGCTTGTGCGGATGATGCGGATAATGAATGGGTCGCAGTTTCTTCTCTTCCATGAGCTCACCCCTTCATCTTTCATTACACTCCTACCATATGCAAAAGCGGGCCATTTGACCTAGGGCAAGTGCGGAAATTTTGGTCAAAGAAAAAGCCCGCTCTAATGCGGGCTATAATAATGCACGGTTCTTTATTTCTATATACTTGTGAATCACAGCTGTCGCCAATTGATCAGGAGGAACATCGAGAACAATAATGCCTCGCCGTCGGAGATGGTATAACTTTTCTTCCCGCTCCAGAGTTAACTGCTGAGCAATCGCTTTGTGAAAGACTTCCTGCTCATTTATCGGCCACTTTCGAGCATCAGATTCCAAACGATGATCCTGCATTGAGACTGTCATCACCAGATGTCGGCGCTGCAGAATCCGCATATATTTCACCAGTTCGTCAGCAAAAGTTAAGTTACTCCCATCTGTAAAGATTGCCACCAGCGAACGTCGTTTGTTTCGTAAGATTAAGCTCTCAATTGCTGATCGATAATCGGTTTCTACGAAGTCAGGTTCTAAGTTATATGTCGCCTCAATAATCCGTTGGAGATGACCCTCTCCCTTCCCCAGGGGAACTATGCTTTTAATCCGGTTGGAACAAGCTATCAAGCTTACTTGATCCCCTCGCTCAATAGCCATTGCTGCAAAGACCAGCGCCGCTTCCAATGCCCGATCCAACTTGGTTTGCCCATCCTGATGAATTCCCATAACGCGGCCACAATCGATTAGGATGGCAATTTGTTGTCCTTTCTCCGGTTGGTATACATTGGTTACTAAATGTCCCCGACGAGCTGTCACCGTCCAGTTAATCAAACGAGGTTCATCATCTGGAATGTACTCTCGTAGATGAGAAAATTCCCAGCCTCGGCCTAATCCCTGTAAACTATGGGAACCATCTAAGGACAACGCCTTTCGATAGATACCTCCTCGAATCCTTCGTACCTCCGTCAACTTTGGATAGACACGTTTTGTCTCCTGAGCTTCGATTGCCCTTTGGCGGATAAGAAGCCCTAAATATCCGTAAACCCGAAGGTGAATCTTTCCAAAGCGATGCTCGCCTCGGCGGTGTGGACGGCAAAAATACTGGACACACTCTTTCGCACGCGGAGGTACTCTAAACCGCAAAGTGCGTTGATTTACCTGAAAGCCTTCAGGATAATCATCACGCAGTTCCCCATGAAGTGGAACTTGCAATGAGTTGGTGATCACCAATTGAACCTTGTTATCAAGAGCGATTTCTAGAAATGGTTCGCTAATCCGTTCCACGTACAAAGAGGAAGTAAAACGAAGAAATCGAACCTCGATCAAGATAAGAACCAAGAGAGCCCCATTATATAAGGCAAAAAACAATAAATCGTATCCAATAGCTACACCCCAGCCGGTGAAGAGAATACCGATGAGGAGAAGTATTAAAAGGCGGGGAGCTGGTAACCAAGCATTATCGCGGAATTTCAATCCTCTGGACAATTTCTTCGATGACGTCATCAGTCTTTAATCCCTCCAGTTCCACATCGGGACTGATTGCGATCCGGTGGCGCAATGCAGGTTGCGTCGCGAACTTAATATCATCTGGTGTAACAAAGCTGCGCCCATTCATCGCTGCCAGTGCCCGACTGAGCGAGAGAAGACCCAGACCGGCACGAGGGCTTGCTCCCAGCATCACCCGGGGATGATTCCGAGTGCTACGGATAATCTTCGCTAGATAACGAACAACCGATTCTTCCACCGTAATCTTTTCGATTTCTTTTCGAAAAGAAAGAATCTCCTCTGCATTTACAAGGGGAATCAGCTTCTCTTCCCGCCCTTTGGTTATAAGATGCTCTTGTAAAATCGCTACTTCTTGATCTTCTTCAGGATAATCTACGATTAACTTCACTGCAAAACGGTCCAATTGGGCCTCAGGAAGTGGATAAGTCCCCTCATATTCGATTGGGTTTTGTGTTGCTACGACAAAAAAAGGAGATGGAAGCGGCATCGACTCTCCATCGATGGTCACTTGCTTTTCTTCCATTGCTTCAAGCAAAGCAGCTTGAGTTTTTGGTGGTGTCCGGTTAATTTCATCTGCCAATAATAGGTTGACGAAAATAGGTCCTTTTTTAAAAGTAAACTGGCCTGAACGAAGATCAAACACTTTTGTCCCTGTCATATCCGCAGGCATTAAATCAGGTGTAAACTGAACCCGGGCAAAGGAAGCATCGACCACTTGGGAAAGGGCTCGCACCATCATGGTTTTTCCAAGGCCCGGTACTCCTTCCAATAAGGTATGCCCCCCGATCAAAAAGCTGGCCCATAACAAACGAATATTCTTTTTTTGACCTACAACTGTCGATTCCAGTGCTTCCATTACCTGCTCGGAAACTGTAGCAATCCTTTCGATGGTTACCGCTTCATTTTCCATCTTTCAATCTCCTCTCTTACTTCTTCCATTTGTTGACTCAAACGAATTAACTTTTTACTGCCTAGAGAGGTCCTTCTTGCCTCTTGAAGAGCCTGAAAAAGCTCCTTCGCCTTTAATGCTGTGTTCTCCCCAACTGTCTCCTTAATGACACCCACAAGTTGTTCTTCGGAGATATCCGATGAAAGACCTAACATAGAAGACGTCTTCCTCCGAAAAGTTTCTTCCTGTATTTCCAAGACTTCATGTTTCAAGTCTGCTGCTCGATACAAGCCGGCCATCGCTACCACATACTCATCAGCATTACGAACTTGAGCTACATTTTCCCAACGGGGAGCTGCAAAACGTTTTCCCTTGAAATAGAGCCAGAAAACAACAAGTAGCAAAGTTTCCAGAAGTGCAAACTTGGCTGGTGCTAATAGACCCCATAAAGTGGGCTTTCCATCCATTGTGACGCGAAAGTCAGAACGATAGGGAAAGAGGATCGTCTCATCAAACCAAACCCCCTCCTCAGCTAAAGAAGCAAAATAGAGGGGTACCGCCACATTGTCTTCTTGGTTGATGTATGCATTGGTAATTAGATTGGGATCTGGAACATAAAATACTTTTCCTTTGCCTAATTGCATCTTACCAATCAGGATGTCCCCGGATTGATCCATCAAAAGTGGTTCCGCCTCTTCACTAACACGATGACCACTAGATAAAGAGAGCGTCTTAATTTCTTCTAACCATTTCTCTGAACGTGCTTTTACTTGAACTTTCTCTTCATCGGTTCCTCGAAAATATCCACTGAAACCAAATTCTCCAAGCAGTGGATGCCCAGGAAAAGCCCATAAAACTAACGTGTTCCCTTTCTCTGTCCAAGATTTTAATTCATCGATTTCATATCGATACTTTTGAGCATCCTCTGGAGCTACAATAAATAACACATGTCCCTTGCCAGAGGGTAAAGAAGAGTGTGTTGTGAGCCGATCCACAGTAACTCCCCGCATCTCTAACAGAAGGTATAAGGCTTTGGTGCCATTATTCTTGGTGCTTTCACTAGAATAAGCCGGCAAATCTGCTGGCATCAGAGATAGAAGGAGAGCAACCAAAGAAAGAATGGCAATCATAAATAAAATCAGGCCCCAGGGATGTCTTTTTCTCATTGGTTTTCACCTTCCATCTGACGCACCACTTGATAAAATTGTTCATATTGTGCTGAATTAACGGTTGCCAACCCATACCATGAATGATCAAACCGGCGAACCAGTTCTGTAAAAATCGGAGCCTGCTGGGGAAGATGACGTTCTACTTCTTCCACGTATTCAAGATTGGTCTTATTTTCCGCCCGGCTAATCACTCCTTGCTCATCCAATCTCTCTAATACCGATTGAAAAAGACACCGAATCGCTTCCCGGTAAACTCCCTGTGCTGCAGCCTGTTCCGCTCGCTTAATCCAGTGGCTTCCTCCCTTTTGTTGAGTAACTTGCTTTACTCCTTCTCCTTTTTGTTCTCGATGAATGATTAATTTAGAACCGAACCACCACAAAGCGAGAAGTAATATGAGAAACAACAAAACAGGAAAGAGCCAGCCAAGGGAAACAGGTGCATTATCCGCTTGAAACAATCCATTTATCAAATCGGAAAAGAAAAGCTTTATCGAGTGAATCCAATCTCTTCCTTTTTGCAGCAACTCCTCTAACCAGGAAACTTGTGAAAACTCCTTCGTTTCCATAATTTCGTTTAGCTGTTCTTGTGCCTTTTTGTAATCAGACACTCGGTACCTCCCCCTCTACCTGAGGACCACTGGGTGTATGCTCCTTTTTCCACTGCTCTAACTTCGCTCTAATATCCTCTCCTTCTCGTGTAGCTCTCCGATCCATATAAATAAGAGTAAAAAGTATGGGGTCTAAAGAATAAGGGATACAGGCAAGGGCACTGGTAAAGAGAGCAACAACTATACCAATGAGCCATTGCCCAGATAGACTCGTTATGTTAGCCACCATTAGGACTAGGGAAACAAGCGTAATCAACATGGAAAGGGCACCGTTAACAACGCCAATCAGGATTCTTAAAATAAAATAGAGTCCAAAGATCCGCCAGAAAGAGGAACGAGTAAGCTCCCAGCCGCGACCAAAGGCGTTAAAGAAAGCAGTATCTTCAGCCACTACAATAGGAATGATCAATGAAAAACGTATATGGAGATAGACTAAAGGAATCGAAAGTATAATCAAAAACAAGAGAATAAGAAAGAAAAATGCAATTGTGGCGAGAATGTTTTCCTCTACACTTAAATTAGCTCCAATCCCCGAATCGAGCACTCCAAAAAAAACAACCATTATAAGAATTCCGATCCCCATTAAAAACATGAACCCGATAGAGATAAAAAGGAGCATGATCAAGTGTGTGGCAATTACTTTTCCGATTTTGCTCTTAATTCCCTGTAACGCCTCACTGATCGATTGAACCGGTTGCCCATCAAATTGTTTTAGCGTTACATGGGCAATAGAACTATCAAGAATTGGTTTTGTAAAAACATAACCTATGAAAATGAGAAACAGGCCAATCACTAAAAATAGAACAAACTCTATGGTAAGATCCGCTTCTTCATCCATAAAAAGAGTTTGTACATTTACTAGTTCAAGTACAAAAACAAATAACCCCCACAGAAGGAGTGTTAATGGAAAGAGGATCTTAAACCGCCGACCAAAGGTGCGAAATGTATAATCAAGCACCTGGCCAAAACCTAATGGTTTCATCCTTCCACCTCATCTCTAAGATTCGATTTACTAGATCGGTACGGTTTACTAATTCATTATATCGTAGGATTGGCTCTTCGTCCCTAAGAATCTCTTGCAAATCTAGTATTTCTCAGGTAAAGTGTGAGTAAGCAGGAGGGATTTTCGATGATAACATCAGAAATGATTCAGCGTATTAATGCCTTGGCTCGTAAGCAAAAGTCAGAAGGACTTACCCCACAGGAAAAAAATGAACAAGCCCGGCTCCGTCAAGAGTATTTAAAAGCGATTCGCGGTGCGGTTAAGCAACAGTTGGATCGGGTAAAAATTGTTGATGGAAATCAGAGTCATTAATTCCTTTATTAAAGTAGAGAAAATCGATGCTTTTATTCTGTATTTCGGTTTGTAATATAGACTAGTTTTATTTATTGAGGTGAAGAACTTTGATGCCCTATCAGGAATTAGCTCGGTTGAATAAATTGATTCATGAGCCTGCCCGGCTCTCCATTCTTACCGCCCTATTGGCCTGCAATTTAGCCGAATTTCTTTTCCTTCAAGAACTAACTGGATTAACGAAAGGGAACCTGTCTTGTCATCTATCCAAGCTAGAACAAGGAAACTTAGTTCGAATTGAAAAAAGCTTTTTACGAAAAAAGATCCCTCAGACGACAATCTATCTTACACCGGAGGGACGTGCTGCGATCGAAGGATATTGGGAGAAGTTTGATGCAATCCGCAAAGCCATAAAGAAGTAATCGACCTCCTTTAAGCCAAACTTGAAAAAGGAGGTCTTTTAAATAGTTTCATTCACCACCAGCTTTCGCCCATACCCTCACAACGGTAAACGAATACCTTAATAAAAATGGTCCGACACAGGGATATTTCCCCTGGACTCCCCGTTAGGAGGGATCACTACGAAACCAATTACATTCCAACAATGCGCGAAGGTTATTGGTGGTTCTATCATCCGTGGTCATAGAAATCAGATCATATGGCAGGTAAATTATGGGCGACCCAGTCGCCTAACTAGAAATGACCTCTATTTTTATAGTCACAAGACTTCCCAAGCGAAACAGTTAAATGCAATCCGGCGAATTCGTCCTTTGGGAGTGGTAATGCCTGCATCTCTATATAGGAAAGTTCCCTCCACGATCCCCTTGATTCGAGTGAATGATTCAACTCGGGCTTATTGGCAACTTGCTTTATGGAACTGGCGGCAACATCGAGTAAAAGTGGTTGCCATTACAGGTAGTGCAGGAAAAACAACAACAACTGCTATGTTAACAGCGATTTTAAAACGTAGGTACAGACTTGTTCAGACTGAAGGCAACTTAAACACCCTCACCTTTTTACCCACTTACTTGACTCGTCTTTCAGCACGACATCAACTTATGGTCTTGGAAATGGGAATGAAATCTCTTCGGAATATTGCTCGTCAATGTCAGATTGTGCGTCCAAGTGTGGGGGCTGTCACCAATGTGGGAGAGGCTCATGCAGGTAGCTTAGGAGGAGTAGACCGGGTTGTTCGAGCCAAACAAGAACTAATCGACGGCATGCGAAGTGATGGAACACTGTTTCTCAATGCTGATGATGTTCGCTCTCGTAAGCTGAATACCCGCTGTTTTAAAGGAAAGGTATTCTACTTTGGAACTCAACATCCCGCGACAATCCGGGCTGAAAGAATCCGCTATACTACGAAAGGGATGCAATTTGATGTACTCATCGGGAGAAAACGGTATCCGATCTTAATTCCAGTCTTAGGTGTTCATAATGTCTATAATGCTTTAGCTGCTATTGGAATGGCCCGTGCTCTTGGATTAAGCATGGCTGATATCCAACGTGGTCTGGCCTACTTTCATACACCAAAAATGCGTATGCAATTGTTGAATGGATATTCTGGTCGCCTTTTGATCAATGATGCTTGGAATGCCAATCCCAGTGCAATGATTGCTGGACTTAAGGTGGTTCGTTATCTAGCCAATCGTCGGCCAGCTTATGTCGTCTTAGGTGATATGTTGGAGCTGGGTGAAATGACCCGTGCTTCCCACCAGCGGATTGGCAGATATGTCGCTTCTCTTCCTTTTCATGGCTTAATCACCATTGGTCAACATGCACGATTAATATCTCAAACAGCGCTCCGGCATGGAATGCCTCGCAGCCGTGTGTTTCATTTTAACAATCATCGGGATCTCATTCGCCATCTTCGGCGTACACCTTCTCACTCCGTCATATACTTTAAAGCTTCTCGCAAACTTCATTTAGAAAGGGTTGTGCGGGAGCTATGCCCTAAGTCAGGACCTAGATAAAAAAGCTGCCTACTTGGCAGCTTTTTTAAACTCTATTTTCTTTTCGGCCAACGATAATCTGGTACATATTCAACCATTGTCATAAAAGCCTTTGCCCATTCCTTTTCAGTAAGTGAGTAAATAGGGACAAAAGGCTCTACTTTAAGATCCCGAAGTAAACGTGTAATTTGCGGAGCTGTAAAGATTCCTTTTAAAGCATAGCGGATGGGAAGTTGCGGGAATCGAAGAGCATAAGCAGCAAATCCCATAAAGTCCTTGTGATATTTAAAAGGAATTAGAAGTTCCTGTCTACGTTTTATTTTAAACACAACCGATTCAACGCTCGGAGGCGGTGAAAAACAATATGAACCGATCTGCTGACCCATGGTAAATCGAAACCACATTCTCCATTTTAAAACCTCTGGATTGGTCGGTCGACTTGTCGTAAAACGCTTCGCTGCTCCCTTTTCAATGACAAGAACAGCTCGATCCATCGGATTCGCTGGTTGGTTAAGCAGCTTTCTTAAAATCGGTGTCGTAATTCCAAATGGAATATTAGCCACTACCACATAGGACTGTTTAGGCAATCGAAAATGGAGGAAATCCCCGTGAATCACCTTCAGATTGTTTATTCCTTTCATTTTTCTTCTTAACTCTCGGACAAAAGTAGCATCTTTCTCTATTGCAAGTACATAGTTTGCTTTTTCTGATAAAGGAAGAGTTAACGCTCCACTTCCTGGACCAATTTCCACAACCAACTCATGGGGCTTTATATTAGCAGAGGAAACGATCTTTTTAATAATGCTTTTATTATGAAGTAAATGTTGCCCCATATGGCTTTGACATTCAGGGTTTTTCTCACCCTTTTTATATTTAGGCATCAAAAAAAGCACCTCTTTCATTATAAAATATAGCTTTATTCTACCACAGTAAAAAAATGCTACAATCATCCCCTTTTAGAAGTCCACTCTAAAAATTCGATTCGGTTTCCAAAGGGATCAAAGATAAAAAACGTTTTGCTCCTGGCAGGTTTTCATCATCTTGTACAGCGATTCCCTGTGTAAGAAGGTGCTGCTTCAGGTTTTCAATGTTTTCAACTTCAAAAGCAGGATGAGCTTTTTTTGCTGGGATAAAAGGTTCCTCAATACCGATATGAATCTGTATATTCTCATTGGCGAACCAAACACCTCCCCGTCTTTTTAAGGAGTCGGGTTTCTCTACCTCTTTAAAACCAAGAATCTTTGTGAAAAACTGTCTCGCCGCCTCTTCGCTTCCTTTTGGAGCGGCTATGAGGATATGATCGATTTTTTTGAAGGTAAATCTCATCATTTTTCCTCCTCTATAAATCCTTTACATACAAGAAACCGATTTAGACAGACTATCACTAGAAGGAGGTTGCTTCAATGGATAAAGAGATTTCCTATAGTGAGGATCACCGTTTTATCCCCGCTACTTCAATTCGGAGCGGTAAGGGAATTGAGGTGCTACCTGATGTATTCTGTTATACAATTCAAATCGTAAACATTTGTCTTATTGAGCAGCCTAAGACCAATGAATTTGTACTCATAGATACTGGAATGCCGACCGCTACAGAAGAAATTATTCATATAGTGGAGAATCGCTTTGGCCCAAATCAACGCCCTCAAGCCATTATATTGACCCATGGGCACTTTGATCACGTTGGGACCGTAATCGATCTGGTGAAGTTTTGGCAAGTACCAGTCTATGCTCACCCTTTGGAACTTCCTTTTCTTACTGGACAGAAGAGCTATCCCGTCCCTGATGCTACTGTAGAAGGTGGAATGGTGGCCAAGATGTCCCCGTTGTTCCCCCATAAGCCAATCAACTTAGGGGATTATGTACAAAGCCTTCCTGCTGAAGGACAAATTCCCCATTTGCCGGATTTTCGCTGGATTCATACTCCGGGACATTCACCAGGCCATATCTCCCTCTTTCGGGAGAAAGATCGTACACTAATCGCTGGAGATGCCTTTGTCACCGTAAGACAAGATGCATTGTATAAAGTATTTACACAGAAAATGGAGATCAATGGCCCTCCACGATACCTTACCACTGATTGGACTCGCGCGAAAGGCTCAGTAAGGAAACTAGCAGCATTACGTCCTTCAGTAGCAGTAACCGGTCATGGAGTACCTGTATCAGGGGAAGTACTTCATAATGGGTTGCAAAAGCTTGCACAAGACTTTGAGAAAGTAGCTATTCCTGACTATGGTAGATTCGTAAATAAGAACCTCCATTAAAAAACCAGCACCGAATATTCGGTGCTGGTTTATCTCTCTTTCACCCAGTTATAAAAGGAGAATGAGGAAGAAATCTTTTTATCTCTTGTTTCGCCTTGATATAGAGTACCTTTCTGCCGGAACTTACGAGAGTAATTCACTGCTTGCTCTGGTGTATGGATTTGGTTTCTTTGCCATTCCAACAAGATCCGATCAATATAGCGAAAGTTCACCTTGTTGCAAAAAACTGCCTCACGTAATGCAGCAATAATCAACTCCGACGAATAACCATCTTGATCTAGCCATTGATTCAATGTTTCACATTCCATCGGGGATAAAGGACGGCCAAATTCTTGTTCAAAAATATGAAAGAGATTTTGATAAGTATCCTCTTGTTCTTGCAATGGCATCTCAATTGTCGTTGCCTCTTCTTGTTTATCTTCAAGATAAAAAGATGCCAGTTTACTAAATAATGGAGTGAGCGAGTAGCGCTCACAGCGTAGTCCCTTTGCATCTACCTCTTCTTCAATTCGTAGATAGCCTCCACGGACCAACGTCTGTAAGCATCCGATCAGCTGGTCTGCCGATAAACTCATCCGGTCGGCCAGCTCATTTACTGAGGGAAAATGTTTTCCTTCTTTTTCTTGGAAAAGCAGGATATGAAGCAGCAGCATAACTTGACTTTCTGTTAACCCCAACCTCTTATAACCTGTGAAGATTGCGACTGGAACAGAAACAGATCCTTCTTTTAATAATTGAACCATTGGTGCCAGTGACGTCCTGTTTCGATCCATGTTCCCCCACCTCAATCCTACTATATCAATCGTAGTCGCGAAAAAAAAGTCTTGCAAAAGTAAGAAAAGCACCGGATAGCTTCCGGTGCATATAAAAATGTTTTCTCCTCCTATGGACGAAGTCGGTTGAGCATGCGTGGAAATGGAATTGCTTCGCGAACATGATCCAATCCGCAAATCCAAGCAACCACTCGTTCCAATCCTAAACCAAATCCTGAATGGGGAACGGATCCATATTTTCGTAGATCCAAATACCACTCATAATCTTCCCGTGGTAGATTATGCTCTTCAAATCGCTGTTCCAAAAGCTTTGGATCGTCAATCCGCTGACTGCCACCAATGATTTCACCGTATCCCTCTGGGGCAATCAGATCTGCACAGAGTACTACTTCTGGACGGTTAGGATCTGGCTTCATATAAAAAGACTTCACTTTAGTGGGATAGTGAGTAATGAAGACAGGGCCCTCAAAACTATTCGCTATGGCTGTTTCATGAGGTGCGCCAAAGTCTTCTCCCCATGTAAATTCAAATCCTTTCTTATTTAACAGATCAACCGCTTCATCATATGTAATCCGATCAAAAGGCACTTTCATCTTTTCTAGCATGGACACATCTCGACCGATCGTTGCAAGCTCATTACGACCATGCTCGAGCACATAATGGACAATATACGCGACTAGCTCCTCTTGGATGCGCAAACTTTCTTCATGATCGACAAACATCATCTCCGGTTCCATCATCCAGAACTCAATGAGATGTCGGCGGGTTTTTGACTTTTCCGCGCGAAAAGTTGGACCAAAGGAATACACGCGCCCAAGGGAGGCAGCTGCCGCTTCCATATACAATTGACCACTCTGGCTAAGATATGCATCTTCATCAAAATAGCGGGTGTGAAAGAGAGTGGTCGTTCCCTCACAAGAAGATGGCGTTAATATTGGTGGATCCACCTTAGTAAATCCATGGTTATCCAACCATTCTGTCATTGCCTGGATGATCAATGCCCGAATCCGAAGAATTGCTCGCTGCCGAGGCGTGCGAATCCAAAGATGACGATGATCAAGTAAAAATTCGATTCCGTGCTCTTTCAATGAAATAGGGTACTCTTCTGCAATCTGAATAACTTCTATATCTTGAACATCCAGTTCGAAGCCACTAGGTGCCCGTTCATCAGCACGTACAGTTCCGGTAATATAGAGAGAACTTTCTTGAGTTAAATTTTTGGCCTGCTCCCAGCTCTCTGGTGAAACATTGTTTTTAACCATAACACACTGAATAACACCAGTACCATCCCTTAATTGTAAAAACTGGATCTTCCCGCTGGAACGCTTATTATATAGCCAACCGCCTAGCTTTACTTCTTTTCCGACCTGATCAGCAATATTTGCAATCGTAGTTAGCACTTATAACCCTCCATCCGATTCCCTTCAATTTGTATATTATACCTCTTGTTTAATTTGGTAGTCAACGTAGGGCAAGCGTGGGGAAAATAGATTCCTAATTATTCACTTCGGGGAGTCCATAACATAACCCCTACTCCGATCAAACAGATAGCTGCCCCAATCCAGTCATAACAATCGGTTTTTTAGTCAATTCCCCATCCCAAAGTACCGATATTAGGATAAATACTCCTTCATATAAGGTAGCGATAACGCCATATAAAGCAAGAATAATGGCACCAAGACCTCCAACCCAATATGACTTTCCCTCCCGTAACCATAGCCAAATGAGGTAACCTCCTCCTACTTCAGCAACCCCAGCTAGTAGGAATAAAATGGTGGCTTGTAACATGTATGGCTCTTTCCTTTAATTTTTTTTATTTTTGTTTTGTTTTTGTTTTGGTTTGTGCAGCAAACTTGTTTAGATTAATGAGATTAAAAAGCAAATATAAGCTGCCGCGCATTGCAAGTTGCTTAGCACTTCAATGCTTTTAAGTTTGAGATCCTTCGAATTGATTAGGAAGGACAAAGCAAATGACAAATCGTATTGCTATGTAAATTGATATTAGTAAAGTGATTTTATAGTGCATCTTATAATTATTAAGTTTGTGATGCAAACTTGTTTTAGATAGTTTGTTGAAACCTTCCTAAAATGAGATCCATAACCTCTTTAAAATACGCCGGTTCATGAGGAACAAATCGGGATTTTGGAACAAACTCTTTAAGAGGAACTTTTCCCTTCGAACCGATCTTATATCCTTCCACCAATACCTCTTCTCGTTTACCCTGGCACAACTCATAAAAAGATTGAAACTCGGTTTTTACTATTCCAGATACTTCTCCCTGCTGCAACTGATAAGCGTCGATTGGCATTTTATTTTCATAAAGGAACACATGGCAACGCTCATTGTCCAAAAATTTCCCTATTTTTAATCGATCCTTGACAACACCTAGCGGAATTAAATCTGAAAGTGTAACGGAGAGACCTAGCTCCTCCTCCACCTCCCGGACTCCATCGGCTACTTTTTCTCCTGCCAACAGATGTCCTGCAGCAGCAACATCAAATCGATTGGGGAAATCTTTTTTCTCTGTACTTCGTAATTGAAAATGAAAATAAAGGCCCTTGGTTTCTCGACTGACCACCCAGCAATGAAAAGTTTCATGCCAATGCCCCTGTCGATGCACCTCATCTCGTGTCGCCACTCCGAGAGGATTTCCCTCTTCATCCACGATCGTAAGCCTCTCTTGCTGCGACGCTAATACTTCGTTTTTTCGCTTGATCCTACTACTTTCCAATCCCATTTTTATTCCCTGTCGAAACCCTTTACGGTATTGCCCCTTCATCTCTCTTCGCTCCGATCATCTTTGGTAAATGCTACATCAATTATAGTAACACAATACAAACAACCATCCTGAGCGGATGGTTGGGTTTTTACGCCTTTCTTACACTTTTAACTTGCATAACAAAACATACACTTCTTCGTGATCCTGGATGATTTTTTCGAGCGCCTCCTTCTCATCTAAGACAAGTGGACTCAGATTTTTCTTCTCTCCAGCCTGAATCCAGACGCCCACAGCTACATACTGATCAGAAGACAACTCCCTAGCTTCCCTGAGGGAAGTGCTACTATAGGCACCTTGATCTGCTATAGGCCCTTTTACAGTTGTGATATGACCTCCATTAACCGAGAGAAACCACTGGCGAAAGGGCTTTTCTTCCAGGGTAATTTCCCGTGAACCAAAGGAAAGGAAAGATTCACCCTCCCCTATTTCTTGTGAAAATTCCATGAATGAATTAACCAGTTTTCCTTTTTGATAATGCTCCACTTTGACATCAACCACTACATTCCCAGGCTTAACCTTGTAGACCAACAAATCCTCTGTAGGTGTCGCTGTCAAATGCACCAATTGTTTTTCATCTGAGGAAAGTTCATAGGGTACAAGCTGAGGCACATCCTTCTCCTCACTACACCCCATCAACACTAGCCCCAACATCACCAGGAGAAAAGTGCACTTTTTCATTTCAATCCCCCTATCCTAAGAAAATATTTGGAGACATCGCACAATATAGCGGTAAAAAATGGCCTACTAACAAGATAGCAGGCCCAAAATTTTTTGTTTGTGCTGCAAACTAGTTTAGATAATTTGCCGCTTGAAATTCCACGATTCTACCCTTTTCAAACCCTGCGAAACGATGAGACTGATGAGATTGCCCTAGAAGCCTTACAGCCACCACTTTTTTTGCGGCAACAAAATACACTGCACAGAAAAATTATCCTCAAAAAACTTCTTTGCTTGGGTTTTCATCACCAAGTATTCCGAGGCAGAATGGGAAACACCGATTAAGGACATGGTCGTCTCCTTTGTATACGCCATTATTTGCTGGTACCGCATTCGTCCATAATCATTGTCAATATGGCAGTGTATCTCACCTGTAATATAAGCTTGTGCTCCCTTTGCTTCCGCTTCTCTCATCGATTCTACCTGATCTCCACACCCCGCATGAATCGCCACTCGGCTTATCTCTTGCAACTTCTTTCCCTCAAAGTCCACATAAGGAATCGAAAAAATATCTAATAAAGAGTCGACTAAAGCATCGATATTGGTCGTTTCAATCTCACAAATCCACCCATAACCCTGCGCAAAGGTATCCACTGCTTGCGCCTGTAGCGCTTCAGCAATAGAGGCATTGGTACCTACCTGCCGGTTTAGATCCATCGGTATGTGACAGGTATAAACCGAAAGCTTTTTCTCCTTTATACGATCCAACCACTTTTTATCCATCGGAACAAAACCTCTTCCCCATTTCCCTCTCGGATCCCCACATTCCATCAGAAGTGGATGATGCATAAAAAGGAGATCTCCTTCTTCCGACTCTGCTATAAACCGTTCTAGCACATCGTCCGTCGGAAAGACCGCCAAAAACACCCGATGTACTTCATCGGCACCTTTTAACAACAATCCATTAAAATACTGAAGAAAATCTGGATTAAAGGTGCTCTTCCAATCAACACCAATTGGATCATAAACCATCGGAATAAAGCGAGAAAAGGCCGGATCCGGGCCAAAATCCTTTATACGAAAAAAATCATTTAATCTTTTTTCCAAAACATCTCTTCTCTCCATCTTTTCAATCCCGCCTTAAAATAGACTCGCCTCATTAAGAGAAAAGCCTTATTTTCACTAGCCACTATCCATCTAGGAAAATTTTCTCTCTATATTCTAAAGAATATTATTTCAATAAATTATAGCGAAAAAAATTATCAAATCAAGATCCCATCCTTCATCAAAGTATTTCATCCTTTCTCCCCTTGTGGTATTATTATAATGTTTTCATAAATTTCCCAATAGGGGGATTCCTTATGTTCAAAGAAAATCGCCGCTTTAAGGTACTTACCCTCGGCACCATGTGCTTTTCTCTCTTTATGGCTTTACTTGATAGTACAGTGGTCTACCTTGCACTCCCAGCAATCCAATCCCATCTCCAAACTGAAGTTGCCAAACTACAGTGGATTATTAACGCCTACTCGCTCCTATTCGCCAGCCTTCTTTTAACCGGTGGGACTCTGGGAGACCGTTTTGGTCGCAAACGCTTATTTTTAATTGGATTGGGAATCTTCACAGCTGCCTCCGCCCTGTGTGCCATGGCACCCAACATTGAAACCCTGATATTTGGCCGAGCCTTACAAGGGATTGGCGCAGCAGGACTTCTTCCCGGATCATTGGCTATTCTTACTCACACCTTTACAGACCCTGCCGAGCGTGCACAAGCTTTTGGCATTTGGTCTGCGATCTCTGGCCTCGCCCTTTTGGTGGGCCCACTTCTCGGCGGAATTCTTGTAAACACCTTTGGCTGGCAAAGCATCTTTCTCATCAATATCCCAATTGGTATCCTTTCCTTTGTTCTTGTCACCCGTTTCATCCTTGAATCGCGTGATCCAAACCCAAAACCCGTCGATTTCTACGGTCAAGCCCTTTGGATTCTTTCTCTTGGCTCCTTAACCTTTGCACTTATCGAAGGGAACCAATGGGGTTGGACTTCTCCACTAATCCTTGGACTATTTATAGCCGCTTTCCTCCTATTCGTTATTTTCTTTCTTGTCGAACGATCAATTGCTAATCCAATGTTTCCACTTCGCTTCTTTACCAATCCCACGTTTTCAGCGGCCAATGCTGTTGGTTTTCTGATTGGATTCGGACTCTTTGCAATGTTTTTTATCCTATCCCTTTATATGCAGCAAATTCAGGGATACACCTCTGCAGAAGCGGGCCTCCGCTTTTTACCTGCTACAATAGCAATGATCATCATGGCGCCCCTTGCAGGGAAACTAGCTGGCCACCTTGGTTCACGCCTTCCAATGATAGCAGGAATGGTACTGGCCGGAACTAGTCTGTTACTCTTTCTCCGCTTGGATGCCACTACCCCCTACGCCACCTGGTGGTGGATTGTCGTTATGATGGGACTTGGGATTGGTTGCACCATGGCTCCCACAACAGCTGCTGTGATGGGAGCAGTACCTTCCAACCATGCTGGAATGGCCTCTGCGACCTTAACTACCTACCGGGAAGCGGGGGATTATTTGGCATCGCACTCCTCGGCGCAATCACATCAGGCCAGTTTAGAGAAGCATTAGAGGATTCCCTCACTTCTTTTCCTTTGAAACAAACTGCCCGCGAACAGATCCTTACTCTGGCTTCACAAGGAGAAATGCAAGGAAACACTGCATTACCCTTAGGAATTGAAACGACCACTTTTCAGAAAATCATTGGTGAAGCCTTCGTCAGTGGCATGCACAGCAGCATGATTGTGGGAGGAAGCGCCTTATTCCTAGGCGCCCTTATAGCGGCTATTTTTATCCGTCGTACCTTTCCTCAGAAACAAAATTCCTCTACCTCGCAGATTAAATAAAAACGCCGTGGAGCCTCCTCCACGGCAAAAGTTTACTCTCTAAACGCCCTTTAGATAAAGATAAGAATAAAAAACCATACAATCAGTGCGGTCATCAATAATCCTTTGGCAACAACACCACCAATAAATCCAACAAAGCTACCAAAGCTTGCCTTTAAAGCTGCTTTCCAGCCTCTTCCCTGGAAAAGCTCCACAATAAATACAGCAATAATAGGTCCTACGATAATCCCAATCAAAGGGGTTAACAGAAATGGAAAAATTAACGCCCCTGCAATTGCAGCCCAACTCGAATAACGGGAACCACCGTAAGCCCGGGTAGCGATCCCTCCCGCCAAATAGTCAACAGCGAAAATAATAATATTTAGCAATACAGCTCCAACCCAAAAAGTGGGACCCAATACTTGATTATCAATCGCAAAATGGTAAATCAAAAACCCGATAAATTGAAGCGGAGCTCCTGGTAACATCGGAACAATTAATCCTGCATAGCCGGCCACAAAAAGTATAATGATCAGTATCCACCATAAGAGTTCCATCCGTTGTTCTCCCTCTTTATCTATTTAGAAGTGATTTTCTTGATTTTTAGCGCTAAGTACGCGATCCAATGCAGTTAAAACCCCGATTTTCACATGGGAATAGGTAAGACCACCTTGCATAAATACAGTATAGGGTGGACGGAGCGGACCATCTGCTGACAGCTCGATGCTTGCTCCTTGCACAAAAGTACCTCCAGCCATAATCACCGGATCCGCATATCCCGGCATCGGTGAAGGCATTGGGGTAACATGGGCATCAATGGGAGATGCGGCTTGGATTCCTTGACAGAAAGAGATTAACAACTCCCGCTGGTCTAAATTGATCTGCTGGATAATGTCCGTTCGTGGGGCATCCCAAGTAGGAGAAGTGGAAAACCCCGCTTTTTCCAACATTGCCGCGGCAAAAACAGCCCCTTTTAGTGCCTCCCCAACGACATGAGGAGCAAGAAAAAGACCTTGAAAATAGTCCCGCTGGTACCCATGCATAGCCCCTCCTTCTGCTCCAATCCCTGGAGCAAAAAGACGGCTAGCAGCCAAATCAACTACCTCTTGCCTACCTACAATATATCCCCCGGATTTAGCCAAACCACCCCCCGGATTTTTGATCAAGGAACCTGCTAGCAAATCGGCCCCAACATGAGTAGGCTCCAGCGCCTCTACAAACTCACCATAGCAATTATCTACAAAAATAATTGCCTCAGGGTGAATTTTGCGCACAAAGTGGACCATCTTCTCAATTTCAGCGATTGTAAAGGAAGGACGTTGCTCATAACCTCGGGAACGTTGAATCGCTACACAACGCGGACGGGTGGCAAGGGCTTTTCGCACCCCTTCCCAGTCAACTTCTCCTTCAGGAGTAAGTTCCACTTCCCGATAAGAAACTCCCAGATCAATGAGAGATCCAGAAGCCTTCCCCCTGATCCCAATCACTTCTAAAAGTGTATCGTAGGGAGCACCTGTTATGTAAACCAATTCATCATTGGGGCGCAACACCCCAAAGAGACTCGCTGCAATCGCATGTGTTCCGGAAATGATCTGGGGCCTTACCAGTGCAGCCTCTGCTCCAAAGAGTTTTGCATACACTTGCTCTAAGGTCTCACGGCCCAAATCATCATATCCATAACCGGTTGAATCAACGAGATGGTAATCACTCACTCCGGCCTCACGAAAAGCCTCAATCACCCGCCATTGATGTTCATCTACTTGGCGGGATATTTCCGATATCCGGGGAGCGATAAACTTTTCTACTTCCTGTGTCCACTGCCAAAGCTGCTCTTTATGAACCAATGATTTATACACATGCAACACCATTTCTACTTCTAATTTTTAAGACACAAAAAAGAGAGGGATTGAACATTTCTCATCCCTATTCCCAGTTCCTGATTATCTTGTTCGAATCAAAGCCTTCACTTCAGGAGAAAGACGCTCAAAGCGGCGCAAGGGAAGGCGAAAGTCGATCTGGATCGTTCGATCCGTAACCTTTGTATTGAGCACCTCCGCGGTCTGATACAAAGTAGAAATCAACTCACCACGCCAAACAGGGAATTCCACTGAACCGTAAATTTGTTCAGCGTACAACTTCTTATCGATCGCCTCAATCAACCGGAATAAATCCTTCTTTGAAAAAGCAGAAATCGAAATTGCATCGCGACCAACAGGTAACCAACTCCCTTGCTGTACTAAATCTGCTTTATTTAAAACTGTCAGCATCGGAATCTTACCTGCTCCGAGATCTGTTAGCACCTTGTCCACAACTTCTATTTGCATATCTGCTTCCGGATGACTGGCATCCACCACATGTAATAAGAGATCTGCCTCAGTCACTTGCTCTAAAGTAGAACGAAAAGCAGCAACCAACTCATGGGGTAGATCTTGAATAAAGCCAACAGTATCTGTAAGAAGTATTTTTTCTTTGGAAGGTAATTGTAGAAAACGGGAAGTAGGATCAAGCGTCGCAAAGAGTCGATCCTCTGCTAATCCACCTGCCCCGGTCAGTTGATTTAACAGCGTCGTTTTCCCCGCATTGGTGTATCCTACCAAAGCTACTTGGGTAATTTCCATTTTACGGCGCCGGGCAAGATGTAAAGCCCGGTGCCGACGAACCTGCTCTAGTTCGCGCTTTAAATCACGGATTCTGCGGCGGATAGCTCGCCGGTCTGTCTCCAATTTCTTCTCTCCGGGACCCCGTGTTCCAATTCCGCCTCCTAAACGAGACATTTCTCCACCACGACCTGTGAGGCGAGGTAACAGATATTCCAGTTGGGCCAATTCTACCTGTATCCGTCCTTCTTTGGTTTTGGCACGCATGGCAAAAATGTCTAAGATCAACCGTGTCCGATCAATTACCTTCCCAGGCATTATTTCTTGTAAATGATTCTGCTGGGCCGGAGATAGCTCAGAATTAAAGATGATCAGATCCGCCTGCTGCTCTTCTGCCAAACGGGCAATCTCCTCTGCCTTCCCACGTCCTATCATCCACGAAGGGTCTGGTCGATCAAGAAACTGTATCTCAGTGGCAATCACATCGGCTTGAGCCGTATCCGCTAAGCGAACCAATTCATCTAGAGAAGAACGAATTGCCTCTTCTTCTCGTCTAGGGCCAAAACCGATAATGATTGCCCGTTCCCGTTTTGTTCCGTCTATTATCGCTCTCCTCCTTAGGTGAGCCACATCATATTTTTCAAATTAAGTATACCATGAATAGGTGTGTGATTTCGATGATCCCTCAGGAGTAAATTGAAAATCTTCAGCTCTTAGGATCATCAGCTCATCTCGGGTAGGATAAGGGGAATGGAGCAGCCGAACAGCTTGATTCCGGATTGCCTGTTCCAGCACATTGCGCACATGACGTGCATTGCCAAAGTCGTTCCAGCCACGACCAATCTCCTTTAAGAGATATCCCTTTAATTTCTCCCGTGCTGGTACCGACAGTCGATATTGTCTCTCCTTAAGCATTTGCTCTCCAATAGCAATCAGTTCCTGAATTGTGAAATCCGGAAAGTTTAACTTGATCGGAAAGCGGGAAGGAAGTCCGGGATTGGAACGGATAAAACGATCCATCTCCGCAGGATATCCAGCCAAAATAAGGACAAAGTCGTTTTTATGATCCTCCATCGCTTTTACCAATGTATCAATAGCTTCTTTCCCAAAATCCTTCTCCCCTCCTCGGGCTAGGGAATAAGCCTCATCGATAAATAAAATTCCTCCCAATGCCTTTTGAACATGCTCCCGAGTTTTCTGGGCAGTATGTCCAATATACTCTCCAACAAGATCCGCCCGCTCAACCTCTACCAGATGTCCTGTGGAAAGTACTTCCATCTCCTTGAATAACCGGCCAAAAATCCGAGCCACAGTGGTTTTTCCCGTCCCTGGATTGCCGGTAAACACCATATGAAGCACCTGCTGATCCACCGTAAGCCCTGCGGAACGCCTTTTTTGGCAAACCTTCAACCATGCGTATATTTCACGTATAAACTTCTTCACTTGGGAGAGGCCAATCAAATTATTTATTTCATCCATACATGGTTGAAGTTCACCATACACCTCATCCGCTCTTATTGCCACTTGATCTGATCGGAAATCCGACGAATAATTGTGCTCGACCCGCTGATCCAATACAACCTGAATCCGGTGCGACTCGCGTGCCTTAACACGCCCTTTCATGTCTGTCACCTCGAATTGTGGAATCTGGCTCTCCTAAGTATACGCAAGTGCCCATTCATTGGTGCCAGACATAAAAAAACCAAGTGGCATCCACTTGGTTTTAACTTTCTTTATCCGCTTCGTCCTGAGGCATGAGAGATACTGCACGGGAAGGAGTAAAGGTAGAAATAGCATGCTTGTACACCATCTGTTGCTTCCCATCACTATCGATCACAATGGTAAAATTATCGAAGCCCCGTACTACTCCTCGCAATTGAAAGCCATTGATCAAATAAATCGTTACGGGAACCGCATCTTTGCGGATTTGGTTTAGAAATGTATCTTGAATGTTGATTGCCTGCTTCAAGTCTCTGTACCTCCTATGTACCTTTGGCATTAGTTTACTCTATTCTCTGTAACCAGGGAAGTTTCCTGCTACCAATTGTTGAATTTCTTTTCCTGTTTCCGGATCGGACACATCAAACCAATTAATTTCTTTAATCCGACGGAACCAAGAAAGTTGACGCTTTGCATAATTCCGCGTACCACGTTTTATTTCCTCAATCGCCTCTGCCAATGACATCCTACCCTCGAGATACTCCATGATCTCCTTATACCCCAAGGCTTGCATCGATTGGAGATCCTTCCCATACCCTAACCGACGCAAGCGGGCTACCTCCTCTACCAAACCCGCTTCGATCATCGAATCCACCCGCTGATCAATGCGCTGATACAACATCGGCCGAGGCCTAGTCAACCCAATCCACAACAAGTGATATGGAGACTCGGACTCTTTCCGCATCAATTGAGAAGCAGGCTTTCCAGTAGCACGATAGATCTCTAGGGCTCGGATCACTCGGGGGCGGTTGTTGGGATGAAGACGAGCGGCAGTTTTGGGATCAACCTTTCGCAACTTCTCCAGCAACGCCTCATTCCCTTCACGATCAGCAAAAGCATTCATCTCTTCACGGAAATCTGGATCAGCTTCTACCCCTGGAAACTGATAACCATGGGTTACCGCTTGAATATAAAGTCCTGTTCCTCCCACCAACATCGGTAAATGCTTTCGGTTTTGGATTTCGGTAATCTTCTTCCGTGCCAAACGCTGAAATTCCTCTACCGAGAAGGGGCGATCGGGATCCAGGAAATCAATCAGATGGTGTGGAACTTTAGCTCGCTCAGCAGCAGTCGCTTTCGCTGTTCCAATGTCCATACCACGATATACCTGCATGGAATCTCCCGAAATAATCTCCCCGTTAAACTCTGCTGCTAACTCTAGGCTTAACCTTGTTTTGCCCACGGCTGTCGGCCCGACAATTACTAACAGATCTTCTTTCATCCCCTCCTCTCCCCCACATTAATTACACCTAATGCATAAGTATGGGATTCCCACAGGACCTGAAAACCAAGTCGGGCAAATTCGGCACTTTTTTTCCGCTCTTTTAATACGACACGCCGCCGGGCAACTCGCACTGCCTCTTCAATCGTCTCTATCTCCAACGGTTCATCATTGGCCAACGGCTTTAGTGCTCTCATCGCTGACGAAGCAGAGACAGTTTCGCGAAACATCGGATCAAAGAAGATCACATCAAAAGAGCGGTCCTTACAGGATGCCAAATATTGCCGATGATCTCCACAAACCACTTCAATCGAACGCATCCCTTTCTCAAGCAGTTTATCATCCGTCTGATATGTTTTCAATCCATGCTTCACCAGAAAACAAATGGCTGGGACACTTTCTACTCCAACTACACGCCCCTGTTTCCCTACAGCCACTGCAGATACAATTGCATCGGCTCCCATTCCCAAGGTACAATCCAAAACATGATCTCCCGGTTGCAAGCCAGCCACTTTCACTAACGGATCCTCTCTTCCCTGGGCCATCCCTTGTACCCGTAGGGTGGCCATATTGGGGTGAAAGAAAAATCGTCTTCCCTGATGATCCTCCCACCGAACTCCTTCGCGGGTAACTACGATCGCCTCTCGCCTTTGTAAACGGGAAAACATTTTGGAAAGCCCTTCCCTTTTTCGTTCATAATAAGGGATCCCTAACTCCGAAGCTACTTTGATTGCCAGCTCCCGCTCCTCTTTACGGGGTTGATAAGAGGTTGTCACAAACACACCTACATCACCCGCTTAAACATCTTTTCAATTTCACGGGTCGAAAAATGGATCAGCACAGGTCGACCGTGAGGACAAGTAAAGGGGCTCTGGCATGCCTTTAATTGTTTAATTAAGTGCTCCATCTCTTCTTGCCGTAAAAAGCGATTTGCCTTAATCGCTGCCTTGCAAGACATCATCTTAGCACCCTCGTCACGGAGCTCCTCTGTCTTTACCCTTCCTCGTTGCATCAACCAACCAATAATCTCCTGAACAACAGATTCAATGCTCTCCTCTGGAATCCACCGCGGATGGGAACGGAGTAAAAAGGTTGTACCACCAAAGGGCTCCAATTCTAGACCCAAATGCTCCAACTGATCCAAGTGCTCTTTCACCACTGCCGCCTCTGCTGCCGTACATTCAATGGAAAGAGGTAATAAAAGCGTTTGGCGATCCTCTGTCTTTTTCCCGAACTCTTCGCGGAAAATCTCATAATAGATACGCTCATGAGCGGCATGCTGATCAATAAGATAAAAACCATCCTCCCCTTGGGCGACGATATAAGTCCCATGGATCTGTGTCAAAGGGGACATCTCCGGAAAAGACTCTTTAGTCGTTTCGATCTCTTGGGGATGCTCCCTCGACTCCCTTGGACGAGGAGTTACTTCCGGGGCCTTTTCTGGGGGCTCTACCTTTAAGATTTTCCCCCTTGGCTGTTCTTGTCGTAGCACCGGTCGTTTTTCAGTAAACACCGCTCTTTCTTCCTTAATATATTCCGGGGATGTGGTTCGAGGAAGAACTATATTCTTTGGGGTCTTAGTGACTCCCTGCTCCAAATCTAAGCGCTGTTGAACAGGTCTAACGCGAGGCTGCCGTTGCGACACAGGAGATTCCACTTTGGGGATTAATACTTGTTTTTGAAATAGCTCGCGAATCGACTGTTCCACCAAGGAGACCAGCTCCCGCTCTTTACTTAGCCGCACTTCCAGCTTCGCCGGATGGACATTCACATCGACCAGCTTGGGATCCATTTCAATCAATAACACAGCAATGGGAAAGCGGCCTACGGGAAGGAGTGTATCATAACCCCGGATCACTGCTTGGGTAAGCGGTAAACTCCGGACAAAACGTCCATTAATGATCGTAGAAATATAGGAACGATTCGAGCGAAGCACTTCCGGCCGGCCTACATACCCTGAAATTCGAAAATCCATATCTTCTGCTGCCAAAGGAATCATTTTCGAGGCAACTCGCTTCCCATAAAGAGCAAAAATCCCATGAAGCAATTTGCCGTCCCCAGCAGTGCGAAAAATCTCCCGCTGGTTATGTTCCAGTAAAAAAGATACATCGGGATGAGCTAAGGCCAACCGTCCAATGAGATCGGCTACATGACTAACTTCAGTGTTGACTGTTTTTAGGTATTTCAAACGGGCCGGCGTATTGTAAAATAAGTCCCGAACCACTACATCGGTTCCCGGGGAACGAGCCGTCTCCTTTATCGAAACCCATTCGCCCCCTTCCAACTCTGCTTGCGTTGCCGGCCCCCCTCCTTTTTCAGCCGTAGTAAGCGTTAACCGGGAAACAGAAGCAATACTGGGCAACGCCTCTCCCCGAAAACCGAGGCTTTGAATGGCAAAGAGATCTCGTTCCCGGCGAATCTTACTCGTCGCATGGCGAGAAAAAGCGAGTTCTACATCCTCCCGATCCATGCCTGAACCATTATCGGAGACGGCAATAAGACGCGTCCCCCCTTCCTCAATCCGCGTCAAAATTCGAGTTGCTCCCGCATCCAAGGCATTCTCCACCAGCTCTTTTACAACTGAGGCAGGTCGTTCTACCACCTCCCCCGCTGCAATCTGGTTGGCCAATTGACTATCTAAGATGCGAATCTTACCCATCCTGCTCCCCCTTTGATGATCCACTCTCCTTTAGCTTCTTTTGTATCTCCATCAAAAATTGCAGGGATTCCATCGGCGTCGTTCCAAGGAGATCCCACTCTCGAATCGATTCCAGCACTTGGATTTCTGTAGAAGTAAGATTAGAAGTGGTCTCTGGCTCATTGACAAACTGGAATAAATCCAGCTGCTCTGTTGCCGCCACCTGTTTTTTCCCTTCCAGTTGTTCCAGGATCGCCTGGGCTCGATGGATAGCTTCCTTCGGCATTCCTGCCAACTCTGCCACATGAATTCCATAGCTTTTATCCGCCCGGCCCGGCTCCACACGATAAAGAAATACCACCTTGCCCTCCCGTTCTACACAACGCGCATGCACATTTGCAACCCTCGGCAACTTTTGCTCCAACTCAGTCAGCTCATGATAATGAGTCGAAAAAAGCGTCATTGCCCCTACCCGATCATGGATATACTCACAAATCGCCTGGGCTAAAGCCATTCCATCATAGGTAGATGTACCTCTTCCTACCTCATCCAACAAAATAAGACTTCGAGGCGTTGCTTCGGACAAGGCGGTACAGGTTTCCGTCATCTCCACCATAAAAGTACTCCGTCCCCCAGCCAGATCATCTGCCGCACCAATTCGAGTAAAAATCCGGTCCAAGATGGGCACCTCCGCTTTCTCTGCGGGGACGAAGCTCCCAATTTGAGCCATGATAGCGATCAAAGCCACCTGACGCATATAGGTACTTTTTCCGGCCATATTGGGCCCTGTGATCAAAAGGATCTGTCGCTTTGAACTCAGCTCTGTATCATTAGGCACATAATGTTCCTCTCCTACCGCTGCTTCTACTACCGGATGCCGCCCCCCTTTGATATAAAAACGATCTCGGCTAAAGGTTGGGCGAACATAATGATACCGATGGGCCACAGAGGCAAGGGATTGCAACACATCCAACTGCGCCACTTGTTCCGCCAGGGCTTGGAGACGTGCTGTTTCCTTTGCAATTTTCTCCCGTACTTGCACAAAAAGCTGATACTCCAGCTCCATCGACTTTTCGGCTGCATCCAAAATACTTTGTTCCCGTTCCTTTAGCTCTTGGGTGATAAAGCGTTCTGACCCAGCCAATGTCTGCTTTCGCTGGTATCGACCTTCAGGAAGCAGGTGTAGATTGGGCTTTGTCACCTCTATGTAATACCCGAACACCCGGTTGTAACCTACTTTCAGAGACTTAATCCCCGTTTCTTCCCGCTCCCGGGCCTCCAATTGAGCTAGCCACTCTTTTCCTTCTTTCTGCACAGAACGCAGACGATCCAATTCTGCATCATATCCATCCTTAATCACCCCGCCCTCTTTTACTGAGAGTGGAGGATCGTTTACAATCGCCTGATCAATTAGATCAGCCACATCCTGGCAAAGATCCATCTTTACAACCAACCGCCTCAAGGCCTCCGATTCCCGTTGTAAGATGTGCTCCTTAATTTTAGGTAGGGAGCGAAGAGATCGTAACAACCCTTGTAAATCCCGGCCGCTAGCACTCCCGTAAGCAATTCGAGCAGCCAAACGCTCCAAGTCATAGACGGCTTTTAATTGCTCTCGGATCTCCTCCAGTAGAAGCAAATCATCACGTAGAGCTTGGATCGCATCAAGACGAGCTTCAATTTCTTCCTTTTTCAAAAGTGGCTTGTCCAGCCATTTTTTTAACAACCGTGAACCCATCGCAGTTGCAGTACGATCAATCAATCCCAATAATGAGCCTTGCCGCTTCCCTTCCCGCAAAGTCTCTGTCAACTCTAATGTGCGCCTTGCTGCATCATCCAAAAACATAAACTGACGGGAATCATATGGACGAATCCGATTCATATGACCTAAGGAGCGTTTTTGGGTATGCTCCAGATAAATAAGAAGCAGCCCCATCACCCATACCCGCTCCTTCGTAGGGCAGGCCTCACGAAAAGAAGCAAATTGCTTTTCCAGTCGATTCTCCATCTCATCCCAAGACGGAATCTTTTCTTCTTCCAATACCGTCAAGAGACCCCCGATATATCCTAACCGTTGGGTTAAGGTATTTGTCAACTCCTTATCTGTAGCAAGACCAGGATCTAACAACACTTCCTTCGGCCGATAGGAGAGCACCTCATCAAGAGCCTCTACCTCTCCATCTAAAGTCGTCACATGACATTCTCCTGTGGATAAATCACTGGCGGAAAGAGCATACACACCCTGATAAGAGGCTAATACCACCAAAAAATTATTTTCATGTTCCGCCAATAAATTTTCCTCAATCACCGTCCCGGGAGTAACCACCCTGACTACTTCCCGTTTAACCACTCCTTTGGCGGTAGCAGGATCTTCCACCTGTTCACAGATGGCCACCTTATATCCTTTTTCAATCAGACGCTGAATGTATCCCTCTGCTGAATGGTAGGGCACCCCACACATGGGGATCCGTTCCTCTCCCGCTCCGCGCCCCGTTAAGGTAATCTCTAATTCTTCTGCTGCTTTGATCGCATCTTCAAAGAACAACTCATAAAAGTCCCCGAGGCGAAAAAATAAAAAAGCATCTCCAACTTCTTCTTTTATTGATAAATACTGCCGGATCATCGGGGTATATTTCGTCACGTAAAACCCTCCTGAGGCGAATAATGTCGTATCGTTTATTTTATCATGTGTTTTAACTGTAGAACAAGCGATCCCCTTTTAAATAAAAAAGGGACCCGTCACATGTTGCTAAAGATCGGTCCCTTTTTGAATTCACCGATTGTATGGAGCCAGTTTCCATCGCCTGCGAAAATCAACCCGTTCGTTCCAGGTAGTTCCTGAAAGAAGCAGAGAAAAAAAACCATCTAGGTAAGTTTGGTATTCCTTGTACTCGGACAGGCGAGTCAGGTCCCTCCACAAAATAGGAACAATTTTTTTCAACTTCTCTTTAGATCCTTGATAATAGGCTGTCTGGATTGAAGAATCTTTTAGCGGATTGTAACGCAAGTACGGATATTGCGCTGCAATTACCTGAGCGGCAGCGATAACTCCCTTGGTTAAAGTTGGTGAAACCAACCAACTGGGAAGAGTCCGATATTCAAACCCACCATGGAACTGACGGCGAAAATCACCTAAAAAACCGTATTTCGGGCGCCGCTTTTTTCCACGAGGATCCTCTGCCAATACCAATGGCAATGCCAAATAGTTATCTAAGGCACGGAGCAGTTTAAAGTTAAGATGGATCCCACTAAAATGGATATGTCCTCCCAATGGAAAGCCTGCATGTGGAAGCCCACCTGCCAACCAACGTAAAGAAAGGTGCTTTACTTTCTGATTGGCCTTCTGCATCCCTTGATACATACGAACCACCAGCTCACGTGGCTGATTGGTTGGCTTAGGCCGGATCTCAACTACCGGTTTATGGGAACGGTTCCGCCCTTGCCAAATCGCGTCACATCCTACAGATCCAAACCGGGGAAAATACTCGGAAGCAAGTATAATCTCCCCCTTTAACGACTCCATAATAAATTCCGGATCTGCCCCAAGCATTACCTTTTTCAGAGAAACAGCCAGCTGAGGCAATGACTTACCATACTTAATCACTGCCCCAGCGAGATGCCGTCCGATTTCCATATTGAGTCGCGGACTAAGAATCACGTCCAACACCGCAGTCCGATTTCCCTGTAATACCGCCGCTTTGACGACTCCATAATCCAAACCCAAAGCATAAAGAGAACGGATCGCCAATGTATGAATCCTTCGGACTTCCCTACTTTGATCCTTAGGAGAAACCCGATAAAAACGCTCTTGTTTGCGACCTGCCAAGCCAACCCCATGATTTTTCGTCCGGTAAGTAAGGAGTACCTCTGTTTGAAATACCACAACCACATACTGTCGGACAATCGAAGAAGTTGCAGATGAAACACGGACATTGTGCAAGGATAAGGTATCCATTCGCGATTCTTTGCTGCGATATTGCTCTACAAGATCCGCATCATTTAGTAGAAATAATGACTCGGTATAACCCAAATGAGGTATGTCAAGCTTTAAGGATGCAGGGAAGTTCTCTTTAGAAAGCAAGAGATGATCAAGGGAGGACGCATCCAATTGATCACTGGCAATTACGAGGGAACCCATAAGTGGCCTTCCCCCTTTCCTCTTCCTGATCATATGTTATGAGGTATGAACGGGTAACGTTAGTAAAAAAAAAGAGGCTTCTGCCTCCAAGTAGGGAGCAATATGAAAAACATTATCCTTCCAGATCATCAATCACCAGATTAGGATCTAAATCCTCAAAATCTTCCCTGTTCTCCTCAGTGCTCATGGTTGTAAAGTCTTTCTCATCCATATCATCATATGAATCAGGATAAACGGCGACACAAATCTTGGTCTCTCCTGTAATCTCCACAGCATGCTCTTTCTCTACGCGAACCAACACGGCATCTCCTGAAAGGGTTGCCTCAACACAATGTGGAGATTGAGTGCAGGATACACTTACTTCCATCGTATCCTCTCGTAGATTACGGTCTAGGTAACTGAGGGAAACAGGCTCCACATAACGGACCGTCTCTTTGACAACATCCGTCTTCGTATTTCCACTATAAGAAAACCAAATATTAATATCGTAGCTACCAACAATCTCCACCTGATCCCCCGCTCGACCCGCTTTATAATTGTGATTAATCACCCAGGCCCCTAAAATACTGGAAATATTATCAGGTGAAGCAATCGTATGTGTTGCCTGAGAAAACTTTTGCCCCCTACCACACACCGCTTTAGTAATAATATGGCGGTATTGCACTTCTCTATCTATATTCGCCATTCGTCGTTCCCTCCTCCAAACAGTCATTCAGTTACATATTTATGCAGGGCAGGAGTCTAGGGTGCACAAAAAAAAACCACGAATCATCGTGGGCCTATTTCCTCTACTTCTTTATTTGTTATTTACACCCGCAAGGACCGCCACCGGCACACCCTTGAGAAACACTTCCCCCTGTCTCCACCTCAATTTTTTGGGACAGTGAGTCAGCCACTATCTGCTGAATCATCTGCAAGAGCTGATTAATTTCTACTTGTGATTGCTGGTATTCCCGTACAATCGGTAATTGATCAAAATCGCGCTGAAGCAAATCTAGCTCTTGCTTTAACTGCTCCATATAGTGCCGTTTTTTATAGTGCCGGGCATGAACCAATTCTTTTTGCTTTTTCTTGATCGCCTCAATCAACCCCTGTACACGTTGGGAATTGGCGATCTGTTCTTCGGCCTGTCGAAACCGAATAATCTCTTCCGTTTCCGCCAAACGTCTACCGAGGCGTTGGGCCATCTGAATCACCGGGTGGTCTTCCTTTACTTTCATCCTTAGCTCCCCACTTCAGCTCTTGGTTCCTCTACCCAGACACCGTTTAGGGTCCAAGTTTGGGGTTGATCGATCCGCACCTTTACAAACTTTCCAATCAAATGCTGTGGACCTCGGAAATTAACCAACTTATTGGTACGTGTTCGGCCGGATAGCACCTCTGGATTCTTTTTGCTAGCCCCTTCAACCAACACTTCGACCTCGGTTCCCCGCAGGGCTTCATTTTTTCGGAGACTAATTTCATCCTGCAGGCGGTTCAAGCGATGAAGTCGCTCCTTTTTTTCTTCTTCAGACACATTATCTTCCATTTTTGCCCCTGGTGTTCCTTCACGGGGTGAATAAATGAAGGTAAACGCCGAATCATACTCTACTTCTCGCACTAAGGACAACGTTTCCTCAAATTGCTCTTCAGTTTCCCCGGGAAAGCCCACAATAATATCTGTTGTCAATACTACATCTGGAATTGCTTCTCGAATTTTCCGGACCAACTCTAGATAACTTTCCCGAGTATATTTGCGAGCCATCCGCTTTAAAATTTGATTGCTACCCGATTGAACGGGAAGATGAATATGCTCTACCAAGTTGCCCCTCTTAGCTAATACTTCAATCAGACGATCGTCAAAGTCCCGAGGGTGACTGGTCGTAAAACGAACACGAGGAATCCCGATTTTGCGTACATCATCCATCAAATCGGCAAAGCGATAATTTCGGTCCACAAAATCTTTTCCATAGGCATTCACATTTTGCCCAAGTAGTGTTACCTCTTGATACCCACGACGGGCCAAGTCACGAATTTCAGCCAATACTTCTTCTGGCCGACGACTTCGCTCTTTTCCTCGGGTATAGGGCACAATACAGTAAGTGCAGAATTTATCGCATCCGTACATAATGTTGACCCATGCCTTGAGACCATCTTGCCGTACCTTGGGTAAGTTTTCTACTATATCCCCTTCCTTGGACCATACTTCCACGACCATCTCCTTGCTCATCAATGCATCTCGTAGCAAGTAAGGAAGGCGGTGAATGTTGTGGGTACCAAAAATCAAATCCACATATTGATGCTGCTGCAAAATACGGTTAACCACTGACTCTTCTTGTGACATACAGCCACAGACACCCAATACTAGCTCTGGATTTTCCAGCTTGAGGGTTTTTAATCGGCCAATTTCTCCAAACACCTTATCCTCCGCATTTTCACGGATCGCACAGGTGTTGAGAAGAATCAGATCAGCCTCCTCTTCCTCTTCGGTCGGCTTATAGCCCATCGTTTCTAATAAACCGGCAATGGTCTCACTATCATGAACGTTCATTTGGCAACCGTAGGTGCGAATCAAATACCGTTTGCCGTACCCGATTTTTTTCATTTCTTCTGGAATATCTTCAAATTGCAGTACCTTAACCTCTGATCGGCCCCTTCTTTTTGCCTCAAACAGATTGGGAGGCACAAAAGGAGCTTTGTAATTTTGTTTGCCGTCCATCTATATTCAACACCTTTCTATCGAAACGTGCACATTACCCCATCATCTAGAAAAATTATAACGTAAATGGACCCTCCCATCAATGGCCATCACTGGCAAGTGTAGTGGCGTGTCGATGTATGTATTAGGTTTGCATTACAAACTGGTTTAAACTATATAGATCCTGCCCTTAGAAAGAGCAGGATCTACCAAATCACTTACGTTAACGACGAGCAGAGGCGGCAGCAGCAGCAGCGGCAGCGGCACTTCCGGCAGCGGCAGCAGCGGCAGCAGCGGCAGCGGCATGCCCCGCAGCGGCGGCAGCAGCGGCAGAGGAAGACCCATTGCCAGAAGCAGCGGCGGCAGCGGCAGCAGCAGCGGCATGACGACCAGCAGCGGCAGCAGCAGCAGCGGCGGCACCATTACGGCCAGCAGCAGCGGCGGCAGCGGCGGCGGCGGCAGCGGCATGAGGACCAGCAGCAGCAGCGGCAGCAGCAGCAGCAGAGCGACCCGCAGCAGCAGCAGCAGCGGCAGCGGAACTATTGCGACCCGCGGCAGCAGCGGCAGCGGCGGCAGCGGCATGCCCCGCAGCGGCAGCAGCAGCAGCAGCAGCGGTAGCAATTCCATTTCTACTGCCTGAGTTGTTTCCTCTCATCCACCAATGTCGTCGTTTTTTGCAATGAACTTTACCCATTTCTTCTCCTCCTTTCCCTTGATCACTATTACATTATGAATTTGTTTCTATAAGTGTTTGTGGTTATCGTTGAGAGAATGAAAAATAGATTGATATCAATAGTATCAAAGGACCATAATTGAACAAGCATAAAACCACAAGCATACTGAAACTCTTGTTATGTAGTTATATTAAATTAGGAAGACAATACAGCATAATCACGATATAATATAAAAAATGATTTTGCAGATACGACCTCTTATAAATCTGTTTACAGCTAGTTACTTCTCATTTTTTATTAGGAATAGGAGTATTTTCCAATGTGATTAAACTACCTCTACTCGCAAATTAAAAAATTATTATAAGAGGTAGTTTATATGCAAAATCAATCATTTCGTTATTTATGGTATGGTCAAGCATTGGCAGACCTCGGGGATGTTCTTTATATTGTCGGACTCGTCGCCATTTTATATACAGCGACAGAATCAACCTTTATCGTCGGACTATTGCCGTTTTTAAATACAATGGGACGATTTTTAAGTGGTTTTTTTGCACCACCTCTTATCAATCGTTACCCACTGCGATCGATTTTGTTCTACTCCCAACTCTGGAAAACAAGCGGGCTATTTCTCTTCGTCCTCCAGATTTACTTTAATTCCTCGGTTCCACTGATCCTTACTTTTTTCGTCATCAGTATCATAGCCTTTTTAGACGGTTGGGCAGCTCCTGCAACGTATGCCCTTTTACCGCGACTGGTAGAAACACATCAATTAAGAAAAGCGAATAGCTTTATGGCGACAATCTCTGAGATGGTTCAATTTGGAGGATGGACTCTTGGTGGAGTAGCAGTTGCTTATTTGAAACATTCCTCTATCCTTTGGATCGTCGTCATTTTATACATGATGGCAAGCTTCTTAATGTGGAAAATTTTTGATCCCCACCCCTTTGAGAAAAAAGAAGGGCGGATTGAGTGGTTTCAAGAAATAAAAGAAGGCTGGCAACTTATTTGGCATCATCCTCACTTAAAAACGATTCATTACATTTTTACCCTTGATACAATTGCAAATGTCGTTTGGGTGGCGGCATTATTGTACATTTTTGTACAAGATGTTCTCCATGTCTCTGAAGCATGGTGGGGCTATTTGAACTCAAGTTATTTTTTTGGTCTCATCATAGGAGGCGGGCTAATTCTAAAAGGTGGAAAATGGATAGAGAAAAAACAAGGGAGATTTATCATCACAGTCGCTTTTTCAACGGCGATCAGTACTTTTTGGTTTGCACTAAACCCGTATCCTGTTGTTGCCTTATTTCTTCTTGCAATGAATGGATGTTTTGATCAAATGAAAGGGATCATTCTTCAGGTGTTTATACAAAAAGAAACGACGACAAAGGATTTACCCAAAGTAACCAGCGCGCAAAGTGCGCTTATCTCCCTTGTTTTTGGGGTGTCTATTTTATTTATCAGTATGTTGGCGGAAGTAATTCCGATTCAATGGATCTTTATCGCATCAAGTGTCATATTAGCCATCTCTGCTCAAGGGACTCGCCAATTCGTCCGTTCATGGCAAAAATAAAAACAACCCGACGTATTACAACGTCGGGTCCTTTATTACGAATTGTAATTGCTTTAAATGATTCCCAACCTCTTCCCAGCTCGCTCAAAGGCATCCAGAGCAAAGCTGAGCTCTTCCCGTGTATGTACTGCTGTGACAATCGTCCGGACACGGGCCTTATCCTTGGGGACGGTTGGATAGGCAATTCCCTGTGCATATACCCCTTCTTCAAACAAGGCATCCGATAAGGCCATTGCCTTAGCTCCTTCTCCTACAATTACAGGAGTAATGGGTGTTTCACTTTCTCCCGTATCAAAGCCTAAACGTTTTAGGCCCTCTTTAAAGAAACGAGTGTTATCCCACAACCGCTCGATTAGCTCAGGCTCTTCCTGGAGCACATCGATTGCCGCACTGCATGCTGCAGTTACTGCTGGGGGATGAGAAGTACTAAACAAGAAGGGGCGAGCCCGATGAATCAAATAATCACGCAGCACCTTGGGTCCTGCCACATACCCTCCCAATACACCAATCGCCTTGGACAATGTTCCCACTTGAATATGAACTCGGCCGTGTAAACCGAAATGGTCAATTGTACCTCGACCATTTTTCCCTAGTACCCCACTGGAATGGGCATCATCTACCATTACCAGAGCATCGTACTTTTCACACAAGGCGACAATATCCGGCAAGGGAGCAATATCCCCATCCATACTAAAGACGCCATCAGTTACTACCAAACGTGTTCGGGCATCTTGAGATTCCTTTAAAGCCTTTTCCAAATCGTCCATATCATTATGCTGATAAATTCTACGCTTTGCCTTTGTCAGCCGAATCCCATCAATAATACTGGCGTGATTTAAAGCATCACTGATTACAACATCTTCCTCACTTAAAATTGAAGCGATCACCCCAGCATTGGTAGTAAAACCGGACTGAAACACCAAAGTGGCTTCCGTATTCTTAAATTGGGCTAACTTTTCCTCGAACTGTTCATGCATCGAAAAAGTACCAGCAATCGTCCGAACCGAGCCTGTACCAGCACCATACTTCTCCACTGCCTCAATCGCCGCTTTCCGCAAGCGCGGATGGGTAGTCAATCCGAGATAGTTATTAGAGGAAAGCTGGATCACCTCTTTACCACGGATAACCACCTTACTTCCCTGTTCCGAAGCAATTTCGGTTAACGGTCGAAAAACCCCTTCCTCTCTCCACTTTTCAATCTCCTGCTGCAGATGCTCAAATCCCCGCATATAAAACCGCCTCCTTCATGATTGTTAGTAAACTATCAGGGATATAATACCACTTTTCCTGACTTCCCACTTATCATCAGTTGAAATGCTTCCTCAAATTGCTCCAAGGGCAACCGATGGGTAATGATCGGCTCCAAATTCACCTTCCCAGAATGAAGGAAACCGGCTGTCTGCTCCCATGTCTCATACATACGGCGGCCAACAATCCCCTGTACAGTAAGTCCCTTGAAAACCAGATCGTTGGCAATATCCAAGCTCACCTTCTCTGTCGGCAAGCCAAGCAAAGAAACACGTCCACCTAAAGTTACCATACGTAACCCCTGGCGAATCGCTTCAGGATGACCCGACATCTCCAAAACTACATCTACACCCGAATCATCTGTAAGTGAAGCGATTTTCTCCACTGGGTCTTCCTCTGCAGAGTTGATCACTGCTGATGCCCCCATCTGCTTCGCCAACTGCAGTCGATAGGGGTTTATATCAAAAGCATAAACACGAGCTGCACCTGCCGCCTGGGCAACGGAAATAGCCATTAAACCAATTGGGCCACAGCCGATTACGGCAACTTGCTTTCCAGCGATGGGCCCAGCCAGAGTTGTATGAACTGCATTTCCCATAGGCTCCATAATTGAAGCGGTTTCAAAGGGAAGCGAAGGATCATTTTTCCATAAATTTTCAGCTGGCATCGCAATATACTCAGCAAAACAACCTGCCCGGTCTACACCAATAATTGAGGTATTTTGGCATACATGCCCTTCGCCCCGGCGACACTGGGGACAAATTCCGCACACAATATGGGATTCAGCAGAGACATGATCTCCGATCTGGAAACGGGTTACTTTCTCACCTACGGCAACAATTTCTCCTGAAAATTCATGCCCAAAAACATAAGGTGGCTTCACCCGTCCCTTGGCCCAGTCATCCCACTGATAAATATGAACATCTGTCCCACATAAACTGGCTGCCCGTACACGGATTAATACCTCTTCCGGACCAATTTCTGGAATGGGAACCTCCTCTAGACGGGCACCAAAATCAGCATGATGTTTGACGAGTGCGCGCATTGTTCCACTCACGGCGGACACTTCCTTCTTTCCAATGTTGTGATCTACTAAGGATTATAGCAGTTCCCATGAAGAATGGAAATGAATATGTCCTTATATAGTGGACATTTCCCAGTCACAAAGAGATTACCTGTCCACAATGGGCGATCCATAACTCCCCTGAAAAGGATGCTTTCCCTTCTTCTGCTACCGCTTCGGGATCAAATTCAGGAAAAAAGTGTGTAAGCAATAACCGCTTCGCTCCAATTCTTGTGGCAGCCTCCCCAGCTTGCTTCGCACTTAAGTGACCTAGGGACTCCTTGGGTCGATTTTGTTCCAAAAATGTAGCTTCACAAATGAACAAATCAGGTCGATGAGTCATTCTTCTCCAATCTGTTTTAGGACCGGAATCAGCTCCGTAAAGAGTGGTTAATCCATTAACGGTAAAAACCATCGCAAAACAAGGAACGCCGTGATCTGTTTGGTAAAAAGAAACCTTCAGTGAGTCGATCTCTACTTCCATCCCCTCTCGAATTTCCGTTAACTGAATGTGCTCATGATATGGAAGAAGTCGACCCCATTTTTCTGGTGTCAAAGGTGCAAAAACGGGAAGCGGCTTGCTCCGCCTCCCCAATCTTTTTGCCGTTAACAAGCTATACTGCAGAACAAAAAAGTCAGCAATATGATCATGGTGTAAATGGGATAAGAAAACCGCATCCAGTTGATCCGGCCGGCAATACTGGGACAACTGGGCCAGTACCCCACTGCCACAATCAACAAGAATTCGCTTTCCTTCCACCTCCAACAGATACCCAGGAGTTGCTCCCTGAGGTCCTGGATAGGGAGATTGGTACCCCAACACCGTCCACTTCATTCACGCTCCTCCTTCTCATCGTCCTCGGACACATCCCATCCTAAACAAGTAGAAAGTTGTTTGTCAAAGAATTCTTGCCAAGTCATACCTTCCTTTTTACGATGATCAAGTTTGTGCTCGGTTGCAATTAAATCCAAATTACGAAAATCTTTCAGCCTTATCTTCTTATTCTGCTCCCACTCCTCTACTAATTTCCCAAATTCTTTGTGGAAAATGGAGTGCCTATATACATAGGCTGCCCCCGCTTGCTTCCCCTGAATCGGCTCCATCACAACAACATCAGAAAAATAAAGCAAAAATGCTTTTTCTCCTCTCCTAAATAGTGGTACTACCTTCTGTACTCGGTAAATAAACTTTCGCCAATACCGGACACGTTCATGGAAATAATCGTAGAAGTCAGAGAACTTCTCTTTCTTTCGGCGTACCACCCAATTGTGAAAATTCCGCCGCTCACGTTCTGGAATATTTACCCATAGGTGAGGTTCCATCCGATAAGTCTTCATTATTTCATAGATTAAATCCCCTAATTCAGGCACTTCATCAAGGATCTCTCGCTGCACAAGATGTATCACCATCTTTTCCCGGAAAGAAGAAGTTCCTTGAGCAAACAAGGCTAGACAAAGCTTCTTTTCGCGCTTAAAAAACTCCAGGGGTGCCTCACATAAAGTCACTTTCCACACGCGGTGGAAAAAAGGGTAATCGGAAGTTAAGCCTACCTCTTCGATGACATCAAAATACCTTGCTTCTTTAAGAGCCATTTCAACGAGGTGTTTAATCGGGTTCATTGGATGACTAAGCCACTTTCTCCACCTTTTTACTTGACGTGGCGTCATCCTTTTCTCAATCTCTTCTTGGCGATAGAAATAAGCTTTCCGAATCCACATCCACATCAATTGGTACCAATGTTCTTGATCCTGCTGGTATAGAAAGCAAACACCCCTTTGGTATAGAAAGCCAACAAGGAAAGGAAAAGTACGCCAATCTCTCAATTGACGGTAAATATAAGGCCGCAGTACCAAGCGGCCCTTTTCCCGCTCATCCAAGATAAACAGAATGGGCAAGAGGCACTTCTCCAAACGGCTTAAACCTCGTACCCATCTGTCCAATACCATCTGACCCCGCGCCCGAGCCTGAGCAAAGCCTTCTTTTAAAGGCTCTAACTGCGGGGGCAATGAAAACTCGAACAAAGCCTCCTCCCCAACTATCTCTTCTCTCACCCAAGCACGCAACCGGACTGGGTGATACACATACCTCATTCATCCACTTCCTTTTTCAACTGAAACAAAATTTCTACTCGACGGGATTGGGCAGCATCATACTTCTCCTCCGTATAAACAGGAATACTAGGCCCTGCTCCCTGTACCAACACGGGGAGTTGCGAGCACCCTTTCCCGTCAAAAGGGGGAAATTGTTCACTGTAGAGATACTGAAATACCGCATTAGCCCGCTCTTGCGATAATTTCATATTATAGGCATAAGAGCCCTTATCATCGGTATGCCCTTCGATCACCAAGGCGGCAACCTCATCACAATAAGACTCTTCCATCAAAACTCTCAAATACAGAGGAAGGTGTTGCTGCAAAATTTCCTTGCCTTCCTTGGAGAGAATCGCAGAATCAAAGTCAAACAAAATCCGCTGTGGAAAACGAATCACCCCCTTTTCAACCTCAAGGTCGACCACTGCTCCCTGTTTTGCAAGAGTTTGGGCGATCCGATCCAGATTACTCGCTTCTTCGCTCTTTTCCTTTACAACCTTTGAAATCGACTTTTCTTTTTTCTCTGGCTGCTCCAAATCATGAGCATGAACTAAAGCGTAAATAAAAAAAATTCCTAAAAGCACTGTTCCAAAAACATTGATATAGAAAAGGAACCGGCCCGATTCTCTTCCTCTCTCCCTTGTAATCCTCATGGACTTGTATCATCCCTTTGCTGCACAAAAAATGTTCAGGTGTTTAGTATTCTATCTAATGGATTTTGAAAACCCCCAAGCTTCAGCTTTGGGGATGAAAACAACCTACGGGATTCCCTCATCATCAAAGATTCATTCCAATGAAAGGGATTGTTGAACATACTTCTATTGTTTACCATCACACTCTTTGGATTGTATAACACTCTCCAACCTTCTCGGTAGCTCTTCCAATTCTCTCAATAGCTTTTCATGACTATCTGTAAAGCGGCGATTTAACTGACTAAACTTCTTCATCGCTTCGGTTAATTCGCGATCAAAATGATCAAAGGTTTTATCCAGTCCATTATGAATATCAGAAGCAAATTTTTCCCCAGATCGCTCTAGATTTCTTCGTAACTCTATAAACTCATCCTTGATTCCTGTCCATTGCTCTTGCATACTTGCTACTTGTTTGGATATTCCCTTCACATGATCTTCCATTTCCTGCATCGTCTGCTGGAGCAGCCCATTGTGTTCCTCTCTTTCCGTTGCAAGTTCCATCAATGTTTGCTGCTGCCCCTCTTGCATCTCCCCTAGCCCTTCTTTTAAAGTATCGATACCTTGTACAACATCTTCTAACTTCGGAATGACGCTTACTAGCTCAGTCGTTACTTCCTGCATGGTATGTATCAGAAGACCCAGGTTCTCCATCTGCTCTGTGAAATGGGCCTCATGCCTTGCCCCTTCCCTTTCCATGGTTTGCAGTGAGTGCTCAATAGAGCGGAGCAGTTCCAACACTCCTTCCCGCTCTTCCATTCTTTCTTCTTCGATCCGCTTCATTTGTTGCAAAAGGGGAGACAAACCGTTTTCCAGAGCCGCCACAAACTCTTGCTTCCATTTTTCCATCCACTGACCATGATGAGCCCTTAACAGCACATCTTCCAGCATTCCAGTGTGATGTTCTACCTTTCCCTCTAAGGGAGATACAAGAATCCGATCTACGATCAGCCATACTACCAAAAGAATAACTCCCCATAAAAAGGGATACAGTGCGGTAAATATACCTTCTGGATCGATTCCACCCCCTGACCAAGTCCAGACAACACTGAATAAGGAGCCCAGTACACCCAAGGCAATATGAACTTGGGAAACGGTTTCCACCTCAGAGCGATATCCGAGCACTCTCCGCATCGCTTCAGCATCAAAATATGTATTAAAGGCCTCTTGGTATGGTTCACGAATAGGAATACGCTGACGATAACGATGCCAAAGCGTATAATAGCGGGATCCTTCTACCTTAGTAAAAATCTCTTCCAATTGCTCTGGATCAGGATTTGCCATTAAGCGAAGACTCTCTGCTACTTCCTTGAAAGCCTTTCTTTCCATTATGATCCTTTGAGCAAGCCAAAAAATCGAAGCAAAAAAGACTATGGTTTGGAATCCCAAAAGAATAGATGTAAATATACCTATTTCGCCCAACAAGGAGCTCAATTCCCTTCGATCCTTTCTCCTCAAATTTTTAACTAAGCATCGAATTACAAATTACAGAGCATCTTCAAAACAATCCCTTTGATGGAAAAAGACTTCTATATCTCTATAGAAATCTCGTAGAATCACCTAGTACACTAATAAAGTATAAGGAAGTAGCATTAGGACATCAACCTATATACTATTATATATAAACCAAAGGATTGAAGGGAAATAAAAAATAGAATATAAAATTACATCTAATTCTACGATTCTCCTGCTCCCTTGCACAGAAAAAAGCCACTTCCCCTTCTGGGGAAATGGCTTTTCTTCCTGGTTACATAAATTCGGTAAGTAGTTGTTCAAATTTTTCACGTGGTAATTTCAAATCTTTATCCACAAGTGGCTCTTTGCTAAAGCCTGGCACTAAATCTTCATAGGGCTGCAACTCTTTATTTTGATAGATAAGCCCCGTTACCCGTCCATCATGTTCCATCAGCTTCTGCATGGCCATGGCCTTGTTAGTTGGATCATAAGACTCATCTTCATCAAGATTGACTAAATTTTCGCGGAACCAATCATAGGTATTCACTTTATTATAGGTCACACAGGGGCTATATACGTTAATGATCGAAAATCCTTTATGCTTGATTCCCTCTTCAATCAGACGGGTCATCTGCTTTACGTCACTAGAGAAAGCTTGAGCGACAAAGCCGGCTCCTGCTGTTAAGGCCATTTCCATTGGAGCGATCTTTGATTCAACAGCTCCTTTCGGAGTGCTTGACGTCTTAAAACCGACATCGCTTCGCGGCGAAGTTTGCCCTTTTGTCAGACCGTACACATGGTTATCCATCACAATATAAGTAATATCGATATTGCGACGGATCGCATGAAGGGTATGTCCAAGACCGATTGCGTAGCCATCTCCATCCCCACCGGCTGCAACTACTGTTAAATTCCGATTGGCCAACTTTAGTCCTTGTGCAATGGGAAGTGCCCGTCCATGAACACCATGGAAGCCATAGGCATTAATGTAACCCGAGATTCGACCGGAACAACCAATTCCCGATACAATTGCTACGTCTTCCGGTTCAAGGCCCAAATTGGCAAAAGCACGCTGCATCGCAGCCAAGACAGAGAAGTCACCACAACCGGGGCACCAATTCGGTTTTACCTTGTTGCGGAAATCTTTAAACGTGGCCATGAACCATCAGCTCCTTACACTGATTGTAAACTTCTGCTGGAAGGAAAGGATTACCATCATATTTCCCGATCTCTACAATTTTTTCGGCCATTCCTACATAGAGCTTTAATAGCGCCGCCAATTGACCTGTCATATTATTCTCTACTACAACCACTTTTTTGGCCCGTTTCATTTGCTCAAGCATTTCTTCTGTAGGGAAGGGCAGAACTTGGCGTACATGAGCATGGTTCACCTTGATCCCCTCTGCCTCCAGTCGCTCTTTTACCTCTTGGATGGTTCCACGAGTCGAGCAAAGACCTACCATCAACAGATCGGCTTCTTCATGCTCTGCATCGACAAAAACTGGTTCATGGAAATCGATTCCATCCTCAAGCTTGCTAAGCCGTTTTTCCATCATCATTTTCCGGTTGTCAGCCTTCTCTGAAGGACGTCCCGTCTCATCATGCTCTACACCCGTCACATGGTGCAATCCATTTTTCATCCCTGGTAGAACACGAGGAGAAATTCCATCCTCAGTATTCTTGTAACGGGGGAACAATTCGGAATTGCCCAGTTCCGGCAATTCACTTTCATCTGTTATTAATTTTCCTCGCTCGATTTCAATCCGGTCATAATCCAAAGGCTCTACCGTCTGTTTTCCTAAGGATAGGGCCAAATCGGAAAGAATAATTACCGGACACTGATATTTCTCAGCCAAGTTAAATGCTTGGATTGTATCATAGAAGCATTCTTCTACTGTGCTGGGCGCGATGACAATTTTGGGAATTTCCCCGTGTGTGCTATACAGCATGGCGAGAATATCGCTCTGTTCTTGCTTGGTAGGTAAACCAGTACTTGGTCCCCCCCGCTGTGTATTCACAATAACTGCTGGCGTCTCTGTCATTCCTGAAAGACCGATTGCTTCAGTCATCAAGGATAATCCCGGACCCGCTGAAGCGGTGAGTGCCCGTACTCCACCATAATTTGCACCAATCACCATCGTAATCGCCGCCAGCTCATCTTCCGTTTGCACAACCGTTCCACCAAACTCAGGTAGCTTCTTAATAAGATATTCCATAATTTCTGAAGAAGGTGTAATTGGATAGGCAGCCATCAAACGACAACCAGCAGCCAAGGCTCCCAATGCAATCGCATCGTTCCCGATCATATAGAGTCGCTTCTTCCCATCAGCAGGCTCCAACTGAAGCTCCTCTAATGGCCCTCCTGTTTCGTCCAAAATATATTGGGCACCACGCTTAATTGCTTCCATATTTTTATCAACAATCTGTTGACCTTTGCGCAAAAACTTCTCCTCAATTACTTCCTGAAAAGACTCGACAGAAAATCCAAGTAGTGCACTGGAAGCACCTACAGCAACCATATTTTTCATCTGAGCCATGCCTACTTCTTGGGCAATTTCTGTAAAGGGAACTGCAAACAATCGTGCGGGCACATTTTCGGGGACAACTGGATTAAATTTAGCATCTGCCAAGATCACCCCGCCCTCCACCAACTCGTGGGCGTTGAGATCAATGGTTTCCTGATCAAATGCCACCAGGACATTTAAATCATCTGAAATTGAACCAACTGGTTTTGTGCTAATCCGAATTTTGTTGTTGGAATGTCCACCTTTAATTCGAGAGGAAAAATGACGATATCCATATAAATAATATCCCATGCGGTTGAGGGCCAAGCAAAAAATCTCACCAGTGCTTTCAATCCCCTCCCCCTGTTGTCCGCCCACTTTCCATGACAACTGCTTGATCATGAGCTCATCTCCTTTAGATACTCCCTACAGGCAAACTGGAATTTTCTTTATACACAGTTTTATAACCCCATCGCCATCAGTTTATCTAATTTTATGTTTCGCAGGATGGAGATGCGGTATATTTTTTATCATCACAATTCTATTCCCCTTTGGAACAAAAAGCAACCTTCGATTCACACGAATTCATGTTACTCCTTTCATTCTCCCTTTTCTTACTCTATTTTAGCATAAAAATCAGATACCAGGGTTTCGCAAACCCATGAAAAAACCACCCCCATTGCAGAGGGTGGTCTTCTTATCTTCTCGCCCTATACCCTTAAAGCACATTGTTATAAAAGCGATACCAATTTTCAAAGGTCCATTTTTGTACTAATGGTTCCGGATAACGGGCGATCAGACGATCGATCAAATTGTGCAGTTGTCCCAAATTCTCCAACCCTGGGACTTTATCATCAATCCCATCAAAGTCAGAACCGAATGTAAGATGATCAGCACCACCAAGACTGCACACATGATCAATGTGGCGAAGAAGATCGTCCAACATCACCTCTTCAGGAGAATCTCGAAGGAACTTGGGCACAAAGGTGATACCAATCCTTCCATCTCGTGCAATCAAGGCCTTAATCTGATCATCCTCCAGGTTTCGCTTATGAGAACAAACGGCCCGGCAGTTGGAATGAGAGGCGACCACAGGGAGCTCAGTCGACTCCATCACTTCCCAAAATCCTTTGATCGATAGATGAGAAACATCTAAAATCATCGACAAACGGCTCATCTCTTTTACCAACTCTCGACCAAAGCGAGTAAGACCGCCTCCCCGTTCTTCCTCAATTCCATCTGCCGCTTCATTGGCATAATTCCATGTAAGTCCTACTTGCCTTACTCCTAAGCGGTGGAGAATCCGCAGATAAAGCAGCTCTCCCTGAAGGGCATCCACTCCTTCCAAGAGCAACAGCCCTCCTAATTTATCCCCTTGTTGTAAGGCGGCCAAATCGTCCCGGTTTAAAACCGGAACCACATAATTTTTATCACCTACAATTCCCTCATAAAAATGGTCAATTTGCTGCAAAGCTACCTGCCAGGCTTGCGCTTTTGGAATCTCTGGCGGTACAAAAATAGCAAATACTTGCATGGCAAGGTGCGCTTTCTGTGCCATTGGATAAGTAACATCCAATTTGCTTTCCTTGCCATAAAAATCTTTGGGATCTACACCATCCCATAATTTATACAATACATCACAATGACCATCAATAAAGCGCAATCTATTTAAAACCTCCTATCAAAAGAAAACCTGTCTATACAAGATAAACAGGTTCCGTCTGTCAAGCACATGGTGAAATCCCATCATAAGTTGAAGGAATAATTTCCCAACCCGCCAATCATGAAGAAGAGTTATGGGTTATTTCACCATCTTTGTGGCGCACTTATCTTCAGGATTAGCGAGGCTCTACGATCAATTTGATGGCTGTGCGCTCTTCACCATCGATCATAATATCAGTAAATGCCGGTATACAAATCAGATCGAGTCCACTAGGAGCCACAAATCCTCGTGCAATCGCAACCGCCTTCACAGCTTGATTCAATGCACCGGCACCAATCGCTTGGATCTCGGCTGCCCCACGCTCACGCAATACGCCGGCCAATGCACCTGCAACAGAATTCGGGCTGGACTTTGCTGAAACTTTTAATACTTCCATGTAGTTACCTCCTCGATGGTTGAAGTGAGTCCACAATAAATATATTCGCCAGTGAGCAATAAATTCCTTCTCGCAAAGATAAACATTCTAAAAATTGAAAAGGAAGGAAAGATGGGAAGAGAGGCTCATTCCAGAAATGGGTGATCATCATCAATCCGTATTCGACGAATTTTTTTGGCTCCTCCTGTTGTCAGATCAATGTCGATGAGAACAGCATTTAGCTGAGTACGCCCTCCTGCGGTATTAAACCGTACAGGAAGTTGAGTTAAGAACCTTTTTTGAACCAACTCCCGATCCATCCCAAGGATACCATCATAGGGCCCTACCATGCCAACATCTGTCAAATAAGCTGTTCCTTGAGGCAAAATACGCTCGTCCGCTGTCTGGACATGAGTATGAGTACCCACTAATCCTGAAATCCGCCCATCTAAATACCAAGCCATTGCCTGCTTTTCAGAAGTTGTTTCAGCGTGAAAATCAACCAAAATTGGTGTTGTTTTTGGATCGAGTCCCTCCAACAAAGAATCAACGGTACGAAAGGGACAATCTAAGCTTGATGATAAAAAAGTTCGTCCCATCAAACTTATCACTATAAGACGTGCACCATTGACAGTTAGATGGGCAATTCCTTTTCCCGGTGTGCCAGGTGGATAATTGGCCGGTCGCAGTAGACGCGGCTCTGAATCAATAAAATCAAAAATCTCTTCCTTTGCCCAAGTGTGGTTTCCCAATGTTACACAGTCGATACCGATCTCCAACAGCTTGTGATAAATCGCACGAGTAATTCCCCGACCCCCAGCCGCATTTTCACCATTAGCGACGACGATGGAAGGGGAAAGTGACCTACGGAGACGTGGAAGCCATTCCATCAACGTGGACTGCCCAGCAGTACCAACAATATCTCCAATCATCAACACTCGCATCAATCGTACCCTCCAATAAAAAAATAAAGCGGCGCGCACAGCCACTTTATTTTGCATATTCAACCGCCCGTGTCTCGCGGATTACCGTTACTTTAATGTGTCCCGGATAATCTAACTGCTTTTCAATTTGCTTTGTAATCTCCCGCACTAGGCGAACCGCTTCTGCATCGTCCACTTCATCTGGGCGAACGATGATGCGCACCTCACGGCCAGCCTGTATTGCATAAGACTTTTCCACTCCACTGAAGGATTCACAGATCTCCTCTAACTTTTCCAAGCGTTTGATATAAGCTTCCAATGTCTCCCGTCTAGCTCCTGGACGCGCCGCTGACAATGCATCGGCAGCACAGACTAGAACGGAGATCACATTGTTTGGCTCCACATCTCCATGGTGTGAGGCGATCCCATTGATAACGGCTGCATGCTCATTGTACTTCTTAGCTAATTCAATTCCAATCTCTACATGGGAGCCCTCTACCTCGTGGTCAATCGCTTTGCCAATATCATGGAGCAAACCAGCACGCTTGGCCAACACAATATCCTCACCCAACTCTGCGGCCATCAGACCTGCAAGATGTGCCACTTCGATGGAGTGTTGAAGGACATTCTGCCCATAACTTGTCCGGAAACGAAGCCGCCCTAAGATTTTGATCAGATCTGGATGGAGCCCATGCACACCTGTTTCAAAGGTGGCCTGCTCTCCATATTCCCGAATCCGTTCATCCACTTCTCGCCGTGCCTTTTCCACCATTTCTTCAATTCGAGCAGGGTGAATACGACCATCCGAAACCAACTTTTCCAAAGCAGTTCGCGCCACTTCCCGTCGAATAGGATCAAAGCCGGATAAAATAACTGCTTCAGGGGTGTCATCGATGATTAGATCAATCCCGGTCAGTGTTTCCAACGTTCGTATATTTCGTCCCTCACGTCCAATGATCCGCCCCTTCATTTCATCGTTTGGCAAAGTTACCACTGAAACAGTGGATTCAGCGACATGGTCTGCAGCACAACGCTGAATCGCTAGAGACAAAATATTACGCGCCCGTTTATCTGCCTCTTCCCGTGCCCGAAGTTCCATTTCCTTGATCATTTGTGCGGTTTCATGAGATAGCTCATTTTCCAAGCGAGATAGGATCAGTTTCCGCGCTTCTTCTGTCGAAAGACCAGATAGACGTTCTAACTCTGCGACTTGATCTTGATAAAGCTTTTCAATCTCTCGCTCCCGCTCCTCGATTCGTCGTTCCGCCTGTTGGATTCCTTCTTCTCGCTTTTCCAATGTACTTTGTTTACGTTCCAAAGCTTCTTCCTTCTGCATCAAGCGCCGTTCAAATCGTTGCAGCTCATTGCGCTGCTCTCTGATCTCTCGCTCCATTTCAAGTCGCAAGTGATGGTTTTTATCGCGGGCTTCCAAAATCTTCTCCCTCTTAATCGCTTCTGCTTCACCACGAGCTTTCTCCAGGATCTGTTCTGCTTCTTTTTCCGCGCTACCGATCCGTGCTTCCGCCATCACTTTGCGCAACCAAAATCCGAAACCAGCTCCAAGAGCTAGCGCAGCCAAAAATAAGATGAGAAGGATAATCATATCCGTCATCGATCATTATCCACCTCCTTCGCCTTTATTTATAAAACAAGACCGACTCATTCGGTCTTTCTTTCGTTCAGATGGATGTCACTTCCTTATACAAAAGGTCTTTTTTTCATCGATTCATTATAGGACCAAATGACCCATACCCTTCCATTTTCACACTGCTTTAGAAACGTTGTAAAAATATACCAAGGGATCGCCGGCCCAAGCTTTTGAAATTCACAACGCCTCTATGGATCACTTGTGAAAAAAGGCGCAGGAGGCATGCTCTTCTCTTTAGCGTCAGCCCCTGCCCCCAGCGCCTATTTAAGTCTTCATTCGAGTGGTAAGTCCGCCCCGATAAATCGAGGAGGAGATAATAGAAAGAGACACACATTAATTGTATTATTTAGCCATGCCCGCTGTCAAGAAGTGTGATTGGAACAACCTCCGTTTCCCCGCTTTTATACTGCACTTGCCAGGCCTGATCTGCTGCATCCGTTAGGTGGGGATTATGGGTAACCAAAATAATCTGACGACCAAACATTTCTCCCGTCTGCTTCAAAAACTCAAGCATTGCATGAATATACTCAGCACTCACATGCTTTCCTGGCTCGTCTAAAATAAGAGGTCCTTCCGGTCGAGGACGAAAACTTTCCATCAGACCAATCCGCAAGGCAAGGGAAATGATATCAACAACTCCTCCGCCTCGGGCCTCTTGCGGTCGTGTTTTAATCTTCTTCCCTTCCCATTCTGTAATAACATAAAACTCCGCGACCGGTTTTCCACCATGCTCTGAAAATTGAATGGAAAATTGAAACTCTGGCCCAAATACATATTGGAGCGCATTTGTAACCAGGTTTTCCATCTGATCTCGCGCTTGCTCCCGTGCATACTCTGCAGATTCTCGCATTAGAGCTGCTACTTTTTCAAGCAACTCCTGTTCCTTCCGTAAAGCCACAAGCTTTTCTTCCACCACTTTTAACTGCTCAAGCAGTTTTTCTCGCTGCCCATCCCGTTTGGCCCATTCTGAATTTGCTTGACGCAATGCCTTAGATAATTCCTGTAAACTCGCTTCACTCATTCTTCTTTAACAACTCCTCAGGCAATAACGCCCAAGCTTCTTTGATTTTTTCATCAATTTCCCGTTCCAGTGCAGCAATCTCCTCATCCAATCGTTCTGGATCCACATTTTGTTCCCGCAACTCCTCAAGAATTTTCTTTTCCTCCCACTGGAGCTGCTCCATCTTAGCTTCCGCTTTATAACGCTCATCTTTTGCCTTCTCCAATGCCTGTTTCAAAATCTTAATTTTCTCTTCCCGCTGCTGCATCATCTTCTCCTCCTTGATACTCCTTTGTAATCCGCTTCAATATCTCCTGATCAATCACTGAACCACAAGTAGGACATTGACCCACTTCTTCAAATAAGCAGGTTAGTTTATGAATCTGCTCACGAATCTCCCGCTCCTTCTGCTGCAAAAAGGCGGTTCCAATCTGCATGCGCCTTCGTTTATCTGCAAGTTGCTCCTGATAACGAACCAGCTCCTTATACCGGTCCATCGCCATTTCCAAAGCGGATACCTGGGAGAATGCCTTCGGAACCCGCTGAGTACGATTTAACAGTTCTTCACAAACCTCTTTTTCTTTCACAATCCTTTGCCATCTAACAGCTTGGGGCTTTATTTTCTGAAGACGAGTTTGCAATTGAACGATTTCTTCCAGATAAAAGCCTGCTGCTGGCATCTGCTCTGTTTTTTCCAACCAGTGTTGCAAGGTACGGATCTCCCTGCGAAGGTGTTGCAATCGTTTATGAAGCACACTCCATTCTGACAACTCTTTTTTAGCTTCTTCAGCCTGACTAATTAAATGGGCTACTTTAGGTAAGTGAGCCGTCCGCTCGATGACTTCGAGACAAATCCTTCGCTCCCTCTGATTATGTAACCAGCTTAACCGTTTCGCATTTAATAAGGAACTCCGCAACTCCAAATATTCTAGATTGGAAACAAGTCCTTCCACTAAAGGCAACGAACTCAGCTGTTCCAGTTTGCTTTTTACTTCCCCTTGTCGCTGGCGACAGAGGAGTAATTCTTCACGCAATTTTTTGAGACGATTCATCTGCTGCAGAAGATCCTCCGCCCCTTGAAAAAGCTGGTGAGCCCGCTCCAATTTTTCCTTCATCTGATCCAGTTCTTTATATGACTCCAAATCTTGCTGCAGCTGCTGAGCTTGTTCCTCCGCATTTTTTATTTTGGCTGTTAATGCCCGACGATCGGATACCGCCTGGTTAAGAGCTAAATCAATCAAATGGGCACCACTTACCCGACCAATTGTTTTCGCCTTTATAGAGCCCGTTTCAGATAATAAAAAAGGAGCCTCCAGCTGTGAACCAAATTGGATCGGTAATTCCCAATCCTGATCCAACTTCAATGGATGCATCCCATGAGAATCCAATATTTCCTGTGGTACACCGCTCCCAAATCCCTCAAAAATTTGTTTTTCTCCTTCGGGATTGATTAAAATATATCGATTTGTGGAGGATGAACGCTCACGGATAATCTTTACCCCATCATTCATAGTAAGTGTTACACGACAGTGATCCGCCCCTACCCGAATATACTCACTTCCCCGAGGTTGATTAAATAATACCCACCTCAAAGCACGAAGGATAGCACTTTTTCCACTGTCTGATGGACCAACAAACACATTCATCCCAGATACAAAGGAGATCTCTGTATATCGATGGGACTGAAAATTTTCCAGTAATAAACTTGCCACTCTTTTCACCTGCTACCCGTCCCTCCTCTCGTTGCCAACTGTTCCTCCACAGCAGCGATACGGAGTAGTGCTTCCTTCCGAACCGAATCTTCAACTTTATGCATCTTTGCGATATGATCAATAATCTCCGCAATGGAAATCGATTCTACTTTTCCCGCAGCACGAACTACTTGTAAAAAGTCGTTCATTTTCTCTTCTTGATAAGATTTTTTCTGGAGATAGCTACGGTCCAGTACTTCGGAACCATTTACTGCCGAAGTAAGTGGAAGTAAACGTACATCAATCTCTTCCTCCAATGTAATGATGGCTACTTGAGGCATCCGCTGCACTTCCGACACATGGTTATTCACCCGAGCCAACGCACCAGGATTCACAATCACTCTACCTTCCCGTCGCTGAAGAGGAAAACCAGCATGATAATGACCAGTTAACAAAAGGTCAAAATCAGCCTGCCAAACGTGATCAATCAACGTATGGGCTACTCCTTCCGGCAATGGACGAGCTACCAGCATTCCATGTACCATGTGAATACAAACATCAGCCCCATTACGTCCTGGAACAGAATAGTCCAACTCCGGCGCCCGCTTATCTAAATCATAATGAAAGGGTTGGCCTGAGAGCTGAACCTTTCGCCCTTCCTTTTCCATAAAAATAACTTCACCTGGTCGTATAAGGCGAAGTACCCCTAGAGCATCCAATAATCCAAGCATTGTCCGCCCAACAGTATCCGGATTATGGCCAAACAAATCGTGATTTCCAGCGATTGCATATACTGGAACTTGAAAGCGACGAAAAAAAGCGGCAAACTGACCAACAATCGCCGGAGACAAATCAGGGCGATCAAACAGGTCGCCACCATGAAGAACAGCATCAATCTGCTCTCGGTGCACGATTTGAATCACTTCTTCCAGCTTCTTTTTCATTGTGGAAGGAAAATCATCATTCCGGCTACGAGGAGAAGTTCCACGAATATGTGTGTCCGTCAAGTATAACAGGCGCATTCCCTATTCCTCCCGCTCTTCATCTCGCCGTGTCCGTAACCTTTCTAATACCATAAAAATCAGTCCATGGGGAAATCCGCGGCGGGCCAGATAGTGGCCCAGCCGCCTTTCAATGGTTTTCCAAGGAAGATCTTGTATCCTTTTATAACGACTTTCAGCCACTGAAAGTGCAAGCTGAAACTCTTTCTCTTCATCGTTTTCTTGCAGGAGCTCTTCGATGATTTCAGAGGCGATTCCTTTCTGTTGCAGCTCCTGTCGCAGACGCAAATTTCCATACCCTTTGATCTCACGCCGACTCTTTATCCACTGTGCAGCAAATTGGCGATCGTCGATATATCCCAAATTACTTAATTCTGCAATCACCACTTCTCGATGATGCTTTTCAAACCCTGCTTGCTCCAGATAACGATCCAGTTCCTGTTCTGTTCGCGGCCGGTAACTTAAATAACGTAAAGCAGCCTGTTTTACCTTGGTCTGTTCCTCAAGATCAAGAATCTCTTCAATTTCAGCTAGGTTGATCTCCATTCCCTTGGATAATCTTAAACGAACAAGGACATCTTCATGGATCGACAAAGGGGAATCAAAACCCTGAATATAAAGGTGATAACGTCCCTTTCTACCTTCCTGCCGTTCGATTCGCGTAATCACACTTTTCATCGCTCAACGCCGCCTTGCTTCAAAGCAATTAACCTTCTTCAGTCGCTTTCTCCTCTGTTGACTCTTCTTCCACCATGTTCACTGGAAGCTGGTAGTGTGCGCGAATCCGGGCTTCAATTTGCTTGCATATTTTTTCATTTTCTCTTAAAAACTGTTTGGCATTCTCACGCCCTTGCCCTAAACGTTCCCCTTCAAATGAATACCAAGCTCCACTCTTTGTAATAATATCTAAGTCACTTCCAATATCCAAAATACTTCCCTCTTTGGAGATTCCTTCACCATACATGATATCTACATCAGCTTGCTTAAAAGGTGGAGCAACCTTGTTTTTCACCACTTTGATGCGAGTCCGGTTTCCAATCATTTCTGTCCCTTGTTTGATGGTTTCTGCCCGGCGTACTTCCAGACGAACACTGGAATAAAACTTAAGGGCTCGTCCACCTGGGGTTGTCTCGGGGCTACCAAACATTACTCCTACTTTCTCTCGAATTTGGTTAATGAAGATGGCAATCGTCCGGGACTTGCTGATTGCACCGGATAACTTGCGGAGTGCCTGGGACATCAGTCTGGCTTGAAGACCTACATGAGAATCTCCCATTTCGCCTTCAATCTCTGCTTTTGGCACCAAAGCAGCCACAGAGTCAATCACAATAATGTCAATGGCTCCGCTACGTACCAAAGCTTCAGCAATTTCCAGCGCTTGCTCTCCAGTATCTGGCTGGGACAAGAGCAATTCATCAATATTTACCCCTAATTTTTGAGCATAAATCGGATCAAGAGCATGCTCTGCATCGATAAAAGCAGCCTGTCCACCTACTTTTTGGGCCTCAGCAATAGCATGTAAAGCAACCGTTGTCTTTCCAGAAGACTCGGGTCCATATACTTCAATAATTCGCCCACGGGGGAATCCTCCGATACCCAAGGCAATATCCAAGGCTAAAGCTCCTGAGGAAATTGTTTCCACTTGCATCGGGCCTGATTCGCCCAACTTCATAATCGACCCTTTACCAAACTGCTTTTCAATCTGCCGCAGAGCCATTTCCAATGCCTGACTACGATCTGACATCCAATCACTCCTCTAATGTTGGTATTTTCATCATACCTCGTTTTTTAGTCAGTGCCAAGAGGAATTGCGAACATTTATTCGTGTAAATGTAAAGTATGCCCCTTCCTTTTCTTGGTGGGATAATGGGTTAAATCACAATGCTTTTAGGAGTCCAGCCTCTCTTGTGATACAATAGTGAAAACAAAAAGAAGGGATCAACGAAAGGAGACGAGATCGATGGCTGTTGATAAAGAAAAAATGAAGGAAGAAATTATGGAAGCCCTGGAAACCGTCGAAGACCCAGAGCTTCATATTGATATCGTCAATCTCGGTCTAGTTTATGGAGTCGACATTGATGATGAAAACAATGTAAAAGTAACGATGACCCTTACATCGATGGGCTGTCCCTTGGCAGGAGTTATTAATCAAATGGTAACAGAAGCTGTACAACACGTAAGTGGGGTAAAAGGAGTAGAGGTAAACATCGTTTGGAATCCACCCTGGACCAAAGATCGCATGTCCCGTTATGCGAAAATGGCACTTGGCATTCATTAATCATATAGAAGCCGGTTCCTCTAGAGCGGAACCGGCTTCCTTTTTACTTCAAGAGTTTTATTATGAGCGATTACGAGGTCGTGCTGGTTCTAAGTTAATACGTGCTCCATTAATTTTTACCTGACGTAAGGCTTCAAATACAAAGGGAGCTACGTCCTCAGGAACTTCAACGAAGGAGAAGCGATCATAAATATTGATCCGACCTACTCTCTTAGGAGCAACTCCGGCATGATCCACAATCGCTTTCACCAATTCCTGTGGCCGGATATTCACGTTTCGACCAACATTAACAAAGAAGCGCACCATCCCAGGTGCAGCACCTGTTTCCCCAAAGTTGTAGGCTGCATCTGTATGGGTATTGAAGCGATCCGCAAAGGCAGCATATAGCGCAGCCACTGCCACACTTTCTAAATCATATCGTCCAGCCAAATCACGGACCATCTCTTCAAAGATCGAAAAATCTCGTTCTGACTGAATCACTTCTTCCAGCCGCGTGGTTAATACCTGTTGTTGCTTTTCAACAACTTCCTCCATCGTCGGCAACTCGCGGGGTTCTGGGCGCACCCCTATTTCTTGTTCAAATGCTCGTAGCTGTTTCATCTCACGAGGAGTAATCAATGTAATCGCTACCCCGCTACGCCCCGCACGACCGGTTCGACCAATCCGGTGAACATAACTTTCTGCATCCTGCGGAATATCATAATTAATCACATGGGAAACGCTTCCCACATCAATCCCTCGGGCAGCTACATCTGTCGCTACCAGTAACTCAATATCTCCTCGACGAAATGCATCCATCACCCGATCCCGCTGTTGCTGGGCCAAGTCCCCATGAAGCCCCCCAGCAAGGTACCCACGTCCCTGGAGAGAATCAGCAAGCTCATCGGCGCCCTTCTTGGTGCGACAGAAAACAATCGCTAAGTCAATCTGTTCACTGTCTAAGATCCGACAGAGAGCATCTAACTTTCCAGCTTCCAATACTTTATAATAAACCTGTTTGATCATCGGGACAGTTACTTCTCCCCGGCTCACTGTGATATAACGAGGTTTACGCATATATTTACTTGAAAGCTGCCGAATTTCCGAAGGCATCGTGGCTGAAAAAAGAAGTAATTGACGCTGTTCAGGCATAAACTGCATGACTGCTTCAATATCATCAATGAAGCCCATATCCAGCATCTCATCTGCCTCATCCAGCACTAAAATCTCTATATGATCCAATTTAAGTGTGCCTCGTCGCAAGTGATCCAAAACCCTTCCCGGAGTTCCAATCACTACATGAACGCCTTGTTTTAATACCTTGATCTGCCGTCCAATCGACTGGCCACCATAAATCGGTAACGTTTTCACACGTTTTGGTCGTCCAATCCGGCGCAACTCCTCTGATACTTGAATGGCTAACTCCCGCGTTGGAGTTAGAATCAGGCTTTGCACTTCCCGAAGCTGCGGTTCTACGCGCTCCAAAACGGGAATACCAAAGGCTGCTGTTTTTCCGGTTCCCGTCTGTGCCTGCCCAATAATGTCCTCCCCGCGCAATACCGCCGGAATACATTCCGCTTGAATCGGCGAGGGCTCTTCAAACCCCATATCACGGATTCCTTTAAGAATTTCTGGCGCGAGGTCAAATGTGTCAAATTGCTTCATATTGTCGCTTCACCTTTCTTCAATCGTTCCAATAAAATAAACAATGCTTGGCTAGCCGCGCGTCGTTGGATCATTTGGCGTGATCCTGTAAGTAATACGTGGCTGGCTTGGGCGGGTTGTCCCTTTTCAGCAAATCCAATATAAACTGATCCTACAGGCTCCTCGCCAACCGGATCTGGCCCGGCAACCCCTGTAATACTTAAAGAAAAATCGGCATCGAACTTCCGGAGAGCTTGATCGGCAAGTGCCAAGGCGGTCTCTTTACTCACTGTTCCATAGGTATTGAGGATAGAAGAGGGTACTCCCAGGAAATCTTGCTTTGCAGACCAGGAATAACAGATGATTCCGCCCTTTAACACCGCACTACTACCCGGAATCGTAGTGAGAAGGTGTGTTGCCAGTCCTCCAGTACAACTCTCTGCCAAGGCAACCGTATAGCCCTTCTTTTTTAACATCCGGACAACATGTACCTCAAGTGGATCTTCTCCCTCACCATAACAATATTCCCCTACACGCTTTAAAATCTGCATCTTTACATCAGCAATCAATTGCTCTGCTGTTTTTTCGTCAGCCGCCTTTGCAGTTAAACGTAGGGTAACCTCAGCATCTTTGGCTAAGGGAGCAATCGTTGGGTTTACCTGATCACGGATTAAATCCCCGATGCGTTCAACCAAATCAGATTCTCCAATACGAAAAAACCGGAGCACACGGGAGAGAACCACCTCCCGCTCCGGAAGTAGTTGCATTAAAAAGGGGCGTATCTGTTGTTTAAACATAGGGACCAGTTCCTTGGGAGGACCGGGAAGTAGCACATACGTCTTCCCCCCCTTTTGAATCCCTAATCCAGGAGCGGTTCCATTGGGATTGGCAAACACAATTCCCTCTTTAAAAACCAAAGCCTGCTTGCGATTGCTTTGGGGCATGGTGCGGCCCCGCCGGCTAAAAAACGATTGGATATGATCAAGTACTGCTGAATCCAATACCAATGGTTCTTCCAATACTTCAGCTAATGTCTCTTTACTCAAGTCATCCTCTGTTGGCCCTAATCCTCCGGTGAGGATAATCAGATCAGAGCGGGAGGAAGCAAGTTTGATAACCTCTTTCAACCGCCCCGGATTATCTCCCACAGCGGAATGATAATACACATCAATTCCTAGAGCGGCCAATTCCTGCGATAAAAAAGCAGAATGTGTATCTACGATCTGCCCAAGCAGAAGCTCAGTTCCAACAGCGATTAACTCAGCACGCATTCAGGAGCAACTTCCTTTCTTAGGCCCCCAAACCTCTTTCTTTGATGAAAAATGGTAGTAAAAGTTCTGGAGGCAATTCAATCTGCCCATGATCATTTTATTAACGAGATTTGGGAAAGCGTATCACTTGGTAATTTTTCACGAAGTAATCGACTCCGGACAATACGGTTACGATTACTGCTATCCAAGTTGAAATCAGTGCAAAAGGGAAAGAGATTGACGAAAATGGAAAGTTGTCAACAATTAATGCAACAATAGCAACGATCTGAGCAATGGTTTTTATTTTCCCAAGCATGCTCGCAGCAATCACTTGGCCTTCTGCTGCCGCAACCAAGCGTAAACCGGTTACAGCAAATTCCCGGCTAATGATTACAATAACCACCCATGCATCTAACCGCTGCATACTTACCAGAGAGATCAAAGCGGCCGAAATCAGCAGCTTATCCGCCAGGGGATCAAGAAACTTCCCCAAATTGGTTACCAACTTTTTTTTACGGGCGATATATCCATCCAGCCCATCAGTTACCGCAGCCAAGATAAACACAGCGGCTGCGATAATTTCGCTAACAGAGATGACTTCGCCTCCAAACTGGAGCTGGCCGAAGTTATATCGAACAAGTAAAAAAAACATCACCACAGGTACGAGGAAGATTCGCGCCAGGGTGATTTTGTTGGCCAGGTTCACGTCAGCCAACCTCCCCCGCGAGATCTTATTGGTCGGTGTGCATCAGTCGCACAATTCCTTGCAACAACCGGCGATGGAACTTCTTTATGCACGATAATCCCAATTCAAAGCTATATTTAAACCTGGTAATAAGGAAGGGCGTAGGATGGTCTTTGCTCACAAGGAATGAAACAAAGCGGCCATAATCCTACGCCCATCAGGGAAACTCTTCCCCTCATTCCAAGAAGCGTTGTGAAAAAAATCACCGGTTTCATCTTTGGCCTTCTACTAACTCAAATAAACTGGATATTCCAACCCAATTTACCTTCTGGGTCTATTGTGAATCACAACACCTCTATGGTCCATCCTTAAGCATGATTTCCGCTTAGAAAGTGCAGGAATCTTTTTGGCTTCATGATTTAGCCTAATAATTATAAAAAATGGAATCTAAGCTGGTTCATTATGCAAAGTATAATATATGAAAAACCATTGTGTCAAAAAGAGTAGAAAAGCTGAACGTTTCTATTCCTTTTTTATTTATCCAATTTAAATTGGAATGTTTGCGCTTGTTTCATATCCTCAGTCGCTATCACAGTCCCATTTACTGTTATTTTTACCATATCAGGTCGTGATAGACGAAGCGAGATCCAATTGGGATGCTTAAACACTTCTTTATATCCTGCTGTGAAATTTTCTTCCTTTGTGATCGGCTCTTCTGGGCCGCCATTCCGAAGGCGAAACCAGCCATCTCCTTTGGCTTCCAATACAACCTCCACTTCATCGGCATGCTGAATCATTACAATGTCTCCATAAGGATAAGAAGGATCTGATTTTACATAGTTTACCTCGGTTTTGGTAATCTCCGGATCCTCACTGGGATCTTTTTCTACATCTGAAGCCTCCGCTTCATTTGCTTCCTCCCTTTCTTCTGGAGCAGCAGAATCAACGGTTTGTGAATCCTTTTGGAAGCCGCCCAAAAGATAGATCGCCAATGGAATCATGAGAATTACTACGGCAACAGAGACCCAAGTATACCATTTGGAGAAAAGCCCTGGAATCGTCCCTTTTGCCCTTGTCTGCGATAAGGCCCTCTTTTTTACTTCCCTTTCTGAGTCATGGCGCTCAGAACGACGAAGCGATTGCCCCTCTTCAGTCGTCGAAGAAGCATGCCTTCTTTTTTCTTCCTCAGCATATAATTGCAGGATCGGTTCAGGATCAACCTCGACACATTGTGCATAGGCACGAATAAAAGCTCGACCATAAAAGCTACCCGGCAAAGCTGCAAAATCACCTTTCTCAATCGCTTCCAGGTAATGTAGCTTCACTTGGGTTTGCCTTTGGACTTCTTCCAAGGAGTAACCTTTTGCTTCCCGTGCCATCCGTAATTCTTCAAGAACCTTGGACAACAGAGCCCCTCCCTTCCATAAAATCAATTGCACTATTTATCTTCGACAATTAGGGAATACTTTCTTTCGCCTCCACTTTTATCATCATGCTATTCTTGAGCAAAGGTGTACCCTAATGTGCCATTGCTCACGAACTACGAAGGTAGGGGCCACCTCATGCCCGTTAGGAGAAGGCCATAAATTACAACCAAATTTTTGATTAAGGAATACTTTTCTTTTTTGTATTGTTGTCCTATATACTGTTCTATTGTACCTGTTAAGCCATGCTACTGCAATAAGAGAAGATAGCCAATTCCCTACTTCTATAAACAACAAAAAGCTCTCAGATTTTCCGAGAGCTTTTTGTCGGTCCTATAATCGTAGGTCCGGTTCTTCACTGTATATATAACTCATGACTCGTTCTTCAAGGTACTTCCCAACGACCGGCTTATCATCAACTAACTTCAAGATGATCAAACCAATACTTGCTAAGACCAGCAACACTCCACCTACAATTAAAAACCGGGTATACCAAATCCCAAAAGTGGACTCTTCCTCTTTTTCTTGTTTTTTTCTTCTGCGAGATCTTCGAAGAGTTACACTTTCCATTTCCTGATCCTCTGCTGTCTGAACCTCTTGTTGCGCTGGCTTTCCAGATGCTCGTGGTGGAAGCCCTATCTCTTGTGGGTCAGGCATATCTGGAGGCAGGGATACACGACGAAAGGAAGAGGAGGTATTATCTTCTACCCGCTCTTCCCTGTCTTCTTCTAAGTGGCTTGCAGCTTCTAGGCGACTTGCAACCCTTCTCTCTTGTACTCGCGTAGGAGGATACACTCTTTTTGCTTCTGACGGCTCGATCTCTGTCGGCTCATCCCTACGGAGTGCGCGCTGCGTTCTCCTGCGCTCAGTCGGCTGGGCAGGAACTCCTACTGTAGGAATCGTTGAATGTCCTGGTGATACTCCCCGTTCAATCGCTCGATAACGCTGAAGAATGATGTCCGACCGAACCCCAACACAGTTGGCATACCGACGTAGAAAGGAGCGAGCATAAAAAGGGCTTGGCAAATCATGAAGTCGCCCCTCTTCAATTGCAACCAAATGTTCCAATGGGATACCCGTATATCTAGCAACATCTTCTAGGGATAAGCCTTGTGCCTCTCTGGCATGTCTGAGCGAATGCCCGATCTCGACAGGCAAACGCCTCACCTCCTACCCATAATGGTAGATTGGAATCTTTCTGTTTATTTTTTTAATTGGATACGATAGCTTTTCGCTACATCTTGAGCAAGGGTATCAATGGATTCACCATTTACTAAAATCTCTACATTGGAAGGTGTACCAAGACGAAACCAAATAAAATCTCCATTTGCTGTGATTTTCTTTTGATCTCCGGCCTTCAATGTAAAGTTTTCTCCGTCACCACCCGTTTTCTCACTGTAGCGAAGAGAGCAACTCCCCTTTTTCGCCTTGATCAGCACTTCAATCTGATCACTACCTGCCAACTCATAGAGATCTCCTTCAAGATCACTGCCCGATTTTAACAAAACCAGTTTAGGCTTTTCATTCTTTTCTGCCACAGCTATGGAAGAACCTACGCCACTGGTACTGGATGTCTCATCTGCAGATACAGATGCCGCTGGTGAATCTGAAGGCTTGTCCCCTTCAGCTCTGCTATTAAAGAAATAAAAGGAAGCAGCAGAAACCAGCAATAGTGCACCTACAGCAGCAGTACCAATCATCCACTTGGATCCAGCTTTCCGGCTCGACCGGGAAGCCTCCAGTGTCCGTCGTGGTGCTAGGGGCTTATCGAGACTACTTGTATCGGGTAACCTTGTAGCAGGTAATCGGCCTGTCGAAGACTTAGTCTCCGGCATCGTTGTAGAAAGTGATTTCGTCTTTCTTTCAGGACTCACTGGCGAAGAGGGAACCGAAGGTTGCTCCTCTTCTCTCGGTAAGATTGGCTTGGCAGAAGTTTGAGGCATATAGTGCTGCCTTGATAGTGGATGGGCATACTCGGATTTGCTGGGAAAGAGTGATCGTGGTTCATCCACTCTCGGACTCCTCCCTTGATGCTGATCCTGCCCTTCCAATGGATTCAACATCGGAGCCCGTACTCCTTCTTGTTTTGCCGATAAATTAGGCGAGGATGGCATTTGTTGTGAATAGGTGCGTCCGGGTGGAGTAGTATGACCTCGTCTCGGTTCGGAACGCATCGGGCGACGCAAAGAACTATTAGATAAATGACGTGGTTGTGGGGTTGATGGTACCCCTCCTGCTACCAGCCATTCATAACGATCCAATAAGGGCTTTGGGTCCAGACCTACACTCATCGCATATGTACGTAAAAAAGTACGTACATAAAAAGGACTGGGCAGTGTATCAAACTGATCTTCCTCCAAGGCCCTTAAATATTCTAAATGAATTTTAGTCAAACGTTGCATATCACTAAGTGAAAGACCCAGCCCTTCTCTTGCTCGTTTCAATTGTAGGCCGATCTTCGCCATGAACCCCACCTCCCTGCATTATAAAAAAATTCCGTTTAAAAAAAATTATCATTACATATCAAATTCGATTAAGTTCTTATCCAACATTTCATAGTCAATCATTTCATCAGGGTGATTACGAAGTTCAATAATATAATCCAATTGGTCCCACATAAATTCTGTCTGATGAACAAAAATATCTGGGTGTTCAATCACTTTTGTTGCTTCCAAGTTCAAAATCTCTCGAACTAACATCCGGTGATTTTCCGATGCTCGTTGAGTAGATACAATTCCATCAATTATAAATACATTTTCTCCTGACATTTCATCTGGAAACAATTGTTCTCGAGCAGTTTGCCTAAGTAGTGTGGAAGAGATAAAAGTCCACCGTTTATTTGCACACACACTGGCAGCTACAACAGCCTCTGTCTTACCCACCCGCGGCATTCCTCGTAAACCGATAACTTGATTTCCTTTCTTTTTTAGCAATTCAGCCATAAAATCGACGAGTAAACCCAGTTCATCTCGGGTAAATTGGAATATCCTTTTATCTACAAGACCAGGATCCAGATAGCGGCCATGGCGCACAGCCATCCGGTCCACTAAAGTGATTGGTCGTAAAGCAGTAAGGGTAATCTGATCCACACTTTTAAGCACTTGCTTTAACACGTCGATTTTTTCCCTATGATCCACCTCAAAGAGGATTCCTTTTCGATCGTCTTCTAATCCATTAATTGATAAAATATTGATCGATAGTACTCCCAAAAGTGAAGCAATCTCTCCGATCAGACTGGGGTGTTGTTTGTGTACAAGGTATTCCAAATACCATTGTGCTTCACTCATCAGACACACCCTTTTTTCCAAGATGCGCCGAACTGCTTAATACTTGAAACACCATACAAATTTGACTAATAGTATATCACATGTTTAATTATAAGCGAAGACTCTTAAACAAATTAATCCTTTAATTGAATAAAAGAAAACGCCTATTTATGGGCGTTTTAATACACTAGAATAAAATGTATTACCTTTTTCCATCATCAACCATTTTAACCATTAGGTTTGCGATTGTATGCCTTTCGTCTACATCTGCTACAGACCATAAATCTTTGAGTAATTTTTCCTGTTCGTTTTGCGGCGGAACCTCTTGGGCGAGATATTCTCCGATGTGGTAAGCCAAGTCGGAAATCGTCTCCCGGGTCATTCCTAGACTTTCACCTTGATTTACACGTTCATGTAGAAACTGTTTCCAGTCTTGAAAGTTATCCAAAACTGACATCGAGTTCCCCTCCTTAGAAGCTTTATCATGGGTGCCTTTTTATTTGCTTTCAAGCGTAATATGGCCAGAAAGATCGAGATTATACACCAAAATGTTTTAAGGGTACCATCCTCCATTAATATGAAACACCTGTCCCGTTATATACCCAGCTTCAGGCTGACAGAGAAAACGAACCATAGCAGCGACATCCGTAGGTTGACCCAAACGGCCCATCGGAATTTGCTCCGCCAATTCTTTCTGCTCTTCTTTGGTAAGCTGAGCAGACAACATATCTGTAACAATTGCACCGGGAGCAATCGCATTTACTGTAATCCCCGATGGTGCCAACTCTTTGGCAAGAGACCGAGTCAATCCATTAATTGCTCCTTTGGCTGTAGAATAAAGGACTTCACCGGCACCGCCCGATTCGCCCCAAATTGAGGAGAGGAGAATAATTCGACCAAATTTCTTTTGTAACATCGAAGATAAACACCCTTGGATCATACCAATTGCACCTTTAACATGAAGATCCATTACGTGATAATACTGAGACTCAGTAATATCCTGAAAAAGCTGAACACTCCCAACTCCGGCACTATGAATCACATAAGTAGGATCCCCCAAATCAAATCTTACTTGACGTATCCAGTTTGCAACTTCCTTCCCTGAACGCAAATCTACTTCATATGCTTTCGCCCTTACCCCAAAACGATGACACCGATCTACAACCTTCGCTGCAGCTTGCTGTGAAGTATGATAACCAACTGCGATATCTGCACCGAACTGAGCCAGCTCTTCTGCTATCTGAGCCCCAATTCCCCGGCTAGCACCAGAAATTATTGCCACCTGTCTAGAGAAAATTTTTTTCATATGTACCTCCGGACAATGCTGTATAAATCACTTGGATGAACTTAGAATTTGGTATAACTAGCACCTCCCGGGTCTTTATTCCTACATTTAATAGACCCGAGAGGCTTTCCCTTATAGCGCACCAGTTAAGTGTAGTTTCAGATTATAACGGGCGAACAATGCTTGCGGCAAATCGATCCCAGCCAAGATGTTCTTGCAATCGCTGATTTAATTCGTCCACAGTAATTTGCTCTAAGAGTGGAAGGATCTGAAACAAATCAAAATCATGAAAGCGATACCGAGTAAATTGATTGGCGATCCATTCCAAGGAATTAAACTGTCGAACTGTCTGCCCAATTTTTTTACGGTGAACTCGTTGAAACACCTCCGAGGATATCCCTTGCTGAATCATTGCAGGAACCTCTTCCTTCACACGCTGAAGCAGTCGATCTGGATCCGGTGTATCTCCACCCATCAAGGAAAATCCGTAGGTTTTATCCAATGTATATTCCGTAATAAAGCTGTTGTCGATCAACCCTTCATCATAAAGCGATTGATAAAAATCACTCCCTGTTCCAAAAAGGGCTTCCAACACCAGCTGAGTAGTTAAGATCTGGCGACACAGTTCTTCTCCGTTCTTTCCCAAGTGATTTTCTTTAAAACCAAACATGATTTTGGGTGTACCCACACTTAGACGAGTCTCCCGTAATTCTTCGGCGACCTCCTCTGGTTCTTCCGGAAAAAAACGCTTGATTTCCCTCTGCTCTTGAAAGGAAGTTTTCGCTTGGTTTTCTCGAATCCGTTCCATAATTTTCTGTGGATCGAAAGAACCAATTACAAAGAGTATCATATTACTGGGATGATAAAATGTGTAATAGCAGTGGTATAACAAGTCTTTATTAATCTTTTGAATCGACTCCACCGTACCTGCGATATCAATTTTCACAGGATGTTTATGGTACATTGCTTCGATAAGACCAAAGTAGGATCGCCAATCAGGATTATCATCATACATACGAATCTCTTGAGCGATAATCCCTTTCTCCTTCTCTACGGTTTGATCTGTAAAATAAGGTTCCTGTACAAAATCGATCAAAGTCATTAAATTTTCTTCCACATGTTCCGTACAAGAGACAAGGTAAGAGGTACGATCGAAGCTAGTAAAGGCATTGGCGGAAGCTCCCTGCCTACCGAATATTTGGAAAACATCCCCTTCCTCTTTTTCAAACATTTTGTGCTCTAAAAAATGGGCAATCCCGTCAGGAACACGGCTCGCTTCTTTACCAGGGGTTTGAAAGTGATTGTCAATCGAACCATATCGGGTGGAAAACATCGCATAAGTTTTGCTAAACTCGGGCTTTGGTAACAGATAGACAGATAAACCGTTGGGAAGCTTCTCAAAATAGAGTGTCTCCTGTAAGTGATCAAGTGCGATTTGTTCCATTGCTAACTTCCTCCTTTTCATCCCGTAAAAAATAGATGGTGTCCAGCTGTACCTTTTCCGCAACATTTTGTATGTCTTCCCGAGTCACTTCATAAATCTCATCGATAATATCTGGGATTTTACGCTGCACACCACCTAAAATCCCGTTATAATGGAACTCAATCAAACCACTTGGGCTATCCAGTTGTTCACGGAAATAGTTGGCTAGTGAAGCTTTGGTCTTATGGATTTCTTCATCAGAAATATTCCCCTCAGTCATCGCCTGTAATTGTTGCTTAATAATATCAACTGCTTGTTGATAATTAGAAATCTCAATCCCCGTTTGAATACCTAATATTCCTTTGTGATTATCCAAACGTGAAGAAGCATAATAAGCAAGGCTCGCTTTCTCCCGTACATTTACAAATAACTTGGAGTGAGGGAAACTACCTAAAATTCCATTGTACATAAGAAGAGGGACATACTCTTTATCACGAACGGACGTTTGCGTCCGGCAACCGATGTTAAGCTTTCCTTGATTCACCTTTTGTTCTTCTACAACAGTTTTAATTTGGGTTACGGGATGAATCACACTTCCTAGTTCGACAGAATTCCGAGGATTCTCATCATGGGGAAAATGCTTTTCGATTAATCCCACCAATTCATCCACATCAATATTTCCCACAAAAAATAAATCCAACGGACGGGTGGCAAGTAATTCCTGATAATAATCGTACATATTGTGACTATTTAACTCCTCTAGATCCTCTAGACGGCCATGATTATATAAACTATAGGGCTCCCCTTCACACATGCAAGCAATCATTCGCTGATAAGCATAGCGAATCTTATCATCGACTAGACCCACAATTTTTTGCCGCAAGTTTTTCTTCTCGGCTTCGATATAGGATGGACGAAATCCCTCATCCTCAACCAAGGGATTCATCAATACTTCTCCTAAAAAGCGAATTCCATCTTCAAGTAATGAGTCTGCTCCATGAAGATACTTGCTATCTGCAAGCTCCATCCGAAACCGCAAAATATGCTTTTCACCGCGTTTAAATACACTGCCTGTGAGGGTTGCACCATACAAGTCCTCCAACTTTCTCCGAAAGCTAAGTGTATCAGGATAAGCGGAATTACCACGCAATAATAGACTTGGCAAAAGTGCAGTCCGCGTTACGTTATGGGATGAAAGTTCTTGGGGAATCATCGCCATAAGGGTATGCGTTTTAAATTTATCCGTTGAATAAACATGTAGGCGCACATTCCCCATTTGGACCATTTCAAATGATGTATCTTTCACTGATACATTCCCTCCTTAAACAACATAACAACCTACCTTCCATTATAGACCAAGAAGGTTGAAATCGAACCAAAGAAAAACACCCTTTCTTCATTATTCGCAATACCTATATAAGCTATGTGAAAAAGCAAAAAAATAAAACGCCTCCAGTAAATTCTGGAGGTCGTTTTATCAATTAACGCAAATCCTTTTGATATGGCTCTCCAAGAGCTGCAGGCGATACAGCACGCCCCACAAAACCGGCTAAAGCGAGAATGGTTAAAATATAGGGAAGCATACTGAGCACTTCACTTGGGACATAAGCTGCAAGACCAAAAATTTGACCAATCAATGACAAGGCTACGGCAAAACCAAAAAATGTTGCAGCTCCTAACACACCAAAGGGATGCCATTTACCGAAAATCAGTGCAGCAAGAGCGATAAAACCTTGCCCAGCGACTGTGGTTCCACTAAATTCGTTCCCAATTGCGATTGAAAGCCCTGCTCCTCCCATTGCTGCCATTGCACCACTAATTAGAACTGCAATATAACGCATCTTCACCACATTAATTCCTGAAGTCTCTGCTGCATGAGGATGTTCTCCTACTGCCCGCAGTCGCATGCCAAAAGGCGTCCGATACAAAATTATATAGGCGATAATCACAATTCCAATGGCAATATAGGTTGTTGGAAAAGCACTAAACAGAGAAGGTCCTAAAACCGGGATTTTCTCTAAAAACGGTATTGAAACCTGATTAAAAGATGCAACCACGGGTGTCTGCCCTGCCCCATCAAAAATATGCTTTACCAAATAGACAGATAAGCCTAATGCAAGAAAATTGATAGCCACGCCACTTACAATTTGATCAGCCCGAAAAGTAACTGCAGCGATCGCATGAGGCAATGCAAGTAAAATCCCGGCGATAATCGCTAAACCAAAACCAATCCATGGATTCCCAGTAAAATAACTCACCACTGCTGCCACAAAGGCACCAATTGTCATCATACCCTCAAGACCAATATTAACTACACCTGAGCGTTCAGAAAAGAGACCGCCAAT
>CALJVA010000047.1 GCA_937975135.1 uncultured Thermoactinomycetaceae bacterium | reverse complement strand
GAAGAAGAATGTTGGAACCAACCAATTAAAATAGGATTTGAAGTTGGAAAAGTTTCTTATGCAGTAAAAATGAAAAACCTAGCTGATGAAATGAAAAAAATAAAACAAGAGATTAAAGTGTTAGAAAAAGAACGAAAGAGGGCCGAATCCCATTATAATTTATATCGGCGCAGTAGTTCATGGATATTAACTTATCCAATACGTAAAGTAGCAGATTTACTTAAATATATTTTTCGTAAAATTGCTTAACGTATTTTACATATTACTTTATAACTACTGTTTAAGGGAAGATGTACAATGAAAGATAACCCGATTTGGCTTCCTCACCTAACAAACGAGATGTTAAAAGGTGCACGTAAGACAAAGCTTTGTGCGTATTCAGTAGCACTTGAAGGCTGGAGAAGGGGTCTCAAACTCAAATGGTACACCAGAGATTCGGAAAAGTTTAATGACATGATTACGTTTGGTGTTAATCCTCCTGGACGTTTGTTTTCGCTTAGCTCAGAAATAAGAACACACTATTTTTTTCGAACAAGGGGGGACCTTGTCACCAACGAAGCAGTGGAAATTGGGTCAAATAAAGATGAGACGAAGATCTGGCTTTCCAGAAAAGGTGTCCCTGTGCCGGAAGGCATAGAATTTGATGAGTACAAGACGGACGAAGAGATCATTGAATCCGCCAAAACGTTAGGTTACCCACTTGTTCTAAAACCGACAAATGCTAGTTTGGGCAAGGGTGTAATTACCAATATTCGCAATGCAAATGCCCTAAAAAAGTCACTCAAGTATGTCCGCGAAAAATTGGGATATAAAAATGTGTTAGTAGAACGGTATGTACCGGGTGAAGAATATCGTGTCTATGTGGTAGGAGATAAGGTAATTGGTGCTTATAATAGAATACCTGCAAACATTATTGGGGATGGTATACATACAATCGAAGAGTTGATTGAATTAAAAAATCAAGAACGAAGAAGAAACCCCCGACTGTTTAATTGCTTGATAGAAATTGATGAGGAGATCACTGAGTTTATTCAATCTGCTGGCTATACGTTTGAGAGCATTCCAAAGAAAGGCGAACGCATTTTCCTTAGGGAAAAAAGCAATATTTCTGCAGGAGGTGATCCAATTGATGTAACCGATGAACTGCCAACAGAAATCAAACAAATAGCCGTTAAAGCAATAAATGCTATTCCCGGTTTGTTTCATGGCGGAGTGGATATTATAGTTAGTGATATTAGAGACAAAAAGAGTGCAGTCGTCATCGAGCTCAATCCAACGGCTCAAATCGGTGGCATTTTATTTCCATTAGAGGGAAGAGCCCGTGATATTCCTGCTGCTATTATTGATTTTTATTTCCCAGAGACAAAAGGGATTAATACCGAAAGAAACAGAATCTATTTTGATTTCAACAGTGTATTGGAACCTCTTCAAAATAGGTCAGCTATTGAGGTTGAGGTAGCTCAAGCTCCAGTTGGAAAAATTTATGCTAAGAAGTACACAGTTACCGGGAAAGTTCATAGTATCAGTTATCACCGCTGGTTAAGAAAAAAGGCGTTTGAACGAAATCTAAACGGGTGTATAAAGAAATCTAATAGTGATGCAATTGAGGTATTAGTAGCAGGAACAAATCCACATGATATTGACAACTTTAAAAATCTATTAACTCAAAATCCTGATAAAGCTGAAGTTGAACAGGTTACTGAAGAGATCTGGAATGGTCCGGTTAAAGTAGGGTTTGAAATAATAGAAGGCAAATTAAAGAATGTTGAGAACGAATTGAAAAAAATGAGGAAGCAATTGAAAGAAATAGAAAAGCAGCGAATTTGGTTTGAGCGTGAAACTACCAAAATAGCACAAAGCCGTTCGTGGAGATATACAGTTCCAGTTCGAAAACTAGGTTCGTTTTTTAAAAGCAAACTTAGTGTATTTCGTTTTTAAATAAATGTTGGCGGTGAATATATGATGCAAAACAATATAACAAATTGGTTACCTCACCTTGAAGGTGCTGTTCCTTTAGAAGCTCGTCGAAATAGACTTGGAATGTACTCTATTGCGTTAGAGGGTTGGAGACGTGGGCTAACTTTGAAATTTTATAAAACTTATTCAGGAAAAAAGGAAAAAATTAAGTATTCATTAAGTTATGGGGAAAAAAAACATAAATTTTATAAATCAGCAGGTGATAAAGTAACAAAAGAAGCTGTTAAGATTTGCATTAATAAAAGTAAAACAAAGGAATATTTGTCCAAAGCGGGTGTTCCAGTACCAAAGGGAAAGAAATTTGAAGTGGAAGCAACCGATGAAGAGATAATAAAATATTCGGAATCAATGGGATTCCCCCTGGTTGTGAAGCCAATCGATCAATATGGTGGCAAAGGAGTGATATCTAATATTCAAGATATAGAATCATTGAAGAAAGCTTTATTCTATGTGCGTCAAGAACTCAAGTTCCCGGAGGTTTTAGTCGAGCAATTTATTCCAGGAGATGAGTTTCGTATTTATGTCGTAGGAAACAAAGTTATAGGAGCTGTAAATAGAGTACCCGCTAATGTGGTGGGAGACGGTATTAATTCTATAAAAAATCTGATAGATATGAAAAATAGGGAAAGAAGGAAAAACCCAAATCTTTATCTAAACCCTATAAAAATTGATCAGGAGCTTCTTAATACAATTCATTCGTCTGGTTTTACTCTTGAAAGTATTCCAGAAGAAGGCGAACGTATATTCCTAAGGAATAACAGTAACGTATCTATGGGTGGAGATCCAATAGATGTGACTGATGAATTATCACCAGAAATAACAAATATTGCATTAAAGGCTGTTAAAGCTGTGCCTGGATTAGCGCAATGTGGCTTAGACATGATTGTGGACAAAAAAAATAATTCAGGTGTTGTAATTGAACTAAATTCTAAACCAATGCTAGGCTTGCACCTTTTTCCAGTTGAAGGCAGGGCGCGAGATGTTTCCAAAGCTATAATTGATTATTATTTCCCAGAAACTATAAATATAGAAAAATCAAATCTTTATTTTGATTTTGATCGGATAATTAAAATTCTTAAGGATAATATAGCAAAAAGTGTAACGGTTTCGCCAACTCCAATAGGAAAGATTTATGCTAAGAAATATATTATTACTGGAAAAGTTCAGGGTGTTGGATATAGAAATTGGATTAAAAGAAAAGCATTAAGCCAGAATTTACATGGATATACTAAAAACCTAAAAAACGGAAAAGTCGTTGTTGTTGTTTCAAGTCCAAACAAAGAGGACGTTGATCGGTTTAAGAATATTTGTTCTCAGGGTCCGACAAAAGCAGAAGTGAGAAAAGTAACAGAGTATAGTTGGGACAAACCACTAAAAGTTGGGTTTGAGATTAAGGAAAATACTACTATAAGAAAACTTAAAGAAGAATTGCAGGTTGAGAAGAATGAAAAAGAGGATTTAAAAAAAGGAAAAGAAGCTTTTAAAAAGAGGTATCTAAGAATAAAAAACAGTCGAACATGGCGTTACACCTCTCCGATGCGTAATGTCATTGATCTTTTCAAAAGAATATACATATCAAAATAATAGATGAGAGCTCTCTCTAAATGAACTCTTAGAGAATGACGATAAAGTTACTTAGAAAGAAAAATGCGAATGGTTAGGTTGAGAAGATAATTATTAAAAGAAATGTATTCGATTCAAACATTCTATGTAAACTGACGGCCGACATTAGTAGTTCGGAGGGATATTTGGTGCAATTTAGATTAATTAAAACCGTATTTTTATTCCTTCTCTTTATTTGTGTTTTTTTTGACTGGGCTGCTCAAGCTTCAACAGAAGTTAACGAAATACGAAGTCCTGAGCGGAGTTATGGAGTTGTACAAGTAGGTTCAGTGTTGAACGTTCGTAGTGGGCCGGGTAAGCAGTACAGCGTTAAAGGGACTTTAAAGAATTACACAAGAGTGGAATTAGAGGGGAAAACGAACAACGGGTGGTATAAGATAAAGAGTAGTCAAGTGAGTGGAGACGCTTATGTAATGGCAAAGTATATAGTACCTGTAGAGAAGCCGAAACAGGATTACGGGTATGTGGATACCTCGGTATTAAACGTGAGGAAAGGGCCTGGTTATTCGTATAACATCGTAGGGACATTACAATTAGGAGAGCGGATTAATCTTATAGGTGAGATCGATAATTGGTACATGATTAAGACAGAACGATTTTCTGGTCCAACGTATGTAAATAGCTCATTTATTTCTTATACCGACCCGGTTAAATTGGGGGAAGCTGAGCGGAGCTATGGGGTTGTACAAGTAGGTTCAGTGTTGAACGTTCGCAGTGGGCCGGGTAAGCAGTACAGCGTTAAAGGGACTTTAAAGAATTACACAAGAGTGGAATTAGAGGGGAAAACGAACAACGGGTGGTATAAGATAAAGAGTAGTCAAGTGAGTGGAGACGCTTATGTAATGGCAAAGTATATAGTACCTGTAGAGAAGCCGAAACAGGATTACGGGTATGTGGATACCTCGGTATTAAACGTGAGGAAAGGGCCTGGTTATTCGTATAACATCGTAGGGACATTAAAAATGGGTGAACTAATTGAATTGATAGGCGAAGTCGACGGGTGGTATTTGGTAAAATTGAAAGGTGTGAAAAGCCCTACCTATGTGAAAGGAGAGTTTGTTGCCACTAGTTCGATCAAATATACTACTTACGATATAACATTTAAGCAATTTGTGGATCAACAAATGAGGGCTAATCCTCAAACTGATCTATATCCCAGCGTCGGTTACGTATCTAAAGATTATATTAAGAATGGTAAAGTTTCCTTAAAGGATGCTAATAGTTCGCTTAATGTCAGGAGCGAGCCGAGAATTGGGAACAATATAATTGGTAGTTTAAGACACGGCCAATCAGTAACAATCACTGGATCAAGTGGGAATTGGTATCAAATTCGATACGGCAGTACCTGGAAGAGTGCCAAAAGGGCTGATGTTGAAAAGTATGCAAATCCAAACAATCACGACCGTTTTCAACATTTAGTATTATCTAAAAGCGTGGGAGTATCAGCTGTTCAATTAAATAAGGTTTTAAAAGGTAAAGGAATTTTAGAAGGTAGAGGAAGTGCGTTTATAGAAGCAGGGAGGAAGCATGGGATCAATGAAATATACTTAATTTCTCATGCGTTGTTTGAGACGGGCAATGGAAATTCAACTTTGGCACAGGGTGTGCTCGTTGACATAGTAGAT
>CALJVA010000046.1 GCA_937975135.1 uncultured Thermoactinomycetaceae bacterium | reverse complement strand
GATAAATGGGAGGGTTGGCAAGATGAACCCGAGAAAGCAGGTTATCGCTTGGAGTCGAATGCAGAGTCCAGTCGGCTCACTAACACTTGCGATGACTGCTAAAGGATTATTTGCCGTACATTATGGTGAAGGGGAGAAGGTATTACTGGGATTAAAAATAAAAGCAAATCGAGCATTTCGAACGGCAATTTTGGAACAAAACGATGTGGAATTGGAGCCTGTTAAAGTCCAGTTACAAGAATACTTTGACCGTAAGCGTCAAAACTTTGATCTCCCACTGGATCTCCATGGAACACCTTTTCAAAAATTGGTGTGGGAAAAACTTCAAACCATACCCTACGGAGAATTGCGCTCCTACAAAGAAGTTGCACAGTTAATTGGAGCACCAAGGGCAGTACGGGCGATAGGAGGGGCTAATAACCGAAACCCAGTCTCAATCATCATTCCTTGTCATCGTGTGATTGGGTCAAACGGATCTTTAGTAGGTTATGGTGGAGGAATAGAGATTAAAAGATATCTTCTGATGTTAGAAGGAGCAATTGAACCCCAGGCAAAGGAAGGTTAGAGAGAATTATCCCTCTGTATATATCATATGTTTAGTTGTTAAGTTTAATTGATAGAAAATAGGGACTTTTTATTTATATCCTTATTCATTTGAAAGGTGGAATATATTGAAATTATCTTAGAAGGCGGCGCAAGTTTCCGCCTTTTTTATGTTAAAGATCCATCCAAATCTTCATAAAGATCTAAGAAGACCTTGCAAAAAGTTGGCTGGTTAATCTCGTTTATCGCAATGGGATAAGAATCTCTGAATAGGCTAGAAGTAAGGTGAGGTGTATGTATTTAAGGAGGAGAGCAAATGGGCGAAAGGGATTGGCGAGAACTTCTTCGTAAGTGGTTTCAGATGCAAAATCAATTATGGGTGAAGGGGGAGGCGGAGGCACTACTCGATTGGGTAGCCGATGAAGAGGCAGTCTGGATTCGGGAAGAAGAGGGCCGCTGGCGAAGAGTGCGAAAGCAACAGCAAGAACGGAAAGTTGATCCCTTAAAAGGAGAGTCGAGATTACGCGTGCTAAAAACATTGCAACAGAACTCACATCAGTTGCAAGTATGGGTGCGCAGTGAGGAACGAAATTGGTATCGACTACACAATGAGCTATGGGAACAGGAAGAAGCGGATGATTATCGCTTTGACCTGGTGTATAAAGGAGATCTTTGGAAGATCGCCAATCTAAAGAGAGAAAAGCTGGAACAGCGGAAAAGGGAAAGTGAAGAAAGGACAGAGGAAGCCAATTTTTTACCGTATGAAATTCATCAAACCAAGTACGACCGACAACGTGCCGTTCAGTATGCTGAATTGTGGTGGAATAGTTATAATCCTCGTTATCGTCACTTTGATGTAGATTGTACCAACTTTGTCTCTCAAGCGATTCACGCAGGCGGTATACCGATGCACTTTGCGAGACAGCGGAATCAAGGCTGGTGGTACCGTGATGGACGAGAAAATTGGAGCTATAGTTGGGCAGTTGCCCACAGCCTACGAAACTATCTGGCCCGTGGAGGTCCACACTTAAAAGCGACTGCGGTGAATCGGGCTGACCAGTTACAGTTGGGAGATATTATTTGTTATGATTGGGAAGGCGATGGAAGGTGGGATCACAATACAATTGTGACTGCGATTGACCCAAGAGGAATGCCTCTTGTCAATGCACACACGGTGAATAGCCGCAGACGATACTGGGACTATCGTGATTCCCATGCTTGGAGGGAACAAACCAGATATGCATTTTTTCATATTTTAGATGGTTAGCGTAGAGAATAAAAGGGGCTGATTGTGGTTTGGATTGGAGGAATTTACTCTTTCCGCGGGGTTATCCTGTAAATAATACTGTCTTTATTATAAAAGAGGTTGTTTAATAAGATGTCCCAGGTTTAATTGAAAAGATATAACTGGCATTGAACACAGCAAGGTAAAGAAGGTGGAGAAGATGGCACTACATATTGTCTTGGTGGAACCGGAAATTCCCCATAATACAGGATCGATCGCTCGAACATGTGCAGTTACAGGTGCCGTTTTGCATCTGATTCGACCGCTGGGTTTTTCGACCGATGATCGCTATTTAAAGAGAGCAGGATTGGACTATTGGAAATATGTTGATATTCGTTATTATGACTCTTTTTCTGAGCTGGTAGCGCATTATCCCAGTCACCGCTTTTTTTGTGCTACAACGAAGGCAAAGAAATTTTACACTGACTTTCAATATAAAGATGAGGATTTTTTTGTTTTTGGTAAAGAGACCAAAGGGCTTCCCCCTGAGATTTTACAGCAATTCCAGGAGACATGTATACGTGTTCCTTTGCTTCCTGATAAACGCTCCCTTAACCTATCCCAATCGGTGGGAATCATTATTTATGAAGCACTGCGTCAACTGGACTTTCCCAATATGATATAGCGTATCAAAGTAGAAGCCGGATCCTAGGATGTAGTGTTAAGCCAGGGACCCGGTGCCCCTAATGAGGATTGTGGATGAATGATATTAGCTTCCTGTAAGATTTTTGCAATGTGTTGTATCACAGGCTAAGGGGGTACTCCTTCAGCTTTTTATTCGAAATAACAAAAATAGTCAGATTAGCGATTTCTCTGAAAAATGTTTTGCAATGCTTGATCCAGCGTTGGATAGGAAAAAGTGTAGTGATTTTCCTCTGCTTTTTTGGGGAGCACATGCTGTCCTTTCGTGATCAACTGACTCATTTCCCCCAGAACAAGTCGCAGGAAAATCGCAGGTGTCGGTAAATAAATAGGGCGTTTTAAGACACTTGCTAATATCTTTATGAAATCTTTATTACGATGGGGGGTTGGTGCGGTAAAGTTTACTGGCCCCTTCATTTTCTCATTTTCGATGCAGTAGATTAATAGTTGAACAGCATCTTCGATATGAATCCAGGAAATCCACTGTTCACCACTACCTATTCTTCCACCGACAAATAGCTTTACAGGTAAGCTCATTAATGGCAGTGCACCATCATTTCCTAAAATTACTCCAAAGCGAGCATAAATCGTACGGATCCCAAGCTCCTCTGCTTTTTTCGCAGCTTTTTCCCACTGTACGACAACCTTAGCGAGAAAGTCATCCCCTGATGTTGTCACTTCTTCGGTAAAAATGCTTTTCTCCGATATTCCATAAAAGCCAATCGCTGAAGCGTTGATAAAAACAGGAGGCCTTGTTTCCATTTCAGCCATCATATTAACGACTTTTTCCGTCGTTTTTATTCGGCTGTGCAAAATTCGTTCTTTTTTCTTCTGTGTCCAGTATCCAAAGAGCGACTCACCAGCAAGATTAATCACCGCATCGATCTTGGGCAACTTATGAACTGGATGGTCATAGCTTATATAGGTTGTGGTTTCGTTATTTTGATCCGTTGCAGGGGAACGTGTGACATTGTAAATACGGTACTTTTTCGCGGCTAATGCCTTGATAAGGTGCCGACCAACAAAGCCCGTGCCACCGATCAATAAAATATTCACATTTAATCCTCCTCTAATCGTTTTTATGTATACAACGTATAGGATCTATTTAAGTTTGTACCTATTATTTTAAAAAAATAGTTATTGGATGTGATTGAAATTCGTCGGTTTTGTAATGATTGAGACATCCTTATTAAAGCGTGGAAATCGTTATCAATAAAGCATTTGGCAACTGGACTTTTCCAATATGGTATAGTAAGTAGTATGAAAAGGAAAGGAAAAAATTTTTATGCTGCAAGAAGGGAGGGGAAGGCGCCAAGATTGCTATGCGCCGTCACAATTGATCAATGTCTGCTGCTTTGATTTGGATGGTACCTTATTGCCCATGGACATAGATAAATTTGTTAAAGGATATGAGGAAAGATTAAGTGATTTTTTTCGTGAGATTATTCCCGCCGAAAAGTTGTTGCCCTCCTTCTGGGAGGCCAGCATGGTCATGATCCAAAACAATGATCCTACCCGAACCAATATGGAAGTATTTATGGAGCACTTTTTAAATCGGACCCAATTAGAAGAAAAGATTGTCGCCTCGATGCTGGATCGCTTCTATCAGGAGGAATTTCCAAAGTTGGAGACGAAGGTGCGGCCAACTCCTGTCGCACGACAAGTGGTAAAAGCGGCACTGGAACGTGGTTACCAGGTAGTGATTGCTACCAATCCGGTTTTACCGCGGATAGCGGTTACGGAAAGACTGCGTTGGGCGGGCATAGATGATCTTTCGTTTACGCATATTACGGTAAATGAAGAGAGCCACTTTTGTAAACCAAATCCTAACTATTACCAGGAGATTGTTGATTACCTAGAAGTTGACCCTAAATCTTGTGTTATGATTGGGAATGATATCCAGGAGGATCTGGTGGCCCAAGAGATTGGAATGAGAACCTATTTGGTGACGGATTGCCTTATTGATCGGGGAAAACCTTCTTATAAACCAGATGAACAGGGAACGTTGAGTGAGCTTCTACTAGCCATTCGTCAGGGTACAGGTATTTTTTATAAATCATAACGAGGATGATAAATAGAAAGTCCTGTCTATTTGGCAGGACTTTTGTTGTTTAAGAAAAATTGAAACAATTGTCCACAAGTTTGCATAAATATAATAATGCCCCGAGGATTTCTCAAGTTTTCTTTTGTGATATTGATGGGTATGCAAAATGTTGGCTATGAATAATATGGTCAGTAAGCTTAAAACTAGGCCAAAAAGATGAGCTGAAGGAGAGGTGGCTTCCATGGATATCCTGAAGCGCATCGCCGAAGAACGTGAACGGGAAAAAAAGTTAACCTGGCAAGGGACGTTTAAAGAGTACCTGGAAATTGTACGTCAACGTCCCGAAGTGACACAGACTGCTCACTCCCGAGTTTATAACATGATCAAAGACTATGGGATTGAGGAAGATGAAGAGGGGAACAAGAAATATCTTTTTTTTACCCGGGAAATGTTCGGGCTAGAGCGACCCATTGAACGTTTAGTAGAAGAGTACTTTCATTCAGCTGCCCGTCGCCTTGATGTACGTAAGCGAATTTTGCTATTAATGGGTCCTGTAAGCGGTGGAAAGTCAACCATTGTTACAATGCTGAAGCAGGGTTTAGAAGAATATTCTCGTACTGATGCCGGGGCAGTATATGCGATTAAGGGATGTCCGATGCATGAGGAGCCCCTTCATCTGATCCCTCCTTCATTACGTCCTGAAGTGGAAAAAGAGTTAGGTGTAAGAATTGAAGGTCATCTGTGTCCCTCCTGTCGGTTGCGTTTGCGAGAGGAATTTGGGGGACGGGTAGAAGATGTCCCTGTGGAACGAGTTTTATTGTCTGAGGATGATCGGATAGGGATTGGGACTTTTAGTCCTTCAGATCCCAAATCCCAAGACATTGCTGATTTAACGGGAAGCATCGACTTTTCCACTGTTACGGAATATGGCTCCGAATCCGATCCCCGCGCTTACCGTTTCGATGGAGAGTTAAACAAAGCCAATCGTGGCATTATGGAATTTCAGGAGATGTTGAAGTGTGATGAGAAATTCCTGTGGAATCTACTCTCCTTAACACAGGAAGGCAATTTCAAGGCAGGTCGCTTCGCTTTAATCTCCGCAGATGAATTGATTATTGCCCATACCAACGAAGCAGAATATCAAGCCTTCATTAGCAATAAAAAGAATGAAGCGCTTCAATCACGGATTATTGTGATGCCAATCCCTTATAATCTGTCGGTATCTGATGAGGAAAAAATATACAAAAAGCTGATTAGTGAAAGTGACCTATCCCATGTTCATCTGGCACCTCATGCTTTGCGCGCAGCAGCGATATTTACCATTCTTACACGTCTAAAAGAATCCAAAAAGCAAGGTGTCGATTTGATTAAGAAAATGCGACTATACGATGGGGAATTGATCGATGATTTTAAGCTAGCAGATGTGGAGGAGTTGCGCCAAGAGCACCTTAATGAAGGAATGGATGGCATTGATCCCCGGTATGTTATCAACCGAATCTCCAGTGCTCTCATTCGTAGCGATGCCAAATGTATCAATGCATTGGATATTTTACGCGCATTAAAGGATGGTTTGGATCAGCATCCTTCAATTACGCATCAGCAACGGGAACGGTATCTCAATTTTATCTCCTATGCTCGTAAGGAGTATGATGAGCTAGCAAAGAAAGAGGTACAAAAAGCATTTGTTTATTCCTACGAAGAATCGGCGAAAACGTTGTTAGATAACTATTTGGATAATGTAGAATCTTACTGTAATTGGACCAAGATTCGGGATCCGATTACAGGAGAAGAGCTGGATCCAGATGAAAAGCTAATGCGTTCCATCGAAGAACAGATCGGAATATCTGAAAATGCGAAAAAGGCATTCCGGGAAGAGATCTTGATTCGGATTTCTGCTTATGCGCGAAAGGGAAAAAAGTTTGATTACAACAGCCACGAACGGCTTCGGGAAGCGATTCAGAAAAAGCTGTTTGCGGACTTGAAGGATGTTGTAAAAATAACGACCTCAACAAAAACCCCTGATGAAAATCAACTGAAAAAAGTGAATGAAGTCACGGCGAGACTGATTGATGAATATGGGTATTGCTCTGTTTGTGCCAATGAACTTTTGCGGTATGTGGGCAGTTTGTTAAATCGGTAAATACTTGGAGGTGAACCCTATGGAATATCCCTCCTTCATTTTATCTGAAGAAGACTGGTCCCTTCACCGCAAAGGTTACCAGGACCAAATGCGCCACCATGAAAAAGTGAAAGAAGCAATTCAGAAAAACATGGCGGATCTGATTAGTGAAGAAAGCATTATTATGTCAGATGGGAAAGATATGGTGAAGATCCCAATCCGTTCGATGGAGGAGTATCGGTTTCGCTTCAATTATAATAAAAGCAAGCATGTAGGTCAGGGAAAGGGAGATAGTAAGGTAGGGGATGTGATTGCCCGGGAATCCCCTCAAGGACAAGGGAAAGGTGAAGGGGCTGGAGACCAGCCGGGTGTGGACTATTATGAAGTGGAAATCTCTGTGGAGGAGTTAGAGGAGATTTTGTTTTCTGAAATGGAACTGCCTCGGTTGAAGCGAAAGGAACAGGATTCCATGACTGTCCCCGAGATCCGCTTCAATGATGTTCGCAAAAAAGGATTAATGGGCAATATCGATAAAAAACGGACGATCTTGGAAGCAATCAAACGAAATGCCTTACGCGGGCAAGCACACAATAAAAAAATTTCCATTGATGATTTGCGATTTAAGACATGGGAAGAGGTTGTTGTCCCTCATTCCAATGCAGTGGTTATCGCGATGATGGACACCTCAGGATCTATGGGCATGTTTGAAAAATATATTGCTCGAAGCTTTTTCTTTTGGATGGTGCGTTTTCTCCGCTCCAAATATAACAATGTGGAGATTGCCTTTATCGCCCATCATACCGAGGCAAAGGAAGTAACAGAAAAAGCCTTTTTTAGTAAAGGAGAGAGTGGCGGTACCATTTGTTCTTCCGCCTACAAGTATGCATTAAAACTCATCGATGATCGCTATTCACCCCATCGCTACAATATTTATCCCTTTCACTTCTCCGATGGGGATAACCTGAGTTCCGATAATGAACAATGTCTTCGCTTGGTCGAGGAGCTTTTAAAACGATGCAACTTATTTGGCTATTGTGAAGTTAATCAATACCACCGTTATTCCACCCTAATGACAGCTTTTAAAAATATTCAGGATGAAAATTTTATGCATTATATTATCCGGGGAAAAGGTCAGGTATATGATGCCTTAAAGCACTTTTTCGGGAAGAAAAAGCAGGAGGTGGGATGAGGAGAGTGGCAGGAAGACAAAAAAAATCACGATTTAGGGAGAGAGCGCATCGCTCTCTCTTTTTTTATGAAAATAAAGGGAGTGTTAGACAACATTCCTATATATCGAATTAGGAAATTTGCCTTTCACTCCCCTGTTTAATTCTTATACATTTTGTGACAAGAGCTTCTTGGTTGATTCTGGGATTTTAATCCATCCTAACCTATACACAATGATTCCGATTTTGACTCGTGAATGTATTTTCCACTTTTTCTTGATTGATGAAACAATTTCACAAACCCGTCGCCGGCTTATCCCTAATTTAGCTGCGATCTCATGATCTTTATACCCTTGAGCAACGAGTATAGCTGTCTCTTTCTCTCTAGGTGTTAATAGCATTTATTTACCTCCATCATGATGTCTGTATATTTTTGTAGGTAAGGTAAAAAACTTAATAATTAAAGGGTTTTAAGCATTTGATATCGTAACTTATTAAATAGGAAAAATGTTTTAATTAATTAAAGGAGAGGTTTTGAATGTCCAAGCTTACTCCTGAAGAAAAAGAAGTTGCTATTATGATTGCGAAAGGATTGGAAGATAAAGAAATTGCAAAAAGACTTTTTATTAGTAAGAGGTTTGCTTGTAAACATGTACAATCAATTAAAAAGAAGTGGAATGTTACTTCGCGGGTCTCCATCGGAATCATTGTTTCTTATTTGGGTTGGTATGACTATAGTAAAGAGGAAGAAGAGATTATTTCTTCATATAAACTGATGGCTGAAAGTCGTTAAAGTATTGTAACCTAAGAATTGCAGTTCGCAATTCTGTTAGAAGGGTTTGGAATATAGAAGCGAAGGGGTGCTACTCGTTTATGAATCTATAAGATAGTGCACCCCTTCTTAATCTTTATCTTTTTATCTAATCTAATTTTAGCACTGAGGGAACTTTAGAAGGGGCATGTAGTTTTAATAGGCCAAACCCATAGCCAGATAAGCCAGCCATCAGCCCTACAGACTCTACTCCTCCGGATGATCCCTTTTGGAAACCATTTTCTTTAATTATTTGTAGTACTTGTTGGGCAGCAGAACTGGCTATATGTGACCAATTCTTATTTTGTAATACCTCAGATGCAAATAGGAGAATATCAATTTGACCGAAATCACCGTGACAGAGGGTACGATTATTACCAAATCCATATTTTATAGTGGTTTGTAACGCAATCTCGATCTCTTCATCGATTTGAGAATCTTCATATCCAAAGTGTTTTAACATCAATCGACTGAGGAGAATACCAGGAGCACCATGGCACCAGGCGACTGAAAAGCCATCTCTACCTGGTGTACTCCAGTTTCCAGCTTCAGGATCAAAATAGCTTCTTTCAAATTGTAGAGCCTTAGTTACTGCTTCTACCAATTTACTTTCTTTAGTAATCTCATACAATTGCATCAAAGTAGCAGCAATTCCTGATGTTCCATGAGAGAATCCAGTTAACGGCTTTGTATCCCAAGGATGAATCCATCCAATTCCTTCTTTTGCAGGGGAAGCGTTAGCAAGTAAATGATCAGCGCAGAGCTTTGCTCCTTCTAAAGCTAACTCGCTACCCGTTTGCTTGTAGATTCTTAATAGAAGACTTATTGCTCCTGCAGAACCACCAATATAGTCATAAATATTATCATGGGAAATCATATTCACAAAACCTGGTAAGGCAGACAGCAGCTCATCCTTCATGCCTTCATCTTCCCAAAGAGAAATCAGATGGCTCATTGTATATAAATATCCGCCAGCGCCACTGAAAACACCCACGCTCCATTCTGGATTGTTAGCGAATTGTTGCAACTCTTTTCGGACAGGAATCATTGCCTTATAAGCGGCTTTGGCGAAATCTTGACGTCCAGTTAAAGAGGATAAATAGCCTAGAAACAGTGCAATTCCCGAGTTACCGTTGTAAAGATCAAAGCCAACAGGGGAAATATTCCAACTGATCTCGTTATTGCTTTCTAAGATAGTACTAATCCAACTCAGATCTTCTTCTCCGTCATTAATACCGGAGATCGCTCTAGAAAGAAGGTATTCACCAATTCTTTCTGCCTCTTTTAAATATTCGTCAGAGCTTTCATGGATATTTTTATGATCAGCGAGAGGAGTGATTGGGGCAACATCAGCATAATGATTAGCATGGTTAGCTAACATGGACATGCGCAGCACATGTAATTGTTCCTCGCAATCTTTGGAACTAAGCAGTTCAATTTTATTATATACTTTTTCCAAAGCAGTTAATTCAAAGCAATCACGGATGCAATCACCATTACTGTCCCACAAATGAACTTGGTCTGTTCTGGTTGAAAAGTAGGGGATATCTCCTGTTAAAAGATCTTTTTTCTCTGAGCGAATAATTTTTTGTAAATCTGGACGGTATTCTGTCTCCAACCAAAGCCGATGAAAAAGAAGATCTCGGTCTAGTCCATCTCGTAAGAAATCAGGATGATAACTCTGCTGAAGCAGACTTCGATAAAACATTGTAGAGCGCGCAATTGAACGTATTTCTATTCCTTTAAAATGATCCAGTTGTTTGCGGAAGAGCTCTTTGTTTTCCATAATCCATATGTACATTTCCCGAAATCCGCTTTCCAAGTCCTTTAGGTAATTGGAAATGTCGATTTCTGTTTCCTTAAGTAATGGTCGGTTGCTTTTAGCATTAATCCAGCCATAATCCTGCACAATTTTCATTTGATCTGTGTTATCTTGTGTGATTGTTGGGATTTTGATAGGAGCTCTTTGCTCATCGGTTGCACCAAGTCCACTTACATCAGCAGCCCCTGCCTTGGGATCTTCATGATAGAAAAGTGGTCTTGGAAGGAATCCTGTTGATTGAACCGACCGCTGTAACATTGCTTCTGCACGTTCGATTGCAGTTTCTCCCAGTTGACTTTCTGCAATAGATTGATGAAAAAGCGATTCCAGGTCGATTAATACAGGATGCTTATGATGAGCAATTAAGTTTTCATAGTGGAAATCGACAGCGTTTAATACATATAACAAAGCAAGTTGCTGGCCGATTTTATTGTAAAAATGTTCAATTTCATCCACACTATTACAGCCTTTGTATTCGATAAATTCAACCCATCCATACTTTTCTTTATTTACAACTTTCATTATATAAAAGGGTTCTTTGGTAGGTCTGTGATTATTTAGCCAATGGAGAAGCTTTTGAAATTGAATCTCAATTTCTAAAGGCCGTGGTTTATATATAATTTTTAGACCACTATCAAATTGTAACATAACCACTCCTTTACCTTTGTTGTGAGGATCCCCTAGGCCTAGGTGAATTTGCTGCAACTCCCCAATAGGTTCTCCCTTGTGAAACTCGTTCGTAATGATAGAGCGATCTCTTTCTAATCTCTCTATCATTTCTGCTATATGTTTTGACCAGTAGATGGTTTTTGTGATAAGTAAGCGAATTAATACAGGATACTCATGATGCAAGTAGGAGATAAACTTTTTATCTTTAAGGAGGACATGAGAGAAGTATTGGAACCGTTCTTCTGGTGTTTCTCCTTTTAGCAAACCTGAAACCCGAGCAATATTAAGTTCCAAAATTAAGGTTCGATTACTAGTTTCAAAAAGAATTTGCGCAAGATTGATTATGAGTGAATGAATTATTTTATCATCTAAATTCCAGAGAGAGCCTAATCTTTTTTTTGTTTCGGCCAATCCCATTTGTAAAAAGGGCTTAAAAAAAGGGGTAAAAGGGACATGTATGCTTTGAAAAAAAGGGATTTGAATTTGATCATATTTACCAGTACGGAGTTTTTCCAAGAAAAATATCCATTCTTCTTCTTGGGCTTTCTCGGTTGGGTGGCTTTTATTTTCAGAGAGGAATAATAAATCCTTTTTGTCTATTCCAGAAACTGTACGAATTGATTCTTCAAAAAAACGTTCTTCTTTACCGAGAAGACGTTTCCAATAATGGAGGCGGTCTAGTTTCAACTCATTGGTTTCTATTTTATTCTGATCTCTGTCATCAAGCCTTCGTTCATCTAGATAAAAGTAATTTATGTAATTTTCTATCATTATAGTAAAACCTCCCTTATAACAGAGCAGAAAGCGGCCAAAAATTTTCCGCTTTCTGCTCCACTAATTATATCAGAATAAGGGTTGCCTCACACTTTACCTAGGCGACAATTATGTTGACATTCTACAGTTATGGTACAAATTTTTCCTACGTTACCTAAATGACAGCTTAAGTTATACCATTTGCAGCCGGGGCCAGCACCAGCAATCATAAGCATGTCCTGGTTATCCAACTCATCCATAATGTTACCGGAAGGATGCTCTACATCCATTTCCTTATTATTCATGCGATAGACAGGGTCTTTCCAATAACGAACTACGTTGCTCATAAAATCATCTCCTTAATAAAATATTTTTTAATAAGTCTGACGTTATATAGAATAAATATAATTGCCTCTAATGTCAATACTAATAGATAGATATAAAACATATTTGCAAATTAGTGTATAGGTAAAAAAACATTTTATTAATTTATGCATCTTTGTGTATATAAGCTTATCATGAAAGTTTGGTATAGTAAAATAACAACCCTGCTAGGGTAATGAAATTATTTCAAGGAGGTATTTTTTATGTCTATTAATGAAAAAGTAAGAGCACTTCGTGATCCCGAGTTCCGGGCTCAAATGGAAGGATTCGAACATCCTGCAGGTCTGATTGACGAAAACGAATTGAAGTCTGTAGTGGGTGCAAGTGAACATACTCCAGATGCAACTACAACAATCACTACTAGTTCTAAAGTTTGTGGAACAGTACTTATTGGTATCAGTGCTGCGGTCTGCCCAAGCACTCCATGTTCTGCAGAGTGTGGAAGAAGAGGTTAATTGGAAATGAGCCACTAGGGACTGAGGTCCTTAGTGGCGCTTATAATAATTGCTTCTCAACCTTTATAAAAATAGAGTGCCCAAAAACCTGGGAAATGAGTAGTGCTAGTATTTTGGCTTTAAGTCTAGAATGACAACTCACCTAAGCACACCCAGGTTTTTTATTTGAATTAGTAGAATATACTTAGTATAGTAGAATATACTTAGTATAAATATAATAAGAATGAGAGTTAGTTATAGTATGCTAGGGGAGGGATAAAATGTGAAAGTTTCGGAAAAGAGGACATATCTAAAAAGAGGGAGCTATCTGTCAGAGAGGTTGGCAGAGCGAAAGGAGATCTTTTCTTCTGATGACCCCCGAATTAAGCAGTGGCTGGAAGTGGGAGGCTTTACAGAAGAAAGATTTAGAGATCGTTTAGCAAAAGATGGACTTACGCTTGATGATTTTACGAATATTTTATCGAATAAAGAAATAATAACTCGTGACTCGACGATGATGTGGGCCTCTAAGTTGGATCAAATATTAGACGAATGGGAGCCAAGTGAAGATATAGATAGAAAAGGAGTCTTTATTACTTTTTATGAACCTTTTTTGTTTTATGCTCGTGCTAAGCTAGAACAAGAACTGCAAAGATTGATACGTACATATTCTAAAGATTCCTTTCTCGATATTTCCGAAGTGGTTCGCTCCATAATCGAAAACTTGTATACAAAGTTATATTTGCTAAGTATAAGGACTTTAGTTTCTGAAATGCACATTGCAAAAGTTACAGATCAGCTAAAAGGGGAATCATCTGAAGAAAGGTATCAGTATTTTGTGGATGCTTTTCTTAAGGATAAAGAGCATTTGCGAGAGCTTTTTCAAATCTATCCTGTTCTGGCGCGCTTGATGGTCGAAACTGTGGAGCGTGTAATCGCAACACATTTGGAATCTATCGAACGATTTTTAATTGATCTTGATGATATCCGTACAACCTTTGTAGGAGACTTCTCTTATTTGACTAAAGTAGAAGCAGGAGCAGGGGACACTCACCAAGAGGGGCGGAGCGTAAGTGTGTTTACCTTTGCCTCTGGTGATCGATTGGTTTATAAGCCTCGATCTATGGCAATTGATGAGCATTATAATGACTTTATCACATGGATCAATGAAAAGGGCTTTTCTTATAAGCTCTCCTTCGCAAAGGTACTGAATCGAGATACATATGGTTGGCAAGAGTTTATTTCAGCGCGAGAATGTGAAAGTCGGGAAGAAATTCAGCGCTTCTACTATCGTCAGGGTGGTTATATTGCTATCCTTTATCTATTTCGTTCTTCCGATTTTCATGCCGAAAATATTATTGCTCATGGTGAGTACCCCATCCTCATTGATTTAGAGACCCTATTTAGTAACCCTACAGGGATTATTACTGCGGATACCAAAATACCTAAGCCGCTAGAAGAGCTAAATAGTTCCGTTTTCGCCTCACTAATGTTGCCTGTTAATTTCACCCCAGATATGTTATTTGACTTTGATTTAAGTGCGCTAGGTGGGGAAGCAGGTCAAGTGTCCAAAAAAATAAAAAACTGGGTGATTGATAAGCCCTTTACTGATGAAATGCGATTGGTTCAAAAACCCGCAGTATTAGAAGGGCATGACAACCGACCCTATTTCAAAGGTGAGGCAGTTCAGGCAGCTGATTTTGTTCAGGAAATTGAAGCAGGCTTTCGGGAAATGTATCAGATATTCTTGACCCATCGAGAAGAATTGTTGGCTGGATCGGGACCGATCTTTCGGTTTAAAGAAGATCGGATTCGTCATGTTATGCGACCAACACACACCTATGCTCATTTTTTAGAAGCAAGTACCCATCCAGATTATCTGCAGGATGGACTACAACGTGTTCGACTCTTTGATTATTTTTGGCGTATTACCTCTACTTTTCCTAAGTTTTCAAAGGTGGTTTCGATGGAGTGTCGGGATATGCTGGAGCATGATATTCCTTTTTTCACCTTTGAGGTAGGAGGAAAAGATATTTATGATGGAAAAGGGTATAAAATCCCCAGCTTTTACGAAAAAACTTGTATCGAGTTACTTATAGAACGTTGCCAAAGCCTAAGCAAGGAAGATTGTGATAAGCAAGTCCGATATATTCGGATGTCTCTTGCAACATTGGTTAAAGATATATTTGCTGCTGGTTATGAAGAGAAAAGTTTGGCTCCAGTGGAAGTGCCCCAGCCTTTGCTTAGAGAAGAGTTTCTCAATGAAGCTATAAAAATCGGGGATGAACTTTTTAAGCAGGCTGTGTGGAGTGATGATGGTGAGGAAGCATATTGGATCGGACTTAGTGTAGGTTTAAGGAAGCAGATGATTTTATCATCCCTTGGACCAGGTCTTTATGAGGGAACACTGGGAATTTTGCTCTTTTTAGGACATTTAGCTAAAGAGACAGGGGAAGAAAGATATGAACACCTAGCTAAAAAAGCTTTAAACGGGATATTTGTTATGAAAGAAGATGAAGTTGAACCTGTGTCAGCCTTTTATGGTAATGCTTCGATTAGCTATGGATTAGCCCACTTAGGTCTTATTTGGGATGATGATGAACTGATTCAAAAGGCCTACGAGTATTTGTATAAGGTTGAGAATACATTGGAATCTGATAAACAACTAGATCTATTAGGAGGTGCGGCGGGGGCATTATTAGTTTCTCTTCGTCTTAATAAGCTTGATCCTCACTCACGTGCACTTGAAATTGCAGAAAAGTGCGGTGAACACTTATTGCAACATGTCCAATTGGAGAAAAAAGGTGAAAACGCATCAAAGCTTCTCACAGGACTTTCTCATGGAGCAGCAGGCTATGCTTGGGCATGGTTGGAACTGGCTGATGCGACAGGGCAGGAAAGATTTTTAGAAGCAGGGAGAAAGGCACTTGCCTATGAGAAGAGCCATTTTATAGAAAGTAAAGGGAACTGGGCTGATTTGAGAGATGAGGAGAAGAAAGGAAGCTCCTCTGTCTATTGGTGTCATGGTGCCCCAGGAATTGGTTTAAGCCGCTTGATGATCTTGAATTATTTTGAGGATCCTGATATATATGAGGAGTGGCAAATAGCCGTTAGGAAAACATTGGAAAGTGGTTTTGGCCATGGCCATTCCCTTTGTCATGGTGACTTTGGTAATTTAGACTTTTTATTATCAAGTGCTAAGAGAATGAAAGATCGTGAATTGGAAAAGAAAGTATTGGAAATCGGGTATCAAAGTATGCAACAGGGAATAACTCAGGGATGGCAGTTTGGATTACATAAACAGGCAGAGTTGATTGGATTTATGTTAGGGCTTTCTGGTATTGGCTATAGCTTATTAAGGCTTTGGAACCCACAGATTCCCTCCGTATTATCGCTTGAGTTACCAATTAAGGAAGAAGTGGATCAATGAGTAATCAAAAAATAAAAACACGCAGACGTGTTCCTTTTATCGAGCAAATGCAGCAGACCGAATGTGGCTTGTGTTGTATGGCAATGGTTTCTGCATACTACAAAAGTCATGTCTCACTCTATGAGCTACGGGAACGCTTGGGAAGTGGACGAGATGGAACGACTCTTTTGCATCTAAAAAACTTAGGGGAACAGTTGGGCTTTACTGCAAAATGTTATAGGCTCGCACCTGAGGATTTAAATAAAGTTTATTTGCCCGCGATTTTATTCTGGGATGAGAAACATTATGTTGTTCTTGAAAAAATAACGAAGAAGCATTTTGTTATTGTGGATCCATCAATCGGGCGGAGAAGGCTTACATTGGAAGCCTTTCAAAAAAGTTATTCAGGATATGTGTTGACCTTAATCCCAACTGAAAAAGTGACGCCAAAAAAGGATAAAGGGGTTTGGGGAGATTTTTTTAAACACCTGTGGAAAATGCCCCGGTTATTTGTCACAATCGTAGTATTCTCCCTACTCATACAGTTATTCACACTTGGGATGCCCCTGTTGATCCAGTTTGTAATTGATGAAATTATTACGCCAAAGGAACACAGTCTCTTAAATGTTTTTTTACTGGGGATTATTTTCTTGATCTTTTTCCATACGACGTTTAGCTTTATACGTGGAAGGATTTTGATAACTCTCCAGAACAGGCTGGACTACCAGTTAATGACTCAATTTTTTCAGCATTTGCTTCGGCTACCTTATCAATTTTTTCAGCTTCGTTCTTTCGGTGACTTGTTATTTCGTGCGAATAGTCTTCGAGCAATACGCGATATAATCTCCAATCAGTTGATTAAAGGAATACTCGATCTGGGGTTACTGTATGTTATTTTGATGTACATGCTTAGCAATTCTCTGGTTATGACGGCATGGACTCTGTTAATCGCAAGTTTAAACGTAATTCTTTTAGTTGTTAGTCGCCCGCGAATTAACGAGGTCAATCAAGAAGAGATTACCAAGCATGCCGTGGTACAGGGTACTCAAACAGAGATACTTTATGGTATCTTTGGTGTGAAAACCGCTGGTGTGGAACAAATGATGTATCAAAGATGGTTGGGTCAATTTAAGGATTTAATTAAAGCATATCGGAAAAAGGAGATCTTTTTAAATTACATTAATACATTTGCAGGTGCCTTAGCCATCGTGGCTCCTCTAATGATTCTTTGGATCGGTGCTAATCAAGTTGTTACTGGGAAGATTTCTCTTGGAGGGTTAATCGCTTTTTACTCGATTTCAGGCCAATTTTTTAGCCTTAGTAATTCCATTGTTCATACGGCAAGTGCTTTTATCTTAACTGAATCGTACCTTCGTAGGATACAGGATGTCTTGGATGCACCACCGGAGGTTACAAGCGAGAATGCCATTCGATTGGATTCGCTCAAGGGAGGTATTGAGTTACAAAATGTAAGTTTTTCCTATACAAAATATAGTCCGCCAGTAATAAAAAATATCTCCCTCAAAATTGAACCTGGACAAAAAGTAGCTCTGGTAGGTAAATCGGGTTCGGGTAAAAGTACATTGGCACGAATTATTTTAGGTTTGTATCAGCCTGATGAAGGACGAATCTTATATGATGGTCATGATTTAGTAGATATTGATAAATCAACTCTCCGTAAACAGATGGGCGTTGTTCCTCAGGATGTGACTCTGCTTAATCGGACCATTCTAGAAAATATTACTCTCCATAATCCGGAAGCATCAATGGAAGAAGTGATCCAGGCGGCGAAGGTGGCACAGATCCATGATGAGATTATGGCAATGCCAATGAAGTATCATACCATGATCTCTGAAATGGGGATGAATGTGTCAGGAGGGCAGCGTCAGCGGATTGCCTTGGCACAAGCGCTGCTTCACAAACCTTCAGTTTTAGTCTTAGATGAAGCAACCAGTTCATTGGACCATGTAAATGAGGAAGAAATTGATGCGATGCTGCAGCAAATGAAGTGTACGCGTATTGTTATCGCTCATCGTTTAACTACAGTTATGAATGCTGACTTAATCTTGGTATTGGATGATGGGGAAATCATTGAACAGGGAACACATGAGGAGCTGCTAAAATCCAGTGAATACTATCGCAGTTTTTATAAAGAGAGTGATAGCAAAGAGGCTGTGTTAATAAAATAGGTCTAGAGCATGTGAACAAGTTTGGTAGGCTCAAGGTGCACCCAGTGCCTATATTGCCTACAAGTAACCAAGAAGCAGTGATACTAGCCCGCCTCTTTCTTTTAAACAAGGTACTATAAAACGCTCTCCCTGCATATACTGTAGGCAGGTGAAGCTCTGGTAACATCTCATGAGAAGGAGGAACATGGTTGCAAAGAGGATGGCGGGTAGTATCCCTTGCTATGATTTTATTCTTATCACTGGCTACAATGGCACATGCAGAGACAGTATATGAGGTAGTACTTCAACCCGGGGATTACACCAAAAGTACAACACCAATAGAGTGGGATCACGGCTTGATGGAAATTCAACTGCAGAACAGTGGGGAGAAACCAATCTATTATTATGTAATTCATTTCTGTGCCCCAGGAACGGATACATGTCCGGTAGTGGATGAAGGGATGATCCCACCAGGACAGAGTGTTGCGCATCAGAAGCAAGTTCCCGACGGAAAATATCTATTTAAGGTAGATTGTCCCACAGGCGATTGCTCGGCCACAGGATCGATTCGGTAATAATCTTTTTATATAATTATTCAACAATTGTAAGCCTGCTTACTAGCAGGCTTTTTTATGGAGCAAATGAAGTTTTGATTTTCCTCTCCTAGTTTCTCTAAAATTTTTATAGTTTTTCAATATTATTTGGAAAACTACGATAAAATAATAAAATGTAGTATTGTTACAAAAATGGTATGGAGATTAACTTTGCGTAGAATATGTTAAGGCAAGTGGTCTGTTATCTACCTTGATCTCTGTGTGTAGGTTCATCATAAAAATATGTTATCGTTAAAATACAACCAACTAGGGTGCCAGCACCAGCAATCATGAGCATCTCCTGGTTATCCAATTCCTCCATAACGTCACCGGAAGGATGTTCTACAGACATTTCCTTATTTTTCATGCGAAAGATAGGATCTTTCCAATAACGAACTACGTTATACATATGACCACCTACTTCTCAATTATCTGATATTATATATAATAAACAAAATTAATTTTTGTGTCAATAAAAAAGCCCGCTTGCAAGCGGGCTTTCTTTTATGGCCGATACGGAGTTTGGAGTGTAAATCTTTTTTTCGCTTCTTCAGGGGTGATAAATCCTTTTTTTGTTTCTGGGAAGTGCTTTATATAAATTTTTTTCTCCTCATCACTAGGAAAAATTCCGATATACTTCTTCCCATAGGCTTCGGCTAGGATCGTAAAATTTACCCCGCGCTGGTTATACAGCTTTTTAAAGTCTTCCCATTCCTCATTCTTAATTGTGTCGATGACGAGAAAATAAGGAACTCCAGCATCTTCCGGGGTATGTCCTCCTGTTTCCTCTAAATCAATATAATAGAAAAATAGAGTGGAATTAAAAATTAATCCTTCTTCTAACTCCTCATCCCTCAGTTCTTCGATTGTGAATTCTTCATCTGGCCAAGTGGGAGGGATTTCAAAGCGAAAACCATTTCCTTCGTAGGTACGTGTAACTTTTTTCAGACGATTATTCCCAGTTACTTGGTACCAATGCAGGATCCAGGGGGTATCAGCCATCGCCCAGTCTCCCGAAAGTCGTATGGGAGCGATGGGTTCGGGAATTTCGAGAATGCCATCGTTATTTATATCTTTCGCTTCATAGGGATAAGCTTGAAAAAGCTTTGGTGCATCTGGATGTTTCGAAAAAAAGAGTGGCTTTAACCTTCCATCCTCCAAGACAATTACATTTACTTTACCTCCATGGGCTCCTACATGAGTGTTCAAAAAGATTCCTTTTCGTTCTTGGTCAAGTTTACCGGACTGTATTTTAACAATGGATGTAAAGGAATCGACTTCTAAGGGCTTACTCGGAAGGAGTTTATCATCTACCGGTTGATATAGTGTGGCCACCCCGGTATATTTCGTTTCAAACTCGCTTTCGGTTAAGTCAAAAAGAACAATATCTGTCTGTTGATCTTGATCTAAATCATCGACGATGATTTCCTGGTAGGTACCCTTAAATCGTTCCTTTTTATCTTCTGTAGATAGATCCAAAACATAAATGGTTTTGGATGGGGATGGATATTTGTCCCCCGTCTGTGTGACGACCCCAATTATGAGATGAGAGTAAGGATACTCCTTTTCCCACTGGGCTAGAGAAGCATGATCCAGCTCTTTTCCAGGTATTGAAAAAGTGTAGGTGTTATACTCATGTTCCTTTTGGAATAATTTTTTCTTCTTTAAGGATAAGATGAGAGCGGTGATCTTATCCTTTTTCTCTTTGTTTTTAAAAAAAAAAAGTGATCGCTTCCTCTTGATGATCTCCATCTAGATCACCTATGAGAATGAGGGGTTTATCCTCCTCTAGAGTTATCCATTCACTCCCTTGGGGGATTCGCTTTTGTAATTCCCGCTCCCATTCTTGTAAGGAGGGTCCTTCTGCATTGGTATTAAAACTGCATGCGGGGATCATGATCAAGATTGCAAGTAAAATGAGTATCCGCCAATGTTTCATTGAATCATTCCTTATAAATTTATTCCTGCTTAAGATCAGGATAGTATTGGAGTGGAACAAAACCATCCAATTTGTTTTTTAAGTTCTTAGGGACAGTTGTTGCTTAATTAATCTGTAAAGAAATTTAACATAATGGAGTTTAACTGTCGATGAAAAGAGAGAATAAACTTTCGTCTTGTGGTAGTAAATGTACGCTTTATGTTGTTCGTCGTTCAAATAATAAATGATATTTTACTTTAAATATATAAATGATATTTTGATAAGTAGTAATAAAAATCTATTACTGAAATCAGATAAGGAGTAGTGTTGGATTAACAGAGAAATCAGATAAGGCTCGTTACAAAAATAGTAATGGAGATTAACGTTACATATGATATGTTAAGGGAAGTGGGTTTTTATCTAATCTTCCCACTATTACTTTTAGAAAGGGGACCGTAAAATGTCTAAAATTGGCCTATTACCTAGGCTGATCATTGCCATTGTCTTAGGGATAATCATTGGGGCATTTAGTCCCGAGTGGATTGTAAAAATCCTCGCTACTTTTAATAGTATCTTCGGTAGCTTTCTTGGATTTATTATTCCTCTTATCATTATTGGTTTCGTGGCACCAGGAATTGGCGATTTAGGAAAAGGAGCAGGTAGGTTACTGGGAATTACCGCAGGTATTGCTTATTTATCTACGATTGTGGCAGGAATACTTGCTTTTTTTGTTGGTTCCTTTCTTTTCCCTTCTTTTTTGTTAAATAGCGATTTATCGATGAAGGCGCAAAACCCAGAAGAAGCGCTGGTAGGACCATTATTTGAATTGGAGATTCCTCCGATTATGGGTGTAATGAGCGCTTTGATTTTGGCCTTTACGATTGGAATTGGAATTGCCGTCATTCGTGGCGATACGATCAAACGGTTTATGGGTGAATTTCGTAGCATTATTGAGAAAGTAATTGCAGTGATCATTATCCCCTTATTGCCAGTTCATATTTTAGGACTCTTTGCAAACATTACATTTGCTGGGCAAGTAGCTACGATTTTATCCGTCTTTGCCAAGGTATTTGCTGTAATTATTGCCCTACATTTGTTTTACTTACTCGTGTTGTATATGACAGGTGGAGCGATCGCTGGAGGAAATCCATTTAAAATGATGAAGACGATGATCCCAGCTTACGTAACTGCCCTCGGTACACAATCTTCTGCGGCAACAATCCCGGTTACCTTGCGACAATCTAAAAAAACAGGAGTGAATGAAGGAATTGCTGAATTTGCGATTCCACTTTTAGCTACGATTCATTTAGCAGGCAGTACAATAACCGTTGTCAGCTGTTCGATCGCTGTAATGCTCCTTAATGATATGGCTTTCAGCTTATCTTCAATGCTACCTATGATACTAATCCTTGGTGTTACGATGGTTGCCGCTCCTGGTGTTCCTGGCGGAGCAATTATGGCGGCACTTGGTGTATTGCAAACGATGCTTGGTTTTAACGAAACTTTATTATCGCTTATGATCGTTCTTTATATTGCTCAGGACAGCTTTGGAACTGCAACCAATGTAACTGGTGACGGAGCTTTAACAGTGATGTTAAATAAGTTTAGTAAGTATAAATTAAAGCAAGTATAATGAAGAGTAAGTGTTTTCTTTTGGAAACATAGGATGTTGCTGATTATTTATTTAATACTGGAATCACAGTGACGGAAAGTTTGCAAATAAGAAGAGAGCCGGTGATACCATACCGGCTTTTTTCTTGCATTCATTTATCCCAATTGGTAATATTTAAAATCGATGTGAAAACATCAAGGAGGCATATTATTATGGATAATATCCACCTCAAACGAAATATGTCAGCTGAACAGCTAGCAATGGTTGAAAGCGAAGTGCAACGTAAGAAGAAAAGCAAGGTCTTATTGTACATTATGTGGTGGTTCTTTGGTGTTTTTGGAGTCCATCGTTTTTATCTTGGAGATATAGGATATGGCATACTACTACTTTTGACAGGTGGAGGCTTAGGGGTGCTATGGATTATCGATCTATTTTTCATTGGTAAACGCCTTGAGTATAAAACAGTTCTGTTGGAACGAGAGATTATTTCCAAAGTGATTGGGACGGCATAAAATTATAGGTTGGATAAGCCAACCTTTTTTTGTTCGATAGTCCCTTAATACAGTTAGTTGAGATTCATCTGTCCTTTCTATTTCAAAGTCACCTTCTCTTAAATCGTTTTATAATGTTGATTAGGAGAGCAAGAAAAGACTGGCTGAAAGAATTCCTTGTAAGCTTTTGATTCACAAAAAACCGTTTGTATAAAAAGAAAGCATACGTTAAACTGTACCGTGGCAAGTATGGTTTTGGTTTCATATTTTGCTGTTTCCAAAAAAGGAGGGAAAGGGTGATCGGCCTTAGATTATAAGGCTGTGCTCGAGATATGGAAAAGTTTCGTGCATTGTCGATTGCAGGTTCTAATAGTCGTGGAGGAGCAGGAGTACAGGCGGATTTAAAGGCCTTTCAGGAGTGTGGCGTGTATGGAATGGGTGTCATTACCACAGTGGTTACCTTACAGGCGGATGGACGAAGAGGGATCTATCCGCTGCCGGTGGAAGTAATTGAAGAACAAATCACAGCAGCAATAGAGGGGATTGGTGTAGAGGCACTTAAGACAGGGGTATTATATGATAGCCAGATTATCGACCGTGTAGCCAGCCTCTTGGAGAAATATCAGGTGCAACGGATTGTAGTAGATCCAGTGATTCTGACCAAACGTGGGGATTCTTTGTTCCGACAAGAGGCGACAGAGACGCTCAAAAAGAAATTGCTCCCCCTTGCTACGGTTGTGACACCCAATGTTCCTGAAGCAGAACACCTTTCTGGCCTTTCGATTAAATCCGTGGAAGATATGAAGAAGGCGGCAGTTAAGATATCTGAGTTAGGTTCTAAATATGTATTTGTGAAAGGCGGCCGCTTAGAAGGAGAGATGGCGGTAGATGTTCTTTATGATGGCCAACAGTTCTCTCTTTTTGAAGCGGAAAGAATTCCAACTCTCCATACCAATGGTGCTGGCTGCAATGTGTCAGCAATGATAACAGCTGAGTTAGCTAAAGGAAAAAGTGTAGAAAAAGCTGTGGAAAGGGCCAAAGCGATGATTACAGCCGCAGTTCGTCATGCTTGGCATTTCGGTGGACAGGGAGCGGTCAATCCCAGTGGGGAGCGCCTTTTGAAGTAATCGTCTTGAGTAGATAACTTGCTTTTGTTAAAAAAGCAAGTTATTTTTATTGCTCTCATTTTGTTTACTGAAAAGATTTCCTTTTATGCAACTTATTCTCCTTTGGCTGGGTCTATAAAGTAGGAAGGTAAAAGGAGTGGCTGCGGTGAAACAAATTTCTTATTTTATTACGGCGGGATTACTTCTTTTAATAACCGGTTGCGGCCTAAAAACTGCAGGTGAAGGTGAGGAACCGAATGCCAAGAGGATGCCAGCTGAAGGAATCAAAGTGCAAGGGAAGATTACAAAACTTACTCTATACAAGAAGGAAGATCAAGAAATAGAACCACCCGCCCAAAAGGTAGATCCTTCAGAGCCAACTTCCAGTAAGGAGAATCCATCCACGGGAAAGGTTTCTGCTGGTGTGAGGGGATTGATGATCGTAGAGGGAGAGCCGGAACAAAATGCTGGTTATGATAAAGCGCTGGTGACTATCACAGAAGATACACAGATTTTTCATCAAGAAGACCAACGGCGCATTCCAGCTTTAATCAAAGATTTAAAAGAAGGAAGCGAAGTGATTGTCTATTTGATTGGACCTGTGGCTGAATCTTACCCACCACGAGGAGCGGCAGGGACCATTGTTATTCTCAATTAAGCCCACGATGTGTATCGTGGGTTTTTTTGTAGTCATAATACCTTAAAAAGGACAATTAGTAACTTATCCCTTTTCGTGCCATTTCTGTTGCGTAAATTTGATAAAATTTATATAATGAACCTAACTATCATTAGTTAGGTGATTTTAGTGACTCGGGAGAAAATTAAGCAAGCCGCCCTAAATCAGTTAGCCCAATATGGATATGAAAAGGCGGTTCTTTCATCCATTGCTAAAGAAGTGGGTATCAAAGCGCCATCCATTTATTCTTTTTTTGAGAGTAAAGAAGCATTATTTATGGAGATTTATCAAGACTTACTCGATGAGCACTTTAAAAAGTTAAAGGAGCTTATGACGAGTAATGAAGGACAAGCTCCAGAGAAACGTCTGAAAAAACTTCTGCAAGGAATTCTCACCTATCATATTCAGAATCCAAAAAAAACTCGAGTCTTGATCCAACTATTGCTTTTCCCGCCAGAATTTATCCGGAAAGATATGGAGAAACTCTTTATAGAAAAAGAAAAGATGCAGCGTAAACTCCTAAGTGAGATATTTACAGATGCCTTGGAAAAAAAGGTGATCCGTGAGCAGAAGATGGATGATCTAATTGTTTCTTTTTTATGCTTAATGGATGGACTGTTTTTGGAGTTGTTTTACTACGGAGAAGAGGTACTTATGGCGAAGTTGGAACAAATATGGCGTGTTTATTGGACTGGCTTGACAAAATCTTAAGATATATGAAAGGGTGGAGATATGCATGCAAGAAGTGAAAATCGAAGACTACGAGCGACGGCCAGTACCACAAGATGAACGAAAGAGTTGGCGGTCCATCAGTTTGGTCTGGATTGCCATCGGAATTGACTTGTCAGCGATGCTTCTTGGTGCCGAGTTAGGTGGAGGAATGGATTTTTATTCTGCTTTGTTAGCAGTATTTGTCGGCTCTCTCTTTTTGGGTGTATTAGCTTCTTTTTGTGCTTATATCGGTTCAGCCACAGGACTGTCTACATCCATGATTTCCCGCTTTGCTTTTGGGGAATATGGGGCACGAATCGTCTCTGTCATCATAGGAATTTCTTTACTTGGTTGGTTTGGCGTTCAAGCAGGATTTTTTGCTGAAAATGCTTATGCGGCTTTTGAGCACTTATTTGGTTCATCGATTTCCACAAGATGGCTCGCCCTGTTTGGTGGATTGCTGATGATGACTACTGCTATATACGGGTACAAAGCCATTGAGCGGCTGAGTGTATATTCGGTTCCATTCCTTGTTGCCTTGATTTTGCTTGCGATGGGCTTAGCTATTAATAAAGAAGGATCCGGGGCATTATTTGCAGCAACCGACAATACCTTTAGCTTTGGAGCAGCCACATCATTGGTAATTGGGATCTTTGTGTTGGGTGCAATGATCTCACCTGACGTATCTCGTTGGGCAAAAAGTAGAAAAGATGCCGTTTTGGCAGCATTTTTCGGATTTTTTATCGGGAATAGCTTTATGCTTGTGATGGCCATCATCTTGTCGAAAATTCTTGACACCGATGATTTGACCTATGTCTTTTTCGCAGTAGGTTTGGGTATTCCCGCAATCTTGGTTCTTACTTTGGCGCAATGGACGACAAATACGAATAACTTGTATTCTTCATCTCTTGGGTTTTCTGTTGTCTTTCGACGAACATCCAAAGTTCTCATCACAATCATCGCCGGTTTGGTAGCAACAATGCTAGCTGTTTTTGGTATTTATGATCGGTTTATCACTTTCTTATCTATCATCACAATGTTTATTGCGCCGGTTGGTGGGATTTATACTGCTGAATATTACCTCATTAACAGAAAGCGCTTCTCCTTTGAAAATGAAGAGATCTACAAACTGAATATTTGTGCCTTGATCACTTGGGTAATTAGTACCTTTATCAGTTATATGACAACGGATGCACCAGATGGATTAGGCTTATTTACAATAACGACTGTGCCTGCACTTGACGGCTTTTTCTCAGCATTTATCCTCCAAATCCTCCTCAGCTATCTGATTAAGAATGAAAAGTGGAAGGTGATCAAATGAGGCAGTTAGACGAACAAGCCATTGAAGATATTGCCATGGGTGCTGCAGTGCTTGGTACCGGTGGAGGAGGAGATCCTTACATCGGTAAAATGATGGCCCTAGAAGCGGTGAAAAAATACGGGCCCGTATCTGTAATCACAGTGGATGAATTGGAGGATGAGGCCCAGGTGGTACCGGTATGTATGATCGGTGCCCCTACCGTTATGACTGAAAAAATTCCGTCTTTAGAACAAATAACCGCGGCAATCGACTTTTTAGAGCAGCAAAAAGGGCAAACAGTGGATGCAGTGATGCCGATTGAGATCGGTGGGGTAAATTCCCTTATTCCAATCATAGCGGCTGCTAAAAAAGGGATCCCTGTACTCGATGCAGATGCGATGGGACGGGCTTTTCCAGAGTCCCAGATGGTGACCTTTCATTTAGAAGGATATTTACCTGGCTTGGTGACTCTAGCAGATGAAAAGGGAAATGTGACTTTGCTTCGACCGATTGATGGTGTTTGGTCGGAGCGGCTGGCACGGGCGATCACCGTGGAAATGGGAGGGTCAGCTTCAATGTGCGATTACTGGCTCTCCGGCGCAGATATAAAACGGTCCGTCATCCCGGGTACTTTACACACGGCAGAAAAGATCGGCCGTATCATCCGGGAAGCGCATAAGAAAATGGAGAACCCAATACCGCATATATTAAAAGATTTGAAGGGCTATGAACTGTTTACAGGAAAGGTGGTCCATATTAAGCGCGGTATTGTAGGCGGATTTACTCGCGGTGAAGCCGTCATTGAAGGAACCGATGAGGATCAATCCAAAGTGTTGAATCTCTATTTTCAAAACGAACACTTGCTGGCCAAGGAGGATGGAAAATTACGTGCAGTGACCCCTGATTTGATCGCTGTGTTGGATGAGGAGACAGGTTACCCAGTGACGACGGAAAACATTAAATATGGAGCTCGTGTGACGGTAGTAGCCTTTCCTGCTCATCCTAAATGGCGTACGGAAATCGGATTAGAAACCGCCGGCCCCCGGTATTTCGGTTACGATTGCGATTATATTCCGGTAGAGGAACTGTGTGAAGGAGGGAAAGCGGAGTGACATATCGATTAGGAATCGATGTCGGTGGCACGAATACAGATGCGGTAATATTGGATGAATCATTACAGGTTGTGGCCAAAGTAAAACATCCTACGACAAGTGATGTAATGACGGGAATTTATCGATCTATCGAAGAGTTGTTAGCACAGGTAACAATCGATCGTGAGGCCATTCGTTATGCAATGCTTGGTACCACTCAGTGTACCAATGCTATTGTGGAAAGAAAGCAGCTGAATCAGGTGGGAATCATTCGCATCGGTGCCCCGGCGACGACGGCTGTTCCTCCGCTGGCCG
>CALJVA010000045.1 GCA_937975135.1 uncultured Thermoactinomycetaceae bacterium | reverse complement strand
CCGCCATCGTCGGCAACATCGGCCCGATGATCACATTGCCGTCGGCAAAGACCACTCGGACCATCGCCCCCGACTCCTCATAGAAGCCGGTCACCACCTTGACGCCTTGAATATCGGCACTTCCGGTGACCAAGTGGACAAGATCGTCCATCTGCATGGGCTTCCCTTGCATGGACTCACCCCCTTTCAATGGAGTACGGTCGCTCAATCCCGGATTTTTCTGGGCATCCCGGCTCTCGGCCGGTAGCCTGGGGCCACCCCACCGGTCCGCTATACGGGCGCGGATCCCCACCAGCGACACTCACTGGTTCGCGGCATTTTTCTTTTGTAGCTCCTCCTTTTTCAATCTCAGGAGGACCTTGACGATCCACGGAGCGATTACCGACTCCACCTTGTCCCGGGGGATGTAGATCTCTTTAACCGGCGTGTACTTCATCATGCTCTCCCCTTTTTGTATTCGATTCGCATTCATTCGGGGTAAAAAATAAGGTCCAGTCGAATCCGATCGCTATAGCGATTCTTTGCGCAGTGTCTACGCTCGGGTTTCTTGTTCCGTTTTCGATCTGATCGTAGAAAGCTTTACTTAGTCTGGATCGTTTTGCGGCTTCTGCTCTGCTTATACCCTTTGCTTCCCGAATCCGTGTTAACCAGACCCTCCGCATGGCTCCCCTCCTCCTATACCTTGAATGCGTTTCGCATTCATCATTCTGACTTCATTATAAATGCGTTTCGCAGTCACGTCAACAGGTTTTTTTGTCGAATGAATGCGATTCGATTCCGTTTACAGAATGCGAAATGCATTTTATAATGTGTAAGTAAGTTACTATCCGTTTCCAGCGACAAAAAAAGGAGGTTTATCTGATGAATTTTGCAAAACGATTGCGCTTTTTGCGCGCACAAAAGGGGCTGTCCCAAGCAGAGACAGCAAGGAGACTCAATATAAACCGCATTACATACGGGCAGTACGAAACGGGACGGCGACATCCTGATTATGAAACACTGCAAAAGATCGCAGATTTTTTCAATTGTAGTCTCGATTACTTGCTTGGGCGTGAAGTTGACGAAGTTGTCGATATTAAAGAAGCCCTGGAAAACAAAACAAAAAAAGCCACATGGGGTGGCAAGGAGTTGACCGATGAACAGCGGGAAAAACTGAAGAAGATTTTTGCGGTGATTCGGGATGAATTGCTTGCGGAAGTGGAAAGGGACGAGCCATTGGGAAAGATGGAGGGCCAGGAAGGGAGGGATAATAATATCCAGACCGCAATTTAATCCTTCCCTTCGCAGATCGCTCGGATATGTAATGCAGTTTCAGGGGATATTTTCCCGATTCTTTTTAATTGCTCTACCAACCGATCCACAGAATAGGGTGAAGAACATTCGATAAGTTTGCCAATCTGGAGCAAAATATCTTCGAGTTCCTCCTGGACAAGCTCGCTTGTTTCTACGGTTTTGCCGTAGTCTTCTGTCACTAAGCGAGTTTTCCTTTTATCCCCACTTCCTTCACCACTTTCTTTATGGGATGAATAGAAACAATTTACACTTGTAGAAATTGTGATAGAAAGGGAACATATGTTCCTACTACATTATAACAAAAACCCATTGGCCGCTTCAAACAAGGAGGGATGCGCAATGAAGGCGAGAATTTACATCCGGGTGTCTACGGTCGAGCAGGCAAAAGAAGGATTTAGCCTCGCGGCGCAGGAGGAAAGATGTCTGCAATATATCCGGTCTCAGGGCTGGACGCATGACGAAACATACAAGGACGACGGTTATTCCGCGAAGGATTTGAACCGTCCGGCCATGCAACGATTGATCCAAGATGTAAAGGAGAAACAGTTTGATGTCCTGGTCGTTTACCGACTCGATCGCCTGGTCCGCTCGATCATCGATCTCCACCACCTCCTGGATCTATTTGACAAGCACGAGATCAAATTTAAATCTGCAACAGAAGCCTACGACACAACCAGCGCAATGGGTCGCCTGTTCATCTCCATCGTCGCGGCAATGGCTCAGTGGGAAAGAGAAAATCTGAGCGAACGGATCCGGATGGGGATGGAACAAAGATTTTTGGAGAAGAAACGACACCAGGGAAGAGCGGCCTATGGGTATGATCTGGTCAACGGAAAAATGGTTATTAACCCAGAAGAGGCGGAGGTTGTCAGACGAATCCATGAGCTATACAAAACGAATGGGATCACCCGGATCGCCCACATCTTGAATCAAGAGGGGATCCGCACGAAAAACGGGAGTCGCTGGTCGGATCCGCAAATCCTATATATCTTGACCAACCCGATTTATATTGGTCAGATCCGTTACCACCCCAAAAAAGAGGATAAATCGAAATACCACATTGTTGAGGGGGAGCATGAACCGATCCTGACTAAGGAGCAATTTGAAAACACGCAGAAACTGCTAGAGATAAGAAGGGGTGCTGTGGTTCCCCCTAAAGCCATGACCAGTGATTATCCATTTTCCGGCGTTTTGTATTGCTCCAGATGCGGCCACCCATTCACCGGAAGGTTTCATTATTCCAGTAAGTATAAATCATTGAAAAGATACGCATATCGTTGCACTGGACGTTACGGTTATGGAGTCTGTGACGCGCCGGAAATTTCGGAGTTGAAACTGCAGAGGGAGTTCTTCAAGTATCTGAAATACACCGTTGCAAAGGACATCAAAAAACCGGAAGAACCGAAGGAGGAACAAGGCCCCGATCCGAGTAAAAGGATTAGGGAAATCGAGGCAGAATTAGAGCGGATCAAAAAACGCCGGAAGAAATGGCAAGAGGCTTTCGCGGCCGATGCTATTAGTCTTGAGGAATTGATCGAACGGACAAGAGAGGACAGGGATCGGGAGGAACGCCTGAAAAAAGAATTGATGGAAGTGTCCATAGCGAACCCTTCCACCCCAACGGTTTCACAATCGGAATTTCTTGGAGCGATCCAAGAGATCGAATCCCTTTGGGAAAATGCTACTCGCCCCGAGCGAAAACAATTGGTTCACTCGCTGTTCCGCAAAATTGAAGTGACAAAAGACGGCAACGAACCAGATAGCCCGATTGTATTCACGGGCTATGAATTAGTGTGATCTATAGGGTATTTGCCTTAAATCCGGAGGACTTAATTTAAGGAAAATACCCTCTTTCAAAATGCATTCTCAGCCGTCTTCTCCATTCCCAGAATGATTCTCAGAATGATTCTTGGAAC
>CALJVA010000044.1 GCA_937975135.1 uncultured Thermoactinomycetaceae bacterium | reverse complement strand
AGGCGGTTTACCCCCTACGCTGATGACCTCTGGCGTCGAGCGATGCGGCTGACGCATCCAGGGCGGTGGCGGAATAGGTAGACGCAACGCCGGAGGCATGCGGATGCTTAAGGGTCTCACGAAGCAGGAAATACCGGTGAAAATCCGGGGCGTTTAAATCCTAAAATCCGTTCCATCCAGTCCGAAACCTGGCGACTATAAACTAAGTGCCAAAGACCCTGCAAGGTGCAAATCCTTGCCCGCCCTGTAACAACACAAAGAACAGAAAGGAGGGACGCAAAAGATAAGATTGAGAACAAAACGTAAAATGACCCGCTGCAACGGGTCACTGATCCTTGAAAACCTTATTTGTCTTCATTGTATCACAAGGACACAAGGAGGGACAAGCCTTGGCAACGACATTGGATAGATTTTCCGTTGGCCTTGCTGATCCGCAAGAGCGTGAGCCGGGAGTCATCTGCAAATGCGCCTGCGGCTGTGGCGAAGAGATCGTCGCGGGATACGAATACATTGAGGCCGAGGGAGATTGGTTTGCCGACACCTCCTGCTTCCTGAAATACCATGGCGCCGAGTGGCGCTTCGCGGAGGTGAGTTGATCATGTCCATGGTGGTTGCGGTCGATACGAGAGATCTGACCCGCGAACAATGGCTTGAACATCGCAGGAAGGGGCTGGGCGGCAGCGACGCAGCAGCTGTCGCCGGGCTGTCCCCCTGGAAGTCCCCGGTGGATGTCTGGCTCGAAAAGACCGGACAAGCTGAGCCAGAGGAACTTGGGGAAGCAGCGTATTGGGGAACGGTGTTGGAGGATGTGGTCGCACGTGAATTTTCTCTCCGAACCGGGTTGAAGGTTCGCCGCCGAAATGCGATTCTTCGTCATCCACAGTTTGAATGGATGATTGCGAATGTCGATCGTCTTCTCGTTGGTGAGAATGTTGGCCTGGAGTGTAAGACCGCCAATGCTTATTCAGCAAAAGAGTGGGAAGGAAATGAAGTACCAGCGCCGTACATCCTCCAGGTTCAGCATTATATGGCTGTTACTGGCGCGAAAGCGTGGTGGATGGCAGTTTTGATTGGCGGGCAAAAATTTATTTACAAGCGGATTGAGCGAGACGACGAGCTGATTCAGCAGCTGATCAAAATAGAACGAGACTTTTGGGAAAACCACGTCGTCCCCGGCATCCCGCCTGAATTAGATGGATCGCCTGCGTCAACGGAACTGGTGAAGCGCATGTATCCGCGAGCAACGCTTCCAAAGATTGATCTTCCGAGCCAGGCAAAGGAATTGATCGAGGAACTTGAAATTGTGAAGTCTGAGCTCAAAGTGATCGAAGAACGCAAGGACGAGATCGAGAACAAACTGAAACAAATGCTCGGTGAGCACGAAGAGGGCAGGATTGGGAATACGGTTGTGTTGTGGAAGAACATTGAATCCAAAAGAATTGACACGAATCGTTTGAAAAAAGAGAAACCGGATATCTACGAGCAATATTTGAAGATATCCAATTATAGAAAATTTGATGTTCGGAAAGCAAAGGAGGCATAACAGATGGCAACCACACAAGATGTGAAGAGTGCGCTGGCTAGAAGAGCAGGGGGGAATAGTGGCGGAGGCAATGGCGGCCAACTGACCCCGATTGCCGGCGTTAAATCTCTTCTGAACAGCCCATCGATCAAGAAACGGTTTGATGAAGTCCTGGGAAATCGGGCGCCGCAATTCATGACCAGCATCATCAACCTCGTGAACTCGGACACCAATCTCCAGAAATGCGATCCGATGAGTGTGATCGGCTCCTGCATGGTGGCCGCCACGTTGGATCTGCCCGTGGACAAGAACCTCGGCTATGCCTGGGTGGTTCCATACGGTAACAAAGCCCAATTTCAACTTGGATACAAAGGATACGTCCAATTGGCTCTCCGAACCGGAAAATACCGGGCTATCAATGCCATCCCTATCCGTGAAGGTGAACTCGTCAAATGGAATCCTCTCACAGAGGAATTGGTGGTTGATTTTGAAAAGCGAAAGTCTGACGCGATTATCGGATATGCCGGCTACTTCGAACTTGTGAATGGGTTTAAGAAGACTGTTTTTTGGACCAAGGAAGAAATCGAAAAGCACCGTCAACGTTTTTCCAAATCTGATTTTGGCTGGCGTAATGACTACGACGCAATGGCTCTAAAAACGATAATCAGGAACATGCTTTCCAAATGGGGGATCCTCTCCATTGAGATGCAAGAAGCGTATGTACGGGATATTCAGAATGAAGAAAACCCGGACAAAACGGATGATGGAGAGCAATACATTGATGTCGATTATTCAGTCGCTGAACCTGAACAGGAGCAAAACGATGAGCAAAATCCGGATGGACAAGCCGACCGAAGCATTGATTTTCAAGACAATCAAGAACCTGAACAGCCGACGCTTGTGTAGGGGATGAAATCATGAAAAACGGTAAGCGTCCGACTCGTAAGCAGAAAATTGCAATTCGTGAGCGAGGCCTTAATCCAGATAACTGGTTGGTGTCAAAGGCTCCTCCAGGTGAGTTGCATTTGGTGCATAGGTACACAGGGACTAAGAGGATTATACCAGCATGACTCAAATGATTACGGCACAAGGAGAGGGAGGATAAAGATGGCATGGATCGAGAGTCATCAAGGGTTGGCCAGACACCCTAAAACATTGAAGTTGGCAAGAAAGCTAAATGTTCATGTCGCCCAGGCAATCGGACATCTTCACATGTTTTGGTGGTGGGCGTTGGATTATGCCCAAGATGGCGACCTCTCCCATTGTGACCCTGAGGACATAGCCATTGCAGCAGATTGGCCTGATGACGCTGATTTTTTCGTTAACAGCATGGTGGAAGTCGGATTCATTGATCGTGATAATGACGGATTACTTTCTATTCATGATTGGTATGACTACGCCGGTAAACTGATCGAACGTCGAGCAGCTGATGCTGCCAGAAAGAAAAGAAGCAGAGCTAAAAAAGACGTTCAAGAGACATCCGAAGGACGTCCGCCGGATGTCCGACGGACGTCCAACGTAACCATAACCGTACCTAAACCTAATATAGATGGATTGATGGATAACGCACACGCGCGAGAAAATGAAACCTTCGAACAGGCGCACAAGCGTGTGTTTGGGTTCGATTGCAATCCACTGCAATCTGAACAACTTGTCAGTTATATCGAAGATGGCATGCAGGAGGCAGTGATCATTAGGGCAATCGAGCGCGCCGCCGAACACGGGAAATCAGGGTATAATTTTAGGCTCATCCGGGCCATTGTTGAGAACTATTTTAAGAACGGCGTAAAGACGCTCGATGATGCTGTTCGGCATGATGAGGCGTTTGACCAAGCACGACGACGAGATCCACCGAGCGGATCGGGTACCAAGTCCCGGCAATCTAGTCAGCTCGAACTGCTTAATCAAATTGCAAAGGAGCTTGAGGAACGTGACACAGGGTGAAGTGATTGAACTGTTCAAAGCGATCACGCTTTCTTATCCAGCATTCCGGGTGCCGGATGAGCTGGCAAAGGAACAGATATTGCACTGGCACCAGCATCTAAAAGACGTGCCGTTCGACGTTGCCATGGCCAATTTCCGCGAACATGTTCAGACGGAGAGATTCCCGCCCACGATTGCAGATATTCGCCGCGGTTACAGCGCTGAGAGAACGGTTCCTGGCGCAGAAGAAACACGCCGAATCCTTGCCGAGATGGACGAAATGGCTAAGCGTGCAGTTCCACCCCCATCTCACATCAGAGAGAAGGTGATGAGCATTGTCGCACGTCGTAATGCTTGATCACATGCCGTCTGATCCTGTCGGCACGGTGCCAGCCCATTTGGAAGCTGAGAGCGCAGTTCTGGGATCAATTCTCCTTGATCCGTCTGTGATTGATGATGTGCTGGAGAAAATGCAACCGGATGACATGTTCGCGGCGAAGCATCGGACGATCTTCGTGGCGATGGCAGAACTTCACCAAGAAGGGCAGCCGATCGACCTGGTGACGCTGACGGCGAAACTACAGGACAAGCAACAGCTGAGGGAAGTCGGGGGCGTCGGGTACCTGACCGATCTGGCGACATCGACGCCAACCGCGGCGAACGTGGTCCATTATGCGCAACGCGTACGCGAGAAGGCTATCGAACGGCGTGCCATGCAACGCATGCGACGCTTGCTCAACGAGGCTGCCTCCGGAAACGCGGCGGAGCTTGTGAGCGAGCTGCAGCGGCTGTCGACAGAGCTGGCCGACGAAACGGCAGAAAAGCAAGAGGCCTCGACGCTGGGAAGCGTGCTCATGGACGTATACGAGCAGGCAGAACGCGCTGCAGAAACGGGAGGACGAGGCGTGACCGGCTTGGCGACGGGATACCCGGACCTCGACCGTATGACAACTGGACTGCATCCTGGTGAGCAGATCATCGTAGCTGCGAGGCCAGGGGTTGGCAAGACGGCTTTCGCTCTTAACATCGCGACGAACGCAGGCAAGGCCGGGAAATCGGTGATCGTATTCAGCCTGGAGATGCCGGCGCAGCAACTGGCGCAACGGATGCTGTGCGCAGAGGCGAACGTCGATGTCAGTCGGCTTAGGTCTGGCCAACTGTACCCGGACGATTGGGAAAAGATGACGACGGCGATCGGAAGGCTGAGCGAACTACCGGTGATGATCGATGACAACGCAGGGCTTACGGTGGCCGACATCCGAGCCCGATGCCGCCGCATCAAGCGAGAGCACGGGCTGGACCTGGTGATCGTGGACTATTTGCAGTTGCTGTCCGGCCAGCGGCGCAGGAACGACAACCGTGAACAAGAAGTGGCGGACATCAGCCGGACGTTGAAACAGATCGCAAAGGAGTTGGAAGTCCCTGTCATCGCACTGTCGCAACTTAGCCGCAGCGTAGAGCAGCGGCAGGACAAGCGACCGATGCTGTCAGACCTGCGTGAATCCGGTTCGATCGAGCAGGACGCGGATATCGTGGCGTTCCTGTACCGGGACGACTATTACAATCAGGATTCCGAGAAAAAGAACATCATCGAAATCATCATCGCCAAGCAGCGGAACGGCCCGGTCGGAACGGTGGAGCTGGTGTTCCTGAAACAGTTCAACAAATTCGTAAGCCTCGACAAGGGGCATGACGATCAACCGTCGCAGAGGAAGGAGCCGGATCGGAGGAGGCAGTGGGCATGAGGTTGATTATTCCAGTGACACCTATGGGCGCGGTCCGCATGACCGGGCGCGGGAAATGGGTGTCACCAGCAGCTAAAAGATATCTGGACTACAAAACGGCAGTGGCCTGGGAAGCAAAGCGGCAGGCAAAACTGGAGGTGCCGATTAGAGAGCCTATCCGTATAGTGGAGATTGTCTATATCATGCCGATCCCGAAAGGCGGCAGGATCACCTATACGGAAAACGGCAGGCGGAGGACACGCAAGGTTGAACCCGGAGACTATCACACGTCGAAACCCGACATCGACAACCTTTTCAAGGGCGTAACTGATGCTTTGAACGGAATCATCTGGGAGGATGACAGCCAGATATGCGAGGTTGGTAGGCAAGCGAAGATTTACGGACATGAACCGAGGATTGAGATCGAGATTGAGGAGGCGAGTGTATGAACTTTTCGAGCGGATGGCGTGAAGTGAAGAAGACGAGAAAAAAGCATCGCTGTTTTGGTTGCCGAGAATTGATTCAGGAAGGCTCGCGTGCATGGTATGTGGCAGGAAAGTATGAGGGTGACTTTTTTGCAGACTACTATTGCGATGACTGCAAGGTCTTTATGGATGAGAACCCAGACTATTTCGAAGAGGAAATCTATTACGGCGACATTGGCGATGCTCGGAAAGAAATTGGGGAGGCGAGTGTATGAAAGTCCATCAGGCACACGATCCGGTTAGAATTCTGATTAGATGGAGGTGTAAATGGTGAGTAAAGTATGCAAAAATCATCTAGAAAATCCAGTCAAGATATATAGTCAGTGCATCGGATGTGAGATTGAATATCTCAATCAGCGCATCCGGGAGCAAGAAGAACTATTGAAGTGGTTCAGAAACAGAAAATCAAGTTTAGGAGCGAGATGAAAAGAAGATGAATATTGGAGAAATGGATCAGATTAAAGCGACAATGAAAGACTTGGCGGAAATTTTAGCGTCCACAAGTAGTGTAGGGAGGATCCGCCGGCTGCCGGAGCCGATCCCGTTAAAAGGCCAACAAGGGATGTGGAATTGGGAACCGCCGAAAGACTGGGAATGCGTGATTTGTGAAGAATTTGTAGTGGGTGGTGGGTTGTGTATTAATTGCATGGAGGAACAGACTGAATTGGCCATGGATGAAGGACTGATATAAAGAAAAATCCCCTGCATTTAGGGCATGCAGGGGACGAATGTAAGCTCCTATCACAATTATACCAAAAGTGCGGGGACGGTGATAGGGGATGACCAAGCAAGAGATAGAGCAGACGTTGAGGGACTATCATTG
>CALJVA010000043.1 GCA_937975135.1 uncultured Thermoactinomycetaceae bacterium | reverse complement strand
CGCCCTAACCTACTTGGGATCTCCCGGTGCCGACTTTTGGAAATAGAGGGAATAACCCTTACAGTACAAGCCCTAGACGCCGTAGATGGCACTCCCGTCCTCGATATTAAACCTTACATGAAAGAGTTTGGTCCAAAAGGAGTAATAAAACAGCCGCAATGGGCAACTGAATTGATGAAGGAATATTATTCATAAAAAAGATCCGGGCATTCCGGATCTTTTTCCTTTAATAAATCCACCGATCGATTGTTTTTTCGTACTCTACTAGCTCTTTTTCATCGAAAAAGAGGGCAATCTCCCGCTGGGCACTCTCGGGGGAATCAGAACCGTGGATAACATTCATCCCTACCGTTACACCAAAATCACCCCGGATTGTCCCTGGAGCTGCTTCCGCAGGATTGGTTTTCCCCATCATCTGCCGAGCTGTAGCAATCACATTTTCACCGGCCCAAACCATGGCAAATACAGGACCTGAGGTAATAAAGTCAACCAATTCACCAAAAAACGGCTTATCTTTATGCTCACCATAATGTTTTTCCGCAAGCTCTTTGGAGATCATCATAAACTTCCCGGCAACCATTTTAAAACCTTTTGCTTCAAACCGGGAAACAATCTCTCCAATGAGACCCCGCTGGACTGCATCGGGTTTTACCATAATAAAAGTTTTTTCCACCGACCGTTACCCCCTGAGAATTATTCATATGTAATATGTTTCTGCCACCGCGGCACCAAAGAAAATAATACAAAAAAATTGTTTGAAAGGCAAATAAGATAAAAGTAAGATAAAACCTACACACTTAATAAGAGCGGTTCCCGACAAAATGAGCAATCATCCGGAGAGATTCACGGGCCTCATCGGCTGGCAAATGGTCTAACTCTTTGATCGCTTTTGCAAGGTAACGATCAGCTAATTCCATGGCATAAAAAATGCCTTCAGAATTCTGAACGGATTGGATCACTTCATCAACAGGGACAGAAGTACCCCGTGACTCTAAATAATTGATAATCAGTTCCCTTTCTGACTTCGGAGCATTTTGTAATGCATAAATTACTGGAAGTGTAACATTCCCCTGTCGCAAGTCACTTCCAGCTGGTTTGCCAAGCACTTTTTCGTCCCCAGTAAGGTCTAATACATCATCGGTTAATTGAAATGCCATTCCTACATAATACCCAAACATACGAAGGGAACGGACTATATGAGCATCTGCTTTGCTTACCAAACCACCCAGTTCACAACTTAAAGCCATAAGCAATGCTGTTTTACGACGAATTCGCTGTAAATAATCCAACAGTGATTGGCGCCAATTATAGAAAAAACGAATCTGTTCAATTTCACCGATGCAAATTTGGACAATGGACTCAGCCAACACACGGTGAACCCGTAAATCGTCAATTTCTGATGCAATCATGAGAGCACGGCCAACGATATAATCCCCTGTATACATCGCAATGCGATTATCCCATTGTGCTTTTACGGTGGGATGACCCCGCCGTGTCTGGGCATCATCAATCACATCGTCATGAACCAAGGTGGCCATATGGATCAGTTCCAAAGGTACAGCTACTTTTTTCAATCGATCAATATCGTAGGAACCAAATTGACCTGCAAGCAAAACAAAGACAGGGCGAATCCGTTTCCCACCTGCCTTTAGTAGGTGACTGGCTGATTGGTTCAGTGTAGCCTGATCTGAACGAACAGACAAAGCCAGCATACTTTCGATTATTTCTAAATCAGGTGCTAAGTTCTCATAAATTTCCTGAAGATTCATATCCCGTACCCCATTTATATTAGCACTCTTCCTCATCGAAAAAAACAAAAAAAGCTCCCCTCTTCAATCCTTTCGAATCTTTTCTTGATCCATTCCCTGCATACTTAACAGATGGACCTTAGCATCTGTTGGGAGAAGTCCCAATTTTGCTGCATAATGATAATAAGTTTCAAGGCCTTTCTGCTGATCGGGACCAAAATCATAAATCAGCTTCCGATAGTAATCTTCCCAAGTGGCCGTACTTCCTCCCAGACGCTGTTGGGCCTTGGAAATAACAGGTCCCATTTCAATCCGTCCCCGTTCCTTGCTCTCCATAAACCGATCATATATCTCCTTCAATTCCTGAGGACGTTCTGCAGCAATCTCTCGACGCACAGCCCAAACAGCAAACACCATACTTAATCCGGTTCGATTATACCACTCTTGTCCCAAGTCTAATGCCCGATAGCCTGGGTTATTCCATGCCGCCAATAGTGCATCATCACCGATTAATAATGCTGCATCTGCTTCCGCCATCATTTTTTCCAGTGAAGGTGACATCGTTACATATTCTGGTTTTCCACCCTCAAAATGCTCGATCAAGATTCGCAATAAAGCGACTGAAGTAGCTGAAGTAGAGGGCAAAGCAATTTTTGCTTGTCGTAGATCTTTCAACTCAGCATCCCTTGTAAATAAAAAGATTGACCCAACCGGTCCATGGGAACTTACCGAGAGATCTGGCATTAAGACATACTTGGGATACTGCTCTGCATAAGCAAATGAAGAGATAGGCCCCATATCGATCTCACCCTTGGCCATCCCGCGGTTTAACTGACTTGGTACTTGTGGAATCCACTCCACTTCGATTCCAGCATCATCAAAATGGTGGTATATAGGCAAAATATTGGTAAAAGCAATTTCTCCTACACGAATCGGTCTCACTTGTTTCCCTCCCATCGCGTATATAACTGATGCTGAACATTGAAGCAATCCAATGTTTTTCCTGCAACAAATCCTACCATATCCTCTAAGGTTTTCGGTTTATGATAAAAAGCAGGCATTGCAGGTAGAATCGTTACACCCATCCGGGCAAGCTTTAACATATTCTCTAAATGAATGGCACTCAATGGAGTTTCCCGGGGAACAATCACGAGCTTACGCCCTTCCTTTATCATTACATCGGCGGTTCGCTCCAATAAGTTGGAAGATGTCCCTTGGGCAATCCGAGATAGTGTACCCATGGAGCATGGAATCACAATCATTCCATCACAGAAAAAAGAGCCGGATGCAATGGAAGCCCCAATATCCTTCAAGGGATGGAAAATAAGCGTTCCAGGCAGATCAGAGAAGTGTTTTTGCAACTCCTCTTCCCGCCGTATTACTTCCCATCCATGTTCTTCCTTTAAAACACGCCATCCAGCTTCTGTTACGATGAGGTGCACGGTATGTTCCTGCTGCAATAGCTCCCTGATGACCGCTAGGGCATAAGGGGCACCACTTGCCCCTGTCATCCCCACCACAAAACGCTTTTTATTCATAACATCACATCCAACATACTAAAGACAAATACGACTGTACTTAGAATACCATTCATCGTGAAGAATGCCGTATTCAGGCGTGATAGATCATTCGGTGAGATAATTTTGTGCTCATAATAAAGGATACCCAAGGCGATCAGCACACCAATCCCATACCAACCACTTAAGGGGGTTACAAATAATAGAAAAATAAGCCCAAGGGCACTAAACACATGAAAAATCTTAGATATAAGAAGTGCTCGGGCAATTCCGAACCGGGCAGGAATCGAATAAATTTTTTCCCTGCGATCAAACTCGACATCTTGACATCCATATATAATATCAAACCCAGCCGTCCATAATGCAACTGTTGCAAACAACAATAGAGATACAGCGTCAATTTGACCTGTAATCGCTATCCAGCCACCCAATGGAGCACAGCCGAGTGTTACCCCAAGAACGACATGACACAACCAAGTAAAGCGCTTGGTATAAGAATAAATAACTAAAAGGAAAACTGCGATGGGAAGCAACTGCACTGCTAAGGTGTTTAGTTGAAATGCGGCAAAAAACAGAAGAAGAAAAGAAACTAAAATAAATAGCCAAACTGCGGATACAGAGATTTTTCCTGCTGGAATCGCTCGGGTCGCAGTCCGGGGATTTTTGGCATCTATGTGGCGATCAATCAATCGGTTTAAAGCCATTGCAGCACTGCGAGCTCCAACCATAGCCAAAGTGACCCAACCGATTTCACTCCAGAAGGGAAAACGATCCAATACGACGACTCCACCTAAAACGGTCCCTAAATAAGCGAAAGGCAAAGCAAAAATCGTATGTTCAAATTTAATCATTTCCAGGATGATCTTTAATTTTCTAATCACTGGCATGGTCATCGTCCTTCTTCATTTTTGCTCCTTTTGCCTCTTTGCGCCCAATATGCAAAGCGGCTATTCCTCCTGTCAATGGGATCGCTTCTACCTGTATCAGCCCTACCTCTTCTTCCATAATTCTTTTTAACTCACGGTAATCAGGGAAATGGACCAATGACTCAGGCAACCAGCGGTATTGCTCATAACGGTTGGCAAAAATCTTACCCAACCATGGTAAAATTCGTTGAAAGTAAAAATAATAAATCCTTCGAAAGGGAGCCCATGTTGGCTTTGACAACTCAAGAGAGACAACTTGTCCACCTGGTTTTACTACCCGAGTCATCTCTTTTAATACATGACGATAATCAGGAACATTACGCAGGGCGAAGCCAATCGTCACATGGTCAAAGGTGTTATCTGCAAAGGGGAGCTTCATCGCGTTTCCCTCGATCAACTGAATCTGTTTATCCAAGCCCCGAGCTGAAACCTTTTTTGCACCGACTTCTAACATTTTTTTGCTGAAATCGAGGGCGACTACTCGGCCACCCTTTGATGCTTGGGCTAAAGAGATCGCCCAGTCACATGTTCCTGAACATACATCAAGTGCGGTATCATTCTCCCGCACTTTCATTTTCTTCATCGCTACTTTCCGCCAAGCTTTATGCCGACGAAAGCTTAGCAAGTTATTCATTTGATCATACTTATGGGCAATACTTTCAAACACACCATGAACGAACTGTTCTTTCGAATGACTAACTTTTCCCATCTGTCATATCACCCCTCATGAACCATTTGCCCTTGCAGCACTGGAGCCAATCGATGGTGGATTTGTCGAACCAGCTCCTGATGAACATTAGCAGGTTCAATCTTCGGGATCGTTTGTAATACCTCTGTCGCTAAAGATTCAGCCAATCCATCGTACTGGTCCTGCATCTCATTCCCAAGCAAATAGTCCACTACCATGGCATTTTCTACAAAGGGAATCCAAGGGTTGTTCTTCTCTTCAGTCGGATGGAAAAGTTCTGCAACAGTTCTCACCAAGCTTCCTCGAATCCGACGCAACAAAGAGAGGGGCGATTGTAAAGTACTTTTCTTACGATGTAACCCATATAACTCCATCTTTGCTTCATGTATGTCACAGACTGCCTCTGACAATTTCCGAATTGCAGCCATGTCGCCCTTTTCCGTCAGCAAACGATAAAATAAACCACTATAATAATCACCGGCCAATACGAGAAGTTGGCGAGACCGCTTTCCATGTAACGTTCTCTCTTCCCCTACAGAAACCCGATCATGGGTGTCAATGCCCATTTGCAACAAAGTTATCGCTACACAATAACGATGAATTGTCTCGCGAGGAACAGCGTAAGATTGCATTATCAAACAAACCATTTTCACCAAAAAAATGGGAATACTGGGCTTGCCGATATACTTTTCTGCATATGGATAATTCCCTTGTTTCATAATATCGGCAATAATTGTTTCCAGCTCCCTATGTATGGACGTCATAGTACGCCCCCCAACAAAAAGACAGTCAGAATTAAAAACTCCCACTTTTAGTATACCACACTTTATTTTCTACAGCATGCTTCACTAAATATCATTCCGTGGAATCACTTGGAATGCATTTTCAATGTACTCTCTATAGGATAGCCTGCTGCGATTTTTCATACTTGGATCTTCTCTAAGCTGCGCTCGATGTGCCAAAATCGAAAACCTATACTGTTCAGACACCTGTTCATCATCATAAACATTTAATCGGACCACTTGAACATTAGTTGTGGTAACTAACCCACTTTTGATCAACATGAACAGATCGCGATATAAACGATCCTCTTCCCCCTGAGGATCAGCCACCAGATGAAGCGTCAACTCAGGCTCTTGCCAGTCAGCATAAATGATCCGATTTTCCAGCTGATGTTCCAGCAAAAAATCCACCAAAGTCCTCTCTGTGAGCCGTGCAGCTTCTCCCAAACGAAAGGCAGGAATCCCTTCTCTCTCTTCCTGCTTCCCTATAAGACCCGGGATCAAGGACAACACAGCAGCCAACATCGCAGAGAGAAAGACAGAAGCAAATAGATAGCGGGCGAGTCGTGTCATTCCCGATTCCTCCCAATTGTCTTCTGTCATCATTGTATCGGCTTCATCTGTGAAACATACCTTCTATTTAGGAATTTTCTTCTGTGTCAAAAGTTCCGTACCGGGTCATAATTGTCGCCTTACCTCGAATCTTCACAGCAGATGTGTGTTCTGTAAATTGGGCGATCATCACTTCACCTGCATCCAGTTTTTCTAGATGATGAAAACGAGTATCCTTACCCCGTGTAAGCCCAATCACATTTACACCATCTTCTTTGGCCCTGACCACAAAGAAATCACCAATCCACGGTTTTTCCAATGGGATCCCTCCTTTTTTCCTATGCTTACTATGTCTTATTTACCTTGTCATGTCAACACACAAAAAGGCTCTCCTATAGGAGAGCCTTTTTGTTGATATGGTCGGGCTAGCCGGATTTGAACCGACGGCCTCTTGCGCCCCATGCAAGCGCGCTACCAAGCTGCGCCATAGCCCGTTGATCGGATGTGACGCTTCTTATTCTACATCGATCATATACGTTTGTCAAGGCCTTTTTGCAAATTCATTTACGAAAAAAATAGAGACATGACCTCCCTTGTGCTACATATCCCACACACGATGGAAAATCATATCTCATGGATCTCCTTCACATCTTTAGCGAATACCAATTAAACTGAGCGCTTCTGCCCGTGCAGCAGCACTTTCAGCAAAAACACCCCGGACTGCCGAGGTAACTGTTTTTGAACCGGGCTTCTGTACTCCGCGCATGGTCATACACATATGTTCTGCTTCCAGTACGATGATTACACCATGAGGATCCAAACGCTCTACAATCGCATCAGCAACAGTAGACGTAATTCGCTCTTGTAACTGGGGACGGCGCGCTACGGCTTCAATCGCTCGTGCCAATTTACTTAAACCGGTGACTCTACCTCCCCTAGGAATATAGCCTACATGAGCTTTTCCGAAAAAAGGAACTAGATGATGCTCGCAAAGTGAGAAAAAAGGGATATCTTTTACCAAAACAAGCTCTTCATGATCTTCACTAAATATAACAGAAAAATATTCCCCTGGATCTTGATTCATTCCGGAGAAAATCTCTTCATACATACGTGCAACTCGTGCTGGTGTATCCAATAATCCTTCCCGGTTAGGATCCTCGCCAACAGCTTCCAGAATCATCCGTACTGCCTGCTGAATCTTCTCGTGATCAACACCCATCACACTTTCCCTCCGATCGATCTGTCAAAAAAAACAAAATCAGGTATAACAGACAAACAGCAGCCCCTTCCTATGAAGGGGCTTCTTTTACCTGATTCATCTGAATTCGTAAAACCTCAAGTGGACGCTATCCCACCTGAATGGATCAGGTATGTATCGCAAGGGCATGCGGAATTTCACCGCAATACCCACGTGATAACGACCCTCGGATCTCATTATCCGTTTACAACTTCTTTTAGTGCTTTACCTGGCTTAAATGCAGGTACCTTGCTTGCAGGGATGTCGATCTCTCCCCCTGTTTGTGGATTGCGTCCTTTTCGAGCAGCCCGCTCCCGTACTTCAAAGTTACCAAACCCAATCAGGGATACTTTTTCACCGGCAACGAGGGCTTCTGTAATGGTTTCCAAAACGGCCTCAACCGCAGCAGTTGCATCCTTTTTGGTCATGTTGGTTTTCTCAGCGACACTTGCAATCAATTCCGATTTATTCACAACCCTCACCTCCTCTCCGAGACGTTAACCAGCGGAAACCCATATCTACTTTCACCCCTCGTAGTAACTGCTTTGTTTCAAATGATTTACTGATCCAATTTGGATTATACCTATGTGGTTGTAACTGTACATATAAAAACATACAACCACAGACTCCAACCCGGATCCCCAAGAGGCAAGCTGTAAAAGGTTTCTCGCCGTGTTCATTGTAATACAGGGAACAGGTGAAGTTCAAGGGGAACAACAAGTCTTTAAAAAATTAAAGCAAAAAAAGCACTCTATGAGCGCTTCTATATGGGAATAAGTATTCTTCTATCTTCATGTTAATTACAATATGATAGCGATTAATCCACCTGATCCCTCATTGATAATCCGTTCCAATGTCTCCTTCAATTTATAACGAGCATTCTCAGGCATCATCGATAGTTTAGCTTGAATCCCTTCTCGAACAATCGAGTTAAGAGAGCGGCCAAAAATATCCGACTCCCAAATTCGTAATGGATTTTTTTCAAAATCCCGCATTAAATAATTGACCAACTCTTCGCTTTGCTGTTCTGAACCAATAATCGGTGCAAACTCCGAATGAACATTTACTTTAATCATATGAATCGAGGGTGCTGTGGCTTGAAGTCGGACACCAAAGCGAGAACCCTGTTTAATCAGTTCCGGTTCATCCAAAGTCATCTCTTCTAAGGAAGGAGCAGCAATACCATAGCCCGTTGTCCGCACCATTTTCAATGCATCCGCCACTTTATCATATTCGTACTTCGCTCTACTAAATTCCTGCATCAGCTCCAACAGGTGATCTTTCCCCCGTATCTCTACCCCAACAATCTCTGTTAATATCTGATCATAAAGCATATCTGAGGCGTAGAGATCAATCTCTGCAATCCCCTGTCCCATGTCCATATCAGAAAGAGCTGCTCGCTCAATAAATTCATACTCACTAAATTGCCCAACAACCCGATCTACATCACGTAACCGACGGATATCTTTTACTGTTTCCCGGACAGAGTTTTCAAAATCACGCCGTAACCAATGTTCTTCATCCAACACCATTACCCAGCTGGGAAGATTAACATTCACTTCATGCACAGGAAATTCATAAAGCACTTCTTTCATGACAGATAACACGTCTTCTTCTCCCATGGTAGCTACACTCATTACCAAGACAGGAACATCGTACTTTTCATTCAACTGATCACGCAGTTCTTGTGTTTCGGGACTGTGAGGTTTGGTAGAGTTAAGAAGGAGAATAAATGGTTTTCCTACTTCTTTTAACTCTTCAACGATTCGCTCCTCCACTTCTTCATATGCAGAACGTGGCAGGTCCGTAATTGTACCGTCGGTTGTCACAGCTACTCCCAAAGAAGAATGCTCTTGGATTACCTTTCGCGTCCCTACTTCTGCTGCTTCTTGAAAGGGTACCGGTTCCTCAAACCAAGGCGTATTTATCATGCGGGGTCCGCCCTCATCTTCGTACCCCTTGGCTCCTTCAATCGCGTATCCTACACAATCCACCAGTCGTACATTGATATCCAAACCTTCACTAACCTGTATATTCACTGCTTGATTAGGAACAAATTTCGGTTCAATTGTTGTAATCGTTTTCCCGGCACCACTTTGAGGAAGCTCATCAATCGCACGGGTCCGGTCTGCCTCATCCTGGATATTCGGAATTACAACCTGCTCCATAAACCGTTTAATAAACGTCGACTTTCCAGTACGGACAGCACCGACGACACCGAGATAAATATCTCCTCCCGTTCGTTCGGCAATATCTTTAAAGATATCTACTTTTTCCATACATAAAGCCCTCCCTCATGGTATCATCGCGCATTGGAAGTTCGATGAAAGGATCCATTTCATCAGCCCGTCGATGCATCGGTGCGAAGGCATCCCCCCTCGCAATCTATCCTTGTTTTGGACACTATAAATATATGAGCGTGACCGGACAATATGAATCGGATTAATAAAAAAAGACTATCCTTCCACTTTTAAGGGGCTATTATTTTGCTCCTTCTTTAGAACGGGAGCGAACATTAACCGTATGAAAACCAGTAAACTTGATGGACCCAAGTAACCATCCCGAAAAGAACACCCCAGGAATAATAATCAAATGAAAAATAAGCGATCGCATTACAATTGGCATCTCCCTCATTTAAAGGTTTCACTTGCTTGAAGCATATGTGAGAAATCTATCGATATACCTTCTTATAGAAGACAAAGTAAAAAGCATGGAGTAAGCCCCAATGCTGAGGGCTACACCATGCTCAATCTAAAATCCCTATAAATACCTAGAACTCTCCAAAAACCGGTTCTCCTTTTTTCACCTTGAGTGGATATCCATGTGCTGGTGCAAAGGGAGTCTCTCCCGCCAGCCATTGAAATACAGCAACTCCCTCTTCAGGAGCTCCAACTTCCTCCATCTTCCGCATCACATCAGCACGATAATCGACATACACTTTTCCCGTATCGGTAATAATCAAGGGCAAAGACATTCCCATTGTATACGGACTGGGAATTGTCACAACTTCAGATCCTAAACGGCTAAAGTCAAGGGTATATAACCGGTCCCCGATCTTCTCCCCACGAGGCAGTTGCTGATGCTTCTGTCGGTATGTATCCACCAGTTGCTGTACCTCACCTACCACTTTCGAAACACGTAAATCTACTAGTTTCACCACAGGATCTTGTTCGGAACCCATTAAGATATAGCGAAAATAACCTCCTTGTTCAAATGCACTGGGGGGTACTTCCTCCAAGAACCCCTTTAACTCTTCAAAGTGAACCCATTTTTCTTTCTTTAAGTTTCCTTGCCCCTCTTTCACCGGAAGTGTTCCAAACTGTTGCTGATAGTGATCCACTGCTCGCTGTACTGTGGCTACATGCTTCAACAAAAGGTCAGGATCTTCACTGTGTTGATCCGGTGCCATACAACCTGCAATGAAGAGCATCAGCAAAAGAAATGGAACGTTGATAAACTTCCTCACATCAACTCTTCCCTTTCAATTTAGAGCAGCACACTTAAACCCAACAATATAGCGGGAAATAACAGCAATACTGCAATCGTAGTGAATAAAAAGCGGGCCCAACGGCGTTGCCGTTGTCGTCCAATGACTAGAAATAAGTTGGCAAAACCAAGCAAAACCATCGCATATATGGCGTTCATCCCTTAACACCATCCCTTACTATTTTATCTTAGTATAACAAATCCACATCTGCCCACCAATGAACGGGCCAGTGTCTATGGTTCTTTGCAATGTTTACGCATAATATAAACTGACCATAGCCTGGAGTGGAGGAATTTTTATGAAGCAAAAACGACAGGTGAAAAGACCCCGTCCCAAAGGTCGTACTCCAGCTCGTATAGGACGACGACCCATTCCTAAAAAGACAGCCACCCCTCCCTCGCTCTCCTTAGCCAATATTATTAGTGGCTTTTACTCTTTTCGTTCGTCAGTTCAGGATCTCAGTGCATCCTTACAACGAATTGAAAACATTTTGGACTCTTGTTATCGCATTTTAGAAATTGCCCAAACCTTTATGGATCGAAAACCAGCTCCTCCAACACGTTCTCCTTTGCGACTACTGCCTCCTCTAAAGCGATTTGATGAAAATGAGCATCCTTCCTTTCCTTCTTTTCAAGCTCCTGAACCTTTCGACGAAGAAATGCCTTCACAGGGACCCTCTATGGGCAACCTCGATATCCAAAAAATAATTACCTTACTTCAATCACCAATGGTTCAAAATCTTCTCTCTGGTTTCCTGCAAGGGAGCAATCGTTCTGGGCATAAAAGAACGGGGTAACGCAAAAGCGTTACCCCTTTCCTTTCCATTCCCTCAAAACGACTGATCCCCACCCGTATCGCAAAGAGCTTTTTTAGTTCGGAAAATGGAAAGGCTTGCTATAGCGTATGTAATAAAGAGGGGAGACGCAACAGGTGCAATACCTAATCCAACTTCTTTTGAAGCACAATCTCCTCCAACTCAATGGTCTTCCCACGACACATCAAATCTTCCACTGCCTGACGGGGATCTTTTCCCTCAAACATCACTGCATACAACTCTGATGTAATCGGCATCTCAACCTGATACACCTTTGCCAGCCGACTAGCTGCTTCTGTAGTCCGAATCCCCTCTACTACCATCCCCATTTCTTCTAAAATCTGATCAAGGGAATTTCCTTTACTTAATAAATAGCCCGCCTTCCAATTGCGACTATGTCTACTTGTACATGTAACTACCAGATCTCCGACTCCTGCCAATCCAGCAAAGGTGCTTAATCTTGCACCCATTGCTACACCTAGACGGGCAATTTCGGCAAGTCCACGAGTAATCAAGGCAGCCTTTGCATTATCACCAAACCCTAGGCCATCTGACAAACCAGCCCCTAAGGCAATGATATTTTTTAATGCTCCACCAATCTCAATCCCAACCACATCGGGGTTGGTATAAACACGAAAGTAAGAATTGATGAGCAACGTCTGTACCATCTCTGCTGTTTCCAATCTTTCACTGGCCACAACCACCGTAGTCGGTGACTTTTGAGCAACCTCTTCTGCATGACTAGGCCCCGACAAAACAGCAATTTTTTCCCTGTGATCAGGCAATTCTTCTGCAATCACTGTCGATATTCGTTTCAATGAAGGAAGTTCAAAACCCTTTGAAGCATGAACTATCAAAGCTTCTTTTCTCAAATAGGGGCGAACCTTTTGAACCAACGCCCGGATCGATTGGGAAGGAACAACAACCATCACCAGATCCGCTGCCTCTACTGCTTTAGCAAGCGATGTGGTAGCTTGCAGACTTTTGGGAAGTAAAATGCCTGGAAGATACTTTTGATTTGTGTGGCGCTGATTGATTTCATCCTTTACCTCTTCACGACGTGCCCATAAAGTCGTCTCGATCCCATTTTCTGCAAGTACTGTTGCCAATACTGTGCCCCAACTCCCAGCACCTAATACTGCGGCTTTCTTCCCCTTCATCCTTAACTCCCCCTTTTACAAAAAAATTGCGCCGATTCGATCTTAATCAAATACGGCGTTCTTTGCCGGTAAGCAACCGACGAATATTGTCAATATGGCGTAAAAAAGCGAGAAAAGTGATAATTAAACCCAACCAAAAAAAGGGGCTCGGATAATCCATTACAAGTGCAATAACGGGGACACCGCTCGCAAATACAAGGGACCCAAGAGAAACATAGCGAGTAAAGAAAATGATGACCACCGTAATAATAGCTATAATCCAGAAACCCTTAAACATGAGGGTGAGCGTAATCCCAACAGTGGTTGCAATCCCCTTTCCACCCCTAAACCGAAGGAAAACTGGCCAGTTGTGACCAACAATCGCCGCAATTCCAGAGGACATAAGGGTAATGGGATCACCACCTAATAAGTATCCAATTCCAACTGCGGCCATCCCTTTAATCATATCCAGAATAAAAACAAGAATCGCTGGACCTTTGCCTACAACTCGCAAAGTATTGGTTGCCCCTGCATTACCTGAACCATGTTCGCGAATATCGATTCCCTTAAGTACATGGGCTGTTAGATAGCTAAAACTGATAGATCCAATCAAATAAGATAGGAGAATAGAAACCCCAAGTAACATTTTCCCCTCACCGCTTTCGTTTTTGACGCAACCGGATGCGGATCGGTATTCCTACAAAACCGAAAGCCTCACGGAAGCGATTTTCTAGATATCGTAAGTAACTAAAATGGAACAACTCTGGGTCATTCACAAACAGGACAAATAAAGGCGGTTTTACAGCAGCCTGAGTACCATATAAAATTTTTGGTCGCCGTCCTTTATAAGAAGCCGGAGGATTGGACACAATCGCCTCATTAAGTACTTGGTTGATAACAGAGGTAGCAATGCGCATTGCATGTTGCTCTGCAACCTCATTAATTACTGGAAAGAGACGATTCACACGTTGACCTGTTTTCGCTGATACAAAAAGAATGGGAGCATAATCCATAAACGAAAATTGACTACGAATGTTTTCACGAAAACGATTTTGAGTTTTGTCATCTTTTTCGACAGCATCCCATTTATTCACGACAAAGATGGAAGCACGCCCAGCATCCTGGGCAAGACCTGCAATCCGCTTGTCCTGCTCTGTAATTCCCTCAACTCCATCAAGCACAATCAATGTAACATCGCATCGTTCAATTGCCTTTAGAGCTCGTAAGACACTGTACTTCTCCGTTGTCTCATACACTTTACCTCGTTTACGCATTCCTGCTGTATCAATTAAGACATAGGATTGCCCGTCAGTCTCAAAAGGAGTGTCAATAGCGTCCCTTGTTGTTCCCGCAACATCACTTACCAAAACCCGTTCTTCTCCCAATATTTTATTGATCAATGAAGATTTCCCAACATTGGGGCGACCAATCACAGCGACTCGAATGGTATCCTGATCGTATTCTACATCCTCTATATCGGAAAAGTGATCCACAATTTTATCCAATAAATCACCTGTACCTATCCCATGAGCCGCTGAGATCGCAAATACATCGGCAAAGCCCATTTCATAAAATGAATACATCACATTTCGATGTTCTGGATGATCTACCTTGTTCACCCCAACTACAACCGGCTTATTTGCGCGATGTAACAAGCGTGCTACTTCTTTATCCGCTTCTGTCAATCCCTCTTTACCATCTACAATAAACAAGATCACATCCGCTTCGTCAATGGCCAACTCCGCTTGATAACGAATACGCTCAGAAATCTCATCCACCTGAGCAAAATCCAGTCCACCGGTGTCAATTAGATAGAAGGTTTTTCCATTCCACTCCCCTTCACTATAAATTCGATCACGGGTAATTCCCGGCTTGTCCTCTACAATGGCGATTCGCTCTCCTGCAAACCGGTTAAATATCGTTGATTTTCCTACATTGGGGCGCCCAACAATCGCCACTACAGGTTTTGTCATCCTTCTCCCCCTTTTCGATAAACCTCTTTTGACCTGCTGTCTAACTATGACCCTAGTATATCATGAGGAAGTAGAAGTCCCCATATATATTCAAAAGAATTTTCCATCATCTGTATTACTTACTGTTTCTGTGATTAATATTGCTTCCACACTTTTACCCAATGGAAGACCCTCCTCCACCCTATATGCATAATCATTAGCACTCCTAAAGAAAACCAAACCAGTGAAACCATCTCTCCTGACCCAATCCATTGCCGTTCAGGCCAATAAAGAATCAACGCAAAAACTTCTGCTGACAAGATACCACCCAACAATATACAAGCTCGCTCTTGCAAAGAGTGGACAATACCAAAAGCACACAAAAGCAAAAAGAGGATGACGCCTACATCTAGCAATTGTAAGTTCCAGATCGGTTCAATCACCTTCAACTCGTCAATCAAAAACAAAACCGCCCCAACAAACAGAAAGGAAGAAAAAACCACGAAACGAATTTCATCCTTAATAAGGACGAGCAGACGAAAAAAAAGGATCACAAGTGGAAGCAAATGCAAGTGAATAATCACTCTTTCCGTAATGGGCATTTCCAAAAATGAAACAAAAGCGGAAAATACCAATCCAATCACTAGGCGCCGATCGCTGGTTTCAGCCAATTCTTGCCCTAAACCTTGAAACCATCCTGTACTTAAAAGGATCGCAAAGCAACTCGTCATAAGGAATGAAACAAACCCAGTAGGCATCAAAAGCCTCCTTCCCATTCCAAAAGCATCGCTGATACAATGCTTCTAGTATGGCACGAAGAAAGCTTACTTAAGCACAAAAAAGCGCCAGCCCAGCAAAATTCGGGGCTAGCGCCAAGAACAAAAACTTTATTTTAAACGGCGCAACTGATCACCAAGCACATCACCAAGTGTGACATTCATTCCACTATTACTACGCTCCAAATCTTCATCCTCTACCTGTGTATCTTCCTGTTCTGCCTCTTTAATGCTGAGACTAATCCGCTTCTCATCAGGGCGGATATCCAGGACTTTCACTGCAATCTCTTGACCTTCTTCCAAGACCTCAGAGGGTGTAGCAATATGACGATGTGCAATTTGGGAGATATGAACAAGCCCTTCAACTCCCGGGAACACCTCAACAAAAGCGCCAAATGACACCAGACGTTTTACTGTACCTGTAACGATATCGCCAACTTTAATTTTATCGGCAACCTGATCCCAAGGTCCTGGTTGGGTTTCTTTGATGCTTAGGCTGATTCGTTCATTCTCCACATCAACTTTCAATACCTTTACATTCACTTGATCTCCTTCTGTTAGAACCTCTGAAGGATGCTCCACCCGGTGCCAAGCAAGCTCGGATACATGAACCAGACCATCTACCCCACCGATATCAACAAAAGCACCAAAATCTGTAATACGTTGGACGGTACCTGTCAATACTTCTCCAACCTGTAAGTTGTTGAGAGTTTCTTGCTTTTGACGCTCTAATTCTTCCTCCAATACTGCCTTACGGGAGAGAATCAGCTTGTTCTTCCCAGGATCAATCTCCAACACTTTAAGTGTTAGAGTACGTCCCTTATAGTCGGAAAAATCCTCTACATAATGGCGCTCGACATGGGATGCTGGAATAAACCCACGAACACCCAAGTCAACCACCAAGCCACCCTTAACTACATCTGCCACTTCAGCTTCCAAGGTTTCCCCTGATTCATATTTTCCTTGTAACTCTTCCCAAGCTCTTTCAGCATCGACTGCCCGCTTGGAAAGGATTAGTTTATCTTCTTCATCGTTAATACGTAAAACTTTTACTGTTACTTCATCGCCCTCTTGTAAGACATCGGATACTTTTTCTACATGAAGGCTTGATAATTCAGAAATAGGAATTACACCATCAAACTTATAGCCAATATCCACCAGCGCTTGGCGATCTTCCACTTTGGTTACTTTACCTGTCACCACATCGCCGCGATTAACCGGAGTCATTTCGGCCATTTCTGATTTCATTTCTTCCACCATTATGACAACCTCCTCATTTACCTTGCCTGCAGAAAACTGATTTATTACTCCCAACTAGGGGAGGGAACAAATGAAATAAAGGAGTAACCTCCTAATTTCATCAATCCGACATATCAACGAGTGACTCTCAGGGACGGGTATAATCGAAGTAGCTCCTATGCCTTCCTTTATATTCATCGCCTATGGGGCCATTGATAATAAAAACTGATTTTGCCATATATGGAAAACACCGTCACCAGAATTAATGAAAAAGAAAAGCAGTGATTTTTACACTTCACTTTTCAGTTATTTATTCATTTCCATCAATTGCTCTATCTCTTTCATAATTCGGGCCGTCACTTCACGGACAGTCTTCGATGTTATTTTATCCTCTTTATAAGGCTTCAAATCAATGGGGGATCCAAAGATAATCGAAACCCGACGAAAAAGGCGGTATGGTCCTATAATCGCCACCGGAACGACTACGGCATCTCCCCTAAGAGCGATTAATGCCGCCCCAGGGTGGGCCTCACCTAGCTTCCCTGTTTTTGAACGAGTTCCTTCAGGAAAAATTCCTAATGCCTCTTTTTTTTGCAAGACCGCCAGTGCATGCTTTAATGCCTTACGATCACTAGCTCCCCGTTTGACTGGAAAAGCACCAAATCGACGGATAAAAAAAGAGAGTATTGGAATGCGAAACAACTCTTCCTTTGCCATAAAATAAACCTTTCGTGAAGCGGCAGAACCGATTAGCGGGGGATCCATATTAGAAATATGATTGGCGCAAATAACCACCGCACCCTGAGGAGGTATGTTCTCCACTCCCTCCACTTTCCACCGGTAAACTATGGCAAAAAATGAACGAAAAAGGAAGCGACAAAATGGATATAACATATCTTACTCTCCACCGCCCACTTTGGTTCGACAAAGATCAAGAATCTTCTCTACAACCTCTTCAATCGAAAGGCCACTTGAATCAATGATTATTGCGTCTGAAGCGGGACGAAGAGGTGAGTGGGTTCGGTTTGAATCTGCCTCATCACGAAGTCGAATCTCTTCTTCCAACTGTTTTATATCTACTTGGTAACCACTACGTACCAACTCTCCATATCGGCGACGTGCCCGCTCGGCAATCGATGCAGTTAGGTATATCTTCAAATCCGCATGGGGTAAAACCTTAGTACCAATATCTCGCCCATCCATTACAACGCCATTGTTTTGAGCGATCAGGCGTTGCTTCTCAACTAAAGCTGCACGAACCCCTGGGATACGTGCCACCTCTGATACATGTGCTGTCACTTGTGGTGAGCGAATAATTTCTGTAATACGATGACCATCCAGCCAAATGTCAACTTTTCCTTGCGTCAATTTCAGCTCCAAGGACGCTTCCCTTGCCAACTGAGTAAGTTTCTCTTCATCGGCTAAGTTCAGCTGGTTCTCCAATGCTTTCCAGGTAATCGCGCGGTACATTGCACCGGTATCTACATAGATCAAGCCTAGCTCTTGAGCCACTTTTCGAGCTACGGTGCTTTTACCCGCACCGGCTGGACCATCAATCGCGATCGTCAGATCTTTCATTCGCTTACAGCGTCTCAACTCCATTTTCCAGGAATTGAATACGCCTCCCTCCTCTTCCTCGCCTCAAGGGCAATCCTCTCACCAAATTACTCGATAAAATGATAAAAAAGGATCGAGCAGGCGGCACCTGCTCGATTTTGGATGAACTTTATTCGATTCCAGTCGATGTCAAGTGCAATCCTTTATCGAAATGCTTCGTCCAGCAACGAACAGCAAAAACGCTATGTATTCCGTTGTCGACTTTGACACCTTTAGAATACCACAATGGATAAAATCTTGCAATGACTCTGTTACATTTTTCTTATATTTTGTCATAGATCCTGTATCATCAGAGATGGGAAGAAATTCTAATTCCAACTTTCTAAAAGAGAAAAGCTACTATAAAAAAAGAATGGGCAGAAGTCGTATATCACTTTTCTGCCCAAGAAAAAACTACAGTTGCTCTTGCTTCATCTTTTCCACAAATTCTTCTTCCCCATTCTCCGCATTAATAAATAACCGATAATAAGATTGACCCAATCGACCCATAAATTCGTAACAAAGCACTTCGTTTCCATCTTCTCCATATATAATCGCCAAGTTACTTTCTTGAACCTTTAAACGAGGATTTACATATTTTCGGGCTTGCTCTTTGGATAACTTAGGTTTTGCAACCTCACGATCACGCTTGTTAAAAACGTATTCATTCGCTTGTAAGGAAATAACCTCCCCATTATCTAAGGCAACCTTAATCACAACTGTCTCAGGATAAACATACAATTCGTCCTCTTTATGCACAAAGGTGAAAGAAATCATATTCCCTTCTTCATCATAAGAGACCGCCTCCATATTGGGATAACCCGCCCGGTGTAAAAAAGCAGCCGCTCGTTTTTGCGCCTGGTCCAGATTTAAGTTCCGCTTTTTTACCGGCCGGTCATACATCATCCACAAAAGATGACCGCCTTTCCGGGTAAAGTCGGCCTGTACTTCCTGGTGATCCCGATTTAACCGAAGGCTGTATACTTCATATTCTCCTCCTTTATTCCGCGTTACTTTGATTCCTTTTGTATCTGGGCGATCTAGCACCTTAGCAAACTTCCGTTTAACCTCCTCTGCAGTTACATTCCTTCCACGAAGATTGGCGATCTTTTCCCGCTTGCGAACCTCACTGTTATGAATGGTGGGTCCCCAGTCTATATCAGGAGAATCTTTTACCATCTGATTTACCTTTTTAAATCCATCAATAATGGTATTATTCATCACCTTATCTTCTGCAGCCATGGCCGTCTCTACATCCATCCAACGCAGGTTTTTACTTAATACCTGTTCCTGTACCTTAGCTAGATCCTGCTGAATCTGCCCAGACCGCTTATATAATGTACGTAAAGTTTCCCATTCCTTACTGGTAAGCGGTTCTCGATTCAAGTCACGAACCCCGATTCGATAAGAAAAATCCCCCACTCGACCTAAAAATTTGGCTGTATTATCAAAAGGCATTAGCGAAAGAGGTAGACGGCTCACATCGTGTTGAGCAGCATAAGCCAAGCGCCAAACCTTGGTCATCGAACTGGATAGCTGCCGTCGTGAATTAAGAGCAAGTGACTTGCCCAGCTCGTCCTGTAATTGATCCAAATGAAAATTAAGCTCGTGGAATGCACGTTGGTATTGGTTCTCTGCTTTGATCAGAATTGAATTTTTTTCTTGGTTTTCTTGATAACCCCACACAGTAGTCCCTACAAGGGCGACCAAAGTGATCGGCAATAGAACTGCTGCCACCCTTTTGTACACGTGAAATTCCCTCCTTTGTTTCCATCTCTTTTCCTTCATAGGTAGTGTGAGTGGCAGAAGCAACATTTATACAAAAGAAAAAGGAGATCGCTTCATAAGCGCTCTCCTAAAACATCACTTCAATAGCTACAATTTTTCCGTTGTTATCTCAAAATCACTGGTGTTATCACATAAACATTGTTTAAATCCT
>CALJVA010000042.1 GCA_937975135.1 uncultured Thermoactinomycetaceae bacterium | reverse complement strand
TACAACATAATCATCTGCCCCTGCTTCAAATCCTTCAACCCGGTTGCTCTCTTCCCCACGGGCCGTCAGCATAATGATCGGCGTTGCTTTATCTTGCCGTATCTGTCGACAAACATCGAGGCCGTCCATCCCGGGAAGCATTAAATCTAGAAGGATCAGATCATAATCGGTTTCTAATGCTTTCCTTAAAGCTTCTTCTCCATCCTCTGCCTCTTCGATCAGATATCCCTCTCGTTCTAGATACATTTTAAGCAATCGGCGGATCCGTTCCTCATCATCGACGACAAGAATGCGTTCTTGGCTCTCCACCATCGTGTTCCCTCCTTAAAGCGTTGTGAACATTTTCCCTATCCCACTTTTTCCCTTTATCATTTTTCTATTCGAGGTAAGTTAGACCTTGTAACATATAAAGCAAAGCGAGTCTAGTTTCATTTCATATAGTTCAAGGGATAGGTGATCCTATCCCTTAGTTTGTCCATTATGCATAAGAGTGAAGCCCTGCAAAAACCAAATTGACCACAATCAGGTTGATCATAATAATCACAAAGCCACCTACATTCATCCAAGCAGACTTAGTTCCATGCCATCCTCGAGAAAGGCGCAGATGCAAATAAGCACTATAAAAGAGCCATGTAATTAATGCCCAAACTTCTTTGGGATCCCAACCCCAGAAGCGTCCCCATGCCTCATGGGCCCAAATCATGCCGAAGATCAACCCCCCTAAGGTGAAGATTGGAAAGCCGATCGCAATGGCTCGATATCCAATCTCATCGACGGTCTCTAAATCAACACTGCGAACCAATGGATAGACCAGTTCATGCAGCCGTTTGCGAAATAGAAGACGAATGATGGCATATAACAGAAGCCCAGTAATTATCGACCAGATGACAGAGTTAAGTTTCCTAGCTGCATCCTTTCCTTCCATCCACGTTGGAGCTTCCATAAGTGGCTTGGTCATACCAAGAAAATTGTGCATTTCCACTACCTGACCACCTGCAGGTCCCACAAGAGGAGGCATTCTATAACTTTGTACCTGCTGGCTGTCGTTCACGGTATATTGAATCTCCGCTTGATATCCCATTGCTCCAAAAGCAGTGGCAGAAAGAGCAAAGCCTAAAACCAGAACCAAAAATACAAGGACTATTTCGAGATAGAGCGAATGTTTTCCAATCCGTTCTTTACCAAATTTACGAATGAGGTAAACCAGCCCAGCCACAAAACCAATGGACAATGCTCCCTGTCCCAGTGCAACCACTGACACATGAATCCACAACCAGTAGCTTTGTAGGGCAGGAATAAGGGGTTGTACATCACGCGGAAAAACAGAGGCATATGCCAATAAAATGACTGCCACCGGCATTGCTAAGGCACCCAAGGCCACTGTGCGATAGATAAAATAGATGATAATAAAGGAAATAACCATCATCAGACAAAAGAAGGAGATAAACTCAAACATATTGCTGGTAGGAAAGTATCCCCCTACCACAGCTCGTGTAACTGTAAACCCGACATGAATCAGAGCACCAATCATCGTGAAAATAATTCCCAACCGACCCCAACGGTTGGTGTGTTCCACTTCATCCCCTTTTCGGACTCGCTTTCCCAATACAGCAACGACGAACATAACTGTAGATACCAAGTAGAGAAAAAAAGTACCAATTAGCAGATTCTCCATTAGCTTAATCACGGTTTTACCCCCTCTGAAGACTGCGCGAGGGGAATATTCGCCCGCTTCGCAGCCTGTTCTAATTCTCTACGTAATCCAAACCAGTTTTTATTGGTATGGGCACCGATCAGCAGCTTACCTTCCATCCACCGTACCCATACTCGGCGATGATTCCAGTAAAAGCCCATTACCAAACCGATCATCGATATGATCCCCCCGAGTAAGATTACCCATAAACCTCGCTCGGTTCGGATCAAAAGACCCGATTCATTGGTCAGATGCATCCACTTTAAATTAATCTCATACTTGTTTTCCTCAATATCCAATTTCGTCCCTGCGATCACCCACATTTTTTCTCCTTCCGGCTTGTCAGGTGACTTAACCTCGAAGACAAAAGCAGGATTATTGGGTCGCTCCGACTGGGTCGTCGGCTGTTTCCCTTCTAACTTAAAGTTGGGAAAATAGTTGAGTAAATGAACAGTCAAGCCTCCATCCAACACATACTCTTTCTCTGGTTCGAATAAATCCACCAAAAAAGTTTCTGATTCCTTTCCTGTCTTTTTATCTAAAACCACAAGCTCCAGAGCTGAAACTTGATCCACTTGAAAACCTGACTGATAAATCATTAAATCCTCATACTTTAAGGGATGATTAACACGGGTTACATGACGCTTAATCTCTTTCAACTCTTCTGTTTCGTCATCCTTCTTTAATAACACAACCTCAGTCCGCCACTCTTTTACCGCAGGAGGAGCATCTTTTTGTTTTTGTACAATTTCTGACTCCTTATACAACTCTACTTCTGCCCGTTCATTTTTTATGTAATAAGGTGTGTTAGGAATCGGTCGTGTCTGCCCTTCCCGAACCCAGACAAACTCCTCTAAGTTCCATCCAGGAATCAAACGTGGCAGGGTACCAAGCAAAAAGACAATTAACCCTACGTGTAAAATATAGGGTCCCCACCGACTAATCCGCCCTTTTTCGGCCAACAAGGAGTCTCCTTCGCGACGAATCTGATAGCGGCTCTTCTTTAATTGTTCACCGAGCTGCTTTAATACTTGCTCCTTTTCTCCTTCCTTTATTTGTAGCTGATGACTGATTCGCTGGCGGATAATAAAGGATTGATTCTTGGTTACCTGTTGATTCTTTAGTGCCCGATATAAAGGAATGACACGATCCAAGCTACAAACAACCAAGGAAATCCCGATCAACGCCAGTAAGGTGATGTACCACCATGAACTATACATGTCCGATAAGCCAAGTTTGTAGTATAGATCGCCCCAAACCCCATATTCCTGAGCATAAAAAACTTCGGGGCGATTCGAGGGAATATAACGTTCTTGTGGGAGAAGCGATCCTAGTATAGAAGCAATTAGCGTGATAACGATGAGATACACCGCCACCTTGACAGAAGAGAAAAAACTCCAGATCCGATCAACCAACGTTCTCTTCCGCGTCTGAGAACGCCGTGCTACTCCCTCATACCGCATATCAAGTGGCTGGTCTTTATCTTCCCGAAGCGGTTTCCCGCAGTATTCGCATAAAACCGTTCCGACCGGGTTGTTATGACCACATTCACATTTGGTATTCTCCATTTCAGCACCCCCGATACGGAAGAACCAAATCTTCATCAAGAATATATGTTACCTTTTTTTATTATAACACTGCAAAACTAAATACCTTTTGGGGCTATATGAACGTTATTTGAAACATTTCTGGAAGTATTGTGACAGCCAATTGCCAGAAGCAAATTATGAATTTAATCCTACCTCACGCCGAAGCCTACTTATCTCACTCTGGCTCAGTTCCCGAACCTGACCCACTTGCAGCCCCTTTAAAGTAAGAAAAGAGATCCGGGTACGAATCAGGTGCAGTACCGGATGACCGACGGCTTCACACATACGGCGGACTTGCCTGTTTCTTCCTTCATGAATGGTTAGCTCCAGCCGAGCCTGTCCCCGCTTGGTATCTAGGAGGCGAACTTCTGCTGGCGCAGTGAGCCCATCCTCCAATTGTACTCCCTGAGCCAATTTCCTTAACGTACGCGAATTGGGAATTCCCTTCACTGTTACCTGGTATACCTTCTTCACTTCATACTTTGGATGGGTTAATCGGTAAGCCAAATCCCCATCATTCGTAAGTAAAAGAAGCCCTTCTGTATCATAATCGAGCCGGCCTACTGGATAGAGCCGCTCTTTAATATGTCGCACATAATCAGTCACTACTTTACGGCTCTGAGGATCCTCTAGGCTGGTAATCACTCGTTTAGGTTTATAAAAGAGAAAAGTACGCACCTTTTGCAGTTTAAGAGGACGTCCTTCTACTTCGATCTGATCCTTGGTGGGATCAACTCGAGTTCCCAATTGGGTCACTACATGGCCATTTACACGGACTTTTCCCGCTTGGATTAGCTCTTCACTTCCCCGCCTTGATGCGATCCCTGCTCGAGCCAATACTTTTTGTAGTCGTTCCATTTTTCCACCTCCTAGTCATCTTATCCATCAAGAGATTGAAAAACAAGTCATAAGGATCGATTCCCTCTCTCATTCACTCCACCATTCGAGTCCAACCACTCGATTACATAAAGTGAAAGTTTTTTCAATTTATCTATAAATTGCATGATTTATAGACCTGTTTTCTGTGGGAAGGCATCCTTTCGCTGCATAATCAAGGCAATCTTTTAAGTGTGAGCTTTTGGCAAAAATAAAATTCCTTCTGGTAATCACATTATTTTAGGGGTTACTATACTTTAAAAGAACATCTCATTTATAATAACCTATGGGCTATCCCCTTACACTGCTTCCACCTGCTCAACCCATTTTACATATCACTAATATATAGATAGAAAGGAAAGAACCATGGGTGCAATCGAAAAAGAACCACAACAACAAGAACATCCTATTTTCATCTGGTCTTCCCGTTTGATAGATCATCCTTTTTTTACACGAACAGTGATCGCATTAATTCTGCTAAATACAATCTTAGTCGGCTTGGAAACTTACCCTTCTCTCGCTGCTACTTATTCCAAACAGTTTCAAATCCTTGATCAGGTGATTCTTGGGGCATTTACACTGGAAATCACTTTACGACTTCTTGCTCATCGCCCTATTCTTCATTACTTTCGGAATAAATGGAACCTGTTTGATTTTATTCTTGTAGCAGGGAGCTTTCTCTTTGTTGAAGCACATTTTATTACTTTGCTCCGTATTCTTCGTATATTGCGCATCTTACGTACCATAACAGTTATTCCCTCTTTGCGTAATTTGGTCAATGCACTACTGCTCACAATTCCGACTTTATGGAATATTACCCTTCTCCTTGGCATCTTTTTTTATCTTTTTGGTGTAATCGGAACCATACTTTTCTCTTCTGTTTCACCAGACTTTTTTGGCTCTTTACACCAAACTTTTCTTACTTTGTTTCAAATTGTTACCCTTGATACCTGGGCCTCGGAAATTATGCGGCCCATTCTCGACGAAATGCCCTGGGCCTGGATTTATTTTCTCTCCTTCATTTTAATCGGGACCTTCGTCATCCTAAATCTATTTATTGGGGTCATTGTAAATAAGGTAGAATCGGTGGATCGATCTGGACTAAAAAATGAAGAAGAGTTTAATCAATTGAAAGATGAAGTGACCTTACTACGTCGCGAAATAAAAGAGCTAAAGCTGCTTCTTATAACGAGTGATCAAAGTAAAAAAACATAAACACGGACAGCTGTCCTAAGCATTCTTCCCATCTTAAAGAGAATTCTCTGACATTACTCTGCGCAGGGACGCCAAGGACAATTGTCCCATGACCCCGACCCACGTAAAACGACTGCACTGGAAATTTGAGGATCCAGCGAAGGCCAACGGAACAAAAAACCAACCGCACCCGGCTTGGGTGCGGTTGGTTTTTGTGGAGCCCCTGTTTCCTTGGACTCAGCCTCTGTCTGATGAAGTCACCAACTTATCGGCCAAATGAAAACGGTGGGTTAGTTCATCACAGAAGGCTTTCAGCTTTGCCTGATTGACCGAGTAGTAGTTCCATTTGCCTTCTTTACGCTCATGTACAAGACCGGCATTTTTCAGCTCCTTAAGATGGTAAGAAACCTTGGATTGCTTCAAATTCAGGGCTTCCTGAATATCACAGACACACATCCCGATCGTACAGCAGGTGATTGCATCCTCTGAGTTCCCCCGGGCAATCAATTCAAGAATCTGGTACCGAATCGGATCTGACAAGGCCCGGGCGATTAGGAAAAGTTCTCACGGGTACAACGGGTCATCGTCCCCCTCCCTTCTGATTGGACATGCGAAAAAACTAACATCACCTAGGCCGTTGGTTTGTATGTATAATATAAATAAGATTAATTACCATTACTATTGTTAATACAAGGTGATATAAAATATGAGGTATAAAATTGGACTGTTCTTCCTACTCATCGCCAACCTTATCACTACTATTGGTGGCCTTATTCTCATTTATTTTTTGCTCCATTTTCCTGGGGTGTGCGGCTTTGGAGGATGTGAAAAAACAGCCATATACATTATAATACTTATTGCCCTTGTGTTAAGTGCCATTCTCCTCTTCATCATCATAATCAGTTGGGTGATTTTCAAAAAAATAACAGAAAAGAAAACAGAATGGAGTATTGGTCTCCTCATTATTGGCACTGTTGTTCCAATCACGATGATACTTTTGGGAATTGATATCTTTGTCTTCTACTTAATTACCGCACCTCACTTCATCGCCTTTGCCCTTTTGCATAAGGAATAAATAAAAAGCCTTTCATATGAAAGGCTTTTTATCTCTTAATCTGCATGACAAATTTCTTTGCAATCGACTGATCATTCAAAATATATCCATCTTCACACCATCACTGCTGATAAAACTCAGACCACTCATGATAAATAGCGAGCAGTTCATCATCAAGATAGGAAAAAGCTTTCTCCTTAAGTTCTTCAGGAACTCCATAGTAGGCTTCTGCAATGGCGCCTGTGATAGCAGCTAAAGTATCGCTGTCACCGCCTATTGAAACCGCATTTCGAACTGCATCTTCAAAAGATGTGGATTCTAGAAATGCTTCAATCGCTTGTGGTACTGTTTCTTGGCACGTCTCATTAAACTGGTAGGAATCCCTGATTTCATCAATCGTAAAATCCTACTACCTCTGAGAGCCTGTATGCTTCCTTTTCTGTTCTGGCAGCAAAACCTACCGGACTGATCCGCATCGCCGCTCCATTTCCAAAGCTGTAATAGGGTTGAGGATTATCGCTAAAAACCCATGTTAAAAACATCCCACCATAACCGCAGTTAGGATATTTACGCCCAATTTCCTGCATATATCGAATACTCATTTGTTTAAGAAGGGAATAGTAATCACTATGATGCTCAGATCCATCAATAGAAGATTTGATTATTTTCTCCGTTTCTATTATTGCTTTGGCAACTGCAAGGGTCATTATACTATCATCTGTCGCCTGGCAATCCTCTGTAAACAACTCAAAATCCTTCTCCCGATAATTGTTAAATTCAAATCGAGAACCAACAATATCTCCAACTATTGCCCCAAACAATGAACATTCTCCTTTAATAATAAGTGAGGTTTCCTACTTGTTATCACGCATTCAATTTCATATTTTTTGAAATTAATCTCTAATAACCACAAACCCCAAACTTCCACTATAATTCCTTCTTAGGTTTCTTTTTTATTTCAGGGAAAACACTGACAAGTAAGATATAAATGATAATATTGTATTGATTAGCATTTATAAATATTATCTACAACCTATCCATCTAAATGATAAAGTAAGTACTATGCATCGCTCCCTTACAACTACATAAATACATCACACTTATTTAGCTTAACAGCAAAAAAGAACTCATAGATGATCCATCAACTTAGACTATTTTAAATTCATTAAAGTGAAAAAGAAAATAAGTCCACGATTATTAA
>CALJVA010000041.1 GCA_937975135.1 uncultured Thermoactinomycetaceae bacterium | reverse complement strand
AAAGAGGCGACACGTGGGAACATCGCTTATCTCCAACAGGCCATTGGGAAGCCGATTGTGGCGACGTTAAAGGGACTTCAAGGTGTTTGACCCAAACAGGGATTGCCGTCATCGGCGACACATCCCATTAGACAACTTTGAAGACTTGACATTGAGGGCGGTCATGATAGGCTGGTTAGCCTGGCAGACATCCTTGGGCATGGCCCTGGATGCAAGGAACTCAACCTGTGGAGGCTCAATGTCAAGACGTGGGATACTCGTGCCGTAACATCGCTGGTATTCGTCATGTTTTGGTATGAGTATCGTGCAAAAAACCACAGTACAACGTGCTCGCCCCTGGTTGAAGATTGGGCAGATCTTATGACCCTCCCCTTACCGTTATTAAGCAACGGAAACATTGTGACGGCTATTTTTCGTCGCAAGGGGGTAGGGAAGGTTATTTTTATGACGATTAAAAGATGATTGAGTAAATGGACATTCCGATGAGTGTCTATTTCCTGGATGGGCGTCGTTTCCGTTGGATTGTAACGCGTCAGTCTCAATGCGAATTTTCTTGTTAAACGTCCGCGACATTACAAAAATTAATATGTCTTTATATTGTCGACAATATTGTATTATAATAAAGTCGACAGGAGGTTAAAATGAAAAAAACAACGGCGATGCAAATAGCGGATGAGATTTCTACTAGAATCGCAAAAGGGCAGTTACATCCGGGTGAGCGATTGGTGGAAACTGCATTAGCAAAGGAGTTTCAAACCAGTCGTGCACCGATTCGAGAAGCATTGTTGATGTTAGAAAGAGATCGTTTAGTTGAAAGAATTCCTCATCAAGGTGTGGTAGTCCGGAGGTTTACTCGGCAAGAAATTTATGATTTGTACGATGTCATCTATCGTCTAGAGGAAATCGCATTTGAGAAAGCAGTTTCGAAAGTGACTGAAGAAGATCTACGTGAATTAGATCGAATTCTTGACGACCAAAAAAAAGCTCAAAGAGACCAGAACATAGAATCTTATTACGAGTTAAATGAAGAATTTCACAATAAGATGATCGAAATAACTGGTAATAAAATATTACTTAATATGTATCAAAATCTTAGGAGACCAGCTCGGCCATTCAGGATGATGTCAATGGCTCAAGGAAATAACATGTATTCATCATACAAAGAACATAAAAAACAAGTGGAGGCTTTGCGGCAAAGGAGTGTCTCATCAGGGAAAAGAGCAATTCGCGAACAAGAAATTCGATCTTTGCAATCTCTAGATATTTTATTTCCAGTTTAAGGAGGAAGATGTAGTGGAGGTTAGGAAAATTGTTAGCATTATTGAGGAAACTCATATAGAGGGTTTTAAAAGAGTTGAGAAACCTGTACGTATAGGAGCTACAGCTGCAGTAATTAAAAATCCATTTGCAGGGAAGTATGTCGAAGACTTAAAACCCTTAATTAATCAGTATTCTGCCGAATTAGGCAGGGCACTTCCTGCTAAAGCGATAGAACTTTTGGGCATAAATGGAAATGAGGTAGAAGGTTACGGAAAAGCTGCTTTGGTTGGGTTAGATGGTGAAATTGAACATGGATCGGCGATTATTCACACTATGATTTTTGGAAACGAGTTTCGTAAAATTTGCGGGAATGCCAAAACACTGCTCCCATCAGCAGAGAAGCGAGCTGCTGCTGGATCATCTATCGATTTGGCTATTAAACATAAAATGGATGCTAAAATTCGTTCACACCATATGAGTTTTGAATTTCGTATTCCCGATGCGCCTCGTGCAGATGAAATTGTCGTTGTGGCAGTTGTAACTGATTCACACACCCGCGAATAGGATCGTTGCATGCTGAGTTAGAGGCACAAGGTGAACAACAAGACTAAGCAGAAGGGCAGTGAATTATGGATAAAATTGGATTTATTGGAATAGGTCGAATGGGACGATGGATGGCTAAACATTTACTCTCTGCCGGATATTCAGTAACAGTTTACGACAAAAATTACGAAGCGATGAAGTTATTAAAAGAAGATGGAGCTATATTAGCTAATTCTGTTACAGAACTTGGAGCAAAGAATCGAATCGTTATTTTAATGCTTCCTAATTCAGATGCCGTTGAATCAGTAGTCACTACAGATGGTTTATTTAGTAGTATGTCTAAGAAGAGTATTGTCATTGACATGAGTAGCTCGTATGTATTCTCAACACGGCGGCTTGAGCAAAAAGCGAAGTCTAATGGCATTATTTTAATGGATGCTCCTGTATCCGGTGGAGTAAACGGCGCTAAGAAAGGCAACTTGACAATTATGGTTGGTGGTGATAAAGAAAACTATGAATTGTTACTTCCTATATTTAAATGTATGGGTAAAACAATCCGCTTAGTAGGGAGGACAGGATCGGGGCATGCTTTAAAGGCTATTAACAATTACCTTAGTGCTACTTCGTTATATGCAACGACTGAAGCAATGATGATAGCAAAAAAATTAGGTTTGGATTTATCTGTAGCCCTTGAGACAATCAATGAGAGTTCTGGAAAGAGTTACTCTACGGAATATAAGTTTCCAACGTTTGTTTTACCAAGATCATTTGCTTCCGGTTTTTCACTTGAGCTTTTATTAAAGGATGTCAAGATGGTCACATCTATAGCTCAAGATATAAATGTACCCATTTTGTTGGCGGCAGTTGTAGAGCAAATTTACCAGTCTGCGTATACTTTGCGAGGAAAAGATCAGGATCATACCGAAATCGTTAAATTTCTTGAAAGGATGGCTCAGGAATTAATAGAAGATTAAGGAGGTATAGTTTTGAAAACCAGAGGACATGGCATTATTAGCTCAGTTGACAATATAATCGAAACATTACCAGTTACAAAAACGCACATTTTTATCGTAGTCGCAGCTGCTCTAGGTTTTATGTTTGATTCGATGGATACTTACATTGTTTCATATGAATGCCGTCGATTATTGAAGAGTGGAATATCGATTCTGTCACCAACGGTATGTTAACCTCTGCAGGCGTTTGGGGAATGTTTGCTGGAGCAATTCTATGGGGGCCGATTACTGACCGATTCGGTAGAAAAACGAGTTTTATTCTAACAGTACTGGGTTTTAGTATACTAACAGGTTTGACAGCGCTAACAACCAATGTATTTCAGTTTGGAGTAATGCGTTTTTTGACTGGACTGTTCCTAGGGGGGATGATACCAGTTGATACAGCATTAACTTCTGAATACATCTCAGCCAAATATCGAGGACGATTTGTGTCTACCTTAACTGTACTTTGGCCAGTCGGCATGCTAATTGCAGCAATTATTTCTTTGAGCTACGTTGAAACATTTGGATGGAGAATACTTTTTATTGCTGGGGTAGTTCCAGCATTATTGAGCTTTTTTATTCGGCGAAAAGTGCCTGAATCACCACGTTGGCTGGCAACCCAGGGACGGGGCAAAGAGGCGAAAAGAGTTTTAAAGATCCTAGGTGCCAAGGAACAAGATATTCATAATCTTCCGGATGATATTGTTGTGAAGGATGAAAAAGTGTCCGTAAAAGTTTTATTAAAACCTGAGTATTTAAAACGTTTTATTCTGACGGCTGGTTATTATTTCTTTGGTTATTTTGGCTATTACGGTTTTGTGTTGTGGTTACCATCGATATTGGTAACGGTTTATGATCTTAGTTTAGCGAAAACCTTTACGTATACGCTTTTAGTTGCAATATCGGCCATTGTCGGAAGAGCAACTGCATTTTATACAATTGAAAAATTTGGCCGAAAACAACTGTTTTATGTTGGTTTTGGTTTCGGTGGTGTAGCTGCTCTTTTGTTTGGCTTAATAGAAAATCCAACATTACTGGTGTGGGGAGCGTGTATACTATCTTTCCTATATGAACAAGGAGTCGCTGGCACCGTTGTGTATACTTCAGAACTGTATCCCTCTAAAGTTCGTGCAACCGCTACAAGTTGGTCAACTGGGGCAGGTCGGATTAGTTCGGCTGTTAGCCCGATAGTGTTTGGATATTTCATGAGTATTCAATTCTATTACGGAATTTATATAACGATGGCTTTGTTCTTCTGGATTGCAGTAGCCCTAGTATTTTTCCTTGGTGTTGAGACAAAAGGAAAAGCGCTAGAAGATGTTGGTGCATCATAAAATTTCGTGAAGGTGGTGTAGACAATTGAGATATCGAATTTACCCACTCCATTTAGGTACTTTCAAGGCGATGGAGACCTCGAATTTACTTTATCAGGTGGATCCAGGAAACAAACAGCGGCGTCCGATTTTGGGTTGGCTTATTTTAGGAGGTCAAGAACCAATTGTAGTTGATACCGGGGGATCGGATGAGGAATGGGCTAGAAAGTACCATCATGGTTTAGAACGACCGGAGGAGTTAAAAATTGAAGAACAGTTAAGAAAACATGATGTAGACCCTGACGATGTAAAGATTGTGATAAATACTCATTTGCATTGGGATCATTGCTTTCAAAATGATGTATTCCGTAATGCCACATTTTATGTTCAAAAAAAAGAATTGCAATCAGCAGTTGCCCCACTACCTACACAACGGAAATACTATGAAGCAGGAATCCCTGGCATAACCCCAAGTTGGATGAAAACTTTTGGCAACATTCATGTAATCGACGGTGATGAGAATTTAACAGATGGTATTGATTTACTTCATTTACCCGGACATACCCCTGGACTACAGGGCGTTCTTGTACAAACTGAAAAAGGCCCGTATTTGATTGCGAGTGATACCATCGGAGTTTATAAAAATTGGATTGGAAACAGTGATATGGATCATATACCACAAGGAATTCACTGGA
>CALJVA010000040.1 GCA_937975135.1 uncultured Thermoactinomycetaceae bacterium | reverse complement strand
ATATTATCATAGCACTTTGTCTATCGCAAGAAAAATATCAGAAAATTTGGACTTAGAAACAGTCGTGCTTTGACAAAACATGTAGCTCGATATTTTAATTAGCTTAAGGGGGTCAAAATATGGTTCAAGAATCTCTTTCCCTCGTCCACAGATACATATCAATCGAATGGGCACGAAAAGCCCTTGAGCCGACCTAAAAGTGATTCCAAAGGACGGCTTAAAATACACTGGAATATATGAGGAAGTGGCTGTAAAGGTGCTAAACAGACTTTCAATCCAGATGCGGGATCTAAAAAAGGAAATGCATGAGAAGGGAATTAAAGTGGTGTACAAGGGAATAAACAAGGACTCTGTGGAATATGAGATATACGTGGGGAAAAGGAAGTATCCTTGGGAGTATGCACCGGAAGGAATACGAGATGCGGCTTTTGAGGCAATAGAAAAAGCCCACGCCAAATAAATGGAGTAGGCTTTTTGTCTATATTTATATTTCATCAATAAAAATGAATAATACCTGGATTATTCCTAAGACCAACACAAACCCACCTAACATTAACCATGCTTCTACATTTGCCGCTATTCCAATAAACGTTGTTAATACGGCATTAACAAGTGAGTATATGCCTTTTAGCCATTTTCTCTTTCTGGCCTTTGGTTTGTATACTTCTTCTAAAAACGCATTAAGAATTTCGTCGACTTTTCTATCTATATCCCCATCTCTTCGCAACATATCTAAAACTTTGTCTTGTTGTTCGGGGGCGAGATCAGATAATTCTTCTCGAGTTTCTGATTCAACATGTCGTCTAACTATATCACGCAGGTTAGCCACTCGGGCCACCTTCTTTAAGTTTCCGCCTGCCCTCCGCGGCTAATTCTTTTGCAGCTTTTTTAATACGTTTCATGAGGTAGTCTCCGAGGTCCCTAGCCAACTCGTCTGATACTTTTTTAACACCTTTCTCTTGAAGGAATTCTTGTATTTCCTTATCTAAATGCAGCTTAGAAATGCTCACTCCAGTAGCATCCATATACTTAGCATCCTGTTTTTCATAAGGTTTTAAAGGGGCGGAGGACAACCGAAATAATGCAAGTTGGCATATTTTTAAACCTGGTACCAACTTGATTGGAACAGATGATTTATTTGCTGCCAATAAACTAATACTTCCTCGAAAACCAGGGTTCATGTAATGAGCTGGACTAATAAAAAGACCAAGCGACTTAATACTATATCTCTCAAAAATCATCGCAACATGGTCAGTAGGCACTCGAATAGTTTCACTAGTTTGAATCAAAATTGATTCACCGGGTTGTATATAATAATCATCCGTCGTTAAATCAAATTCTACATAATGATCTTCGGTTATCTCGTTTCCAGGAATAATGGGGTCGTCGGAAGAGTATTTTTTGACTTTGGGACCTAAAGTCAAGTCAATAGTAGCACCTTCACAATTCTCCTCTATGAAAGGGCTAATAAAATTTTGTTCTGAAGCCAATTTGAATAAATCCCTATCACTTAATATTACCATCCTCTTCCGCCCCCATTTTCTGAACATTGTAAATTATCGGTCACAAAGTTAACAAAAATAATACAACTAATAATCAGTTGCAAAGCCTTACTTTGATTTTTTATGTATCTTAAATTTACCATTTTTATACGCAAAAATCCATCTTTTTTCCCTTATTGTAAATAAATTGTACTAATTTCCATATTCAATTCCAGGCAAAGCAAAGATTGATTAGTTATTAATATAAAAAGCGCCCCCACCCCGGATGGAGTGAGGGCTTTGTTTCTAATGATTAGCAGCTTGTTTTACTAACTGGTGGCCAAGAACTGCAGCGCCAGTTACAAGGACACCTTGGACAGCATTCTGTGGGGATAAGCCAAGCATGGCAATGCTCCCGACTACACCAAGCACAAGCAAAATATAAGCAATCGTCCAATCCGGAATGCTTGAAATGGGGCCTGGGACCATCAATGTTTTAGGGCCGAATGAAAACGTCACGTTGAAGGCGGAATTAGAGAAGTTAAACGACCCTGAAATCCTGGAAGAGCTACCGATCATATTGGCAATGTTCACGGCATCCTGCTGAGTCGCGTTCTCACCCAAAACCGTGTTCACAAAGACTTTGAATCGTTCCGGGTCATCTTTTGACTCACCAGGCCATCTTTACCATATTGGGGATCTGGCTCTATTGTTGGTTGGACATAGGCCAAGCTTCTCCCGCTTGGCAGGTCGGCAAATAGTATCCCTTCTTCATAGCGATATCTGACTCCGTGCGCTAGCTTCACCGTTGTTTTTTGCCGTATAGCGGTTATAGCCGCTTCTTCCGCGTCATACCAAAGCCGGACAATGTTAGGATTGGCATCTCGCCATTGTTTGACTAGTTTCGGATAGTCGTTTGGGTCGATTTCCTTTTTTGAATCCATTGAAGCTAAGGCATTCACACCGCCTTGATATCCACAAGCAAGTTCGGCGACCTTTCCGAATGGGCGATATTTGTAGTTTTCATGGCCTTTCACAATCGTTTCAAACGGTACGCCGAACATACGGGAAGCAGTAGCCTCGTATACTTTGCCGTGGCCACGGAATACTTCCAGCTTCCATTCCTCATCTGCCAGCCACGCCACTACTCGGCCCTCAATCGCACTAAAGTCAGCAACAATAAATCGGCACCCAGGCGATGGGATAAAAGCTGTCCGGATAAGTTGAGATAGAACGAACGGAGGCGGCCCGAATAATATTTCCAATAGCTCATAGTCTCTGTCTCTAAGCACATCCCGAGCTAAGTTCAAGTCATCCAGTTTGTTTTGAGGAAGGTTTTGTACCTGAATGAGTCTGCCGGCCCAACGTCCTGTCCGGTTTGCCCCGTAAAATTGCAGCAGTCCTCTGGCTCTTCCGTCCTGACATATAACCTCATCCATCTTTTTGTACTTATCCACGCTGGTCTTTCCCAGCTCTTGCCGGATCTCCAATACCCGGCGTACATCGTCATCAGGTGCTTGGTCAATTAGGTCTTGCATATGCTCTTTAGCCAAGCTTTCCGCTTGTAATCCGTTTTCATTGAGCCATTCTTTCAATTGAATATCGCTGTTTGGGTTTTCCAGTCCGGTCAGTTCTCTGGCTTCTTTCATGAGCCGATCTGTGTAAAGTTGGTCACACTCAATGGCTGCTTTGAATAATTCCGGATCTAAGCGGACGCCCCGGTCATTGATTTTTTGATCTAATACCCATAACTCCCATTCATGATCCGAAAGCGGAAAGCGTTGAAGTTTTCGCCTGATCTCATGTTCAACCACTACATCTTGTTTGTTATACTCTTTAAACTGTTCCCACTTATCTGGAGCATGATGGGGGTAATTTCGGGTTCTTCCCCCGTTTGCTTTGGTGGGAGTACATGGAACCGAGAAATATTTAATAAGGTTTTTACCTCGAGTGTCTTTTCTTGCTTCCAGATTTAACGCCTCAGCCGCTTTTTCCAGGGTGCCGGGCAATCCTAATGCCATGGCCCATACTTGCGTACATCGCCATTGACGTGGATCGCAATAGATCCCAAAATGCTTGGATATACAAGTTCGTTCAAAGTTGGCATTAAAAGCAGTTTTGATGACGTGTGGGTTTGTTAGATCCTGCATAACGTGGTTAGGTAAATCTTCAAAAGCGGTGAAGTCAACAACTTGAACGGGTTCATCATCATAGGCGTATGCAAAGAGCAGGATCTCAAAATCAGGGGCTTCTACGTAACGGTAAACACCACACTTGGTTAGATCTACGCTTGAGTAGGTTTCAATATCAATTTGTAAAATGGTCATATGGCTCGACTCCGGCTGGCTTCTTTGCTGAATCCGTTAGGATATCGGGCCAGGAGTTTTTCGATATTTTTATGAGCTACTTCTTCAAGTTCAATATCCATCCAAGCAGCCAATTGGGAAACATACCAGAGCACATCGCCAAGTTCGTTGATCAGTTTGTCTCTGTCTAGTGGATGGCCGTGAAAAACATGTTTTTTCACCATGTCAGCCACTTCACCGGCTTCACCTGCGATCCCCAGGGCAAAATTGGGTTAAGGCTTCATCCTTTAAATTTGCTGTTCGACTGGCTAGTTTTTGGTACTCATTGAGATCCAAGTTTTTCCCCTCCCGATGTTTGTTAGGAACGGGGGACGATCTCCCATTCCGTTAGTTCAAAAAGTCGTCATCGTCATCATCCAAAACATCATCAAAGTCTACGTTCGCAAACTCATCTTCAACTCTTGCACGTCCGCCAAGCGGCTCACCGTCTTGGACTTTGACGATGTTGTTAAGTCCGGCAGCTATACCTTTATTTCCGTTGACATTGAACGGATAAAAGTTAATGCTGACCCGGGCATAACAACCGGAATAAACCTCCGTGCTATCCGTGATTGCTTCAAACTTGGTTTTTCCGTCAGGGGTTTTGCCTACTGGTTTGGCAATGCCGGGTTTAGTATGGCTGGTGGCATTGATGAAGTAATGGCCGGCATAGGCTTCATCATCGGGCCTTTCTTCATCTCCATCTCGGAGGGGAAGTTTCAAATTAACCGGGATCTTCCCACCCCATTTGTTTTGTCCAAGCTCTTTGGCTGCCTCAATCGCAGCTTTGATCTTCCGTAAAGTTTCCTTATCCTCTTTGGGAATGAGAATGGAAACACTATATTTCTCATCACCGCCGTTAATTGACTGCGGCTCAAATATATGCACGTAAGACAAACGGACTTTTCCAGTGATTACTTTGGTTGAATTGTTATCAATGGTCATTTTCATTCCTCCTTAAAATCGATGTTCGCAAAATCGTTTTCAATGCTGTTTAGTTCAGGTCGTGGGTCGGTTTCCGGTACTAAAACCGGCTTTCCAGGCGGTTTGACAATCAGATCCCCAGCCAGTTCCGCCAGCTTTTTCTTCTGGACCACCTTTTCAAGTTTGGATATCCCTAACAGTTTAGTCTCAGTAATCTGTTCTTTCTCGAAACCGGCCTCAATCAATCTTGCTATCAGGGCTTCCGGATCCGTAATAGTCCGGTTGCTCTTTCCTTCGACCAGCTTCCATTGTGGGATCTTCTTTCCTTTTAGGGCCTGTTCTTGAGCGTAGTCCTCTACGTCTTTTACCCAGGTTTTGAGTTGCTCTGCGATGAACAGGATGGATCCTATTTCCTCATTACTAAGCAGAGCCGGATCCTGAAACTCATATTTTAGGGCCTCCATATTGGCCTCAGCCCTGGCCCGACAGTTGCCCTTCACCTTGCACCACCGGCAATGATCACCGGCTTTAAATTCGCCTTTGCCTTCCCAAGCCAGGGCGGCCGTCGGTTTGACTACGTTTTCACCCCACTGGATAAGATCATTAATTGCGATCACGTCTGTACTGATATTGTTCAGTCGGGGCTGAACGATGGTCATGCGGACCTCTTGGATATCGTAAAGCCAGTGATAAGAGGACCAGGCACCAAGGGCATAAAGCCTCATCTGTGGGTTACCGATGGCACTGACAGGGACACCTTTCCCATATTTGAGGTCAATGATTTCCATCACTCCGTCAGAGATTAGAACAACGTCACCTGTTCCAAAGCCATCCGGAACCCATTCCGAGAAGTCCAGGCGTTCCTCCAGAAGGATAACGGCATCACTGGAGCGGGATTTGGCCTCCATGAACCGCTCACAAACCAGTTCAATATAGTCCTGGATTGCGCTTTCCATTTCCGCGTTGTAATACTTGGAAGCTTTGATGTCTTGAATCCGTTTTTCCAGCCTTACTCTTTGTTCAGAGTTGCAGGGAAGTAGCCGACGGCGTAGGATGGCTTCCGCCAGCTCATGAGCCGTGGTCCCTTCCTCTGCATACTCACTCGTTTTATCCGGGATGCCCTCCTGTAGCCTGGCACTGGGAGGACAATTTAGCCATCTTTCTGCCTGTGACGCACTCAGTAGAGCGTGGTCCCTGTCAGCATGTGCTTGAGTACTCATAGTGCCTCCAGCTCTGCCAGGAACGCGGCCCGCTTTTCCTCAGGTACGGTGGAGATAGACTGGCAACCGTATTTTTCAAGCAGAGCTTTGATGGCTTTTTTGCCCTCTGGTGTCTTACCTTTTTCCTGGGCCTTGGCCCGGAGCTCTACAATGTCGGGAATGTTTTCAAATAGAGTAGGTTGGCTAGTTTCAGACTGAGTATTATCGTCTTGCTTTAGTCCCGGCTTAGGTTCAGGGTCTACGGTAGATACTTCCGTTTTAAGTGGGATGGCAGCCGGATCCATACCCGGTAACACACTGGCCAAGTCTTGCACAAGCTGCACAATTTCGTCAGCGGAATTCGCCGTGATTTTGATCTGAATAGACATGTATTATCTCCTCTCCTTGTGATATACTGTCATTAAAGGGTTATTTTAATGAGTCCGCTCTACCGGCGGGCTTTTTTCTTTTGTTGCCAAGCGGCATATTCCAGCACCCGCAATCTTTCTTCCATAGTCAGCTGTAGCCACTCTCCCACGATGACGTTCATGTGATCACCTCCTCATCTCGATAAATGATAAGTGCGCTAGTATAAAATGATTCGCTGTCGGAAGCAACAGCGTATTGAATCTCAATTACCTCTATATCAGGATTTTTCTCTAACCATTCGTTGATTAAAGTATCAAGGTTTCTGTTAAAAACAGAGCAACCAAGTAATTTTGTATTAATACTTCCGGCTACCCCGAGATCCATGCTATCTCACCTCCCTTCCAGGTATTCAGCATAATTCCGCTCCATTTGCCACCGTATTTGGTTGACCAGGCGTGCGACGAACGTTGTAATCATGGTCTCACCCCTTTCTCAATCTTCTGAAGTCGGTCATACAATTCGACCAACCACGCACCATCCGCAGTCTGGTATGCAAAGTAGATGAGCTTTTTGATCTTCGCAATTTCCCACTGCCTCCGGACCAGGTATTTGTATGACTCGGCAAACTCTTTCATCTCCATTTGGTCCAGATCCCGATAGTGCTGGATGGCCACGAGCTCTATGAACCGTTCAGCTACGACGTTCATGGTGTCACCTCCTAGGGCTTCAAGACCCTCAACTTCCCATAGTCTTTTTCGTATTTCTCTTCAAACCGCCGTTCAATGTTCGTGCGCTTTTCTATCCAGCGATCAATGTATTCTTTTTTGAACAGCCACTTCCGGCCGCCGGCCATCCGCAGGCACGGAAGCCCCTCCTGATGTACCCAGCGGCGGACGGTGTCAACAGATACCCCCAGGTATTCGGCCGCTTCTTTTGTGGAAAAAGTTGAACGAATTACTTTGGGTAGTCCTTCCAACTTACCTCACCTCGGTCCGATAGGATTTTTGTCCCTCCCTGTCGAAATAGGACTAAAGCAGGGAGGTGAATTTGCATTATGAAATGCACCAAAGAATATTCTCTGAAAACTGCTGTTGAGCTAGCAAAGATCAACCTTGAATCCACTCAACAATGGGTCACCCCAGAAACTGTCATTGATTTTATTGAAGAAGTCTATTCTTTTTTAACAGGCGAAAAGGAAACTAAAGAATAATACTTTAAAACCACTTCAGCAACTTTCGGAAGAGCCCCAATCTCTTCTGAAGTTGCTAACTCTTTCTTATTAACCGTTCTAATCACCCAATCAGCCAGAGAATTTAAAACTTCCTTTTGCTTGTTCACTCTTTCCGTCTCCTTATTAGTTGAATCTTTGTATCTACTGCCCTCAATTTTGAGGTCAGTAAATTCAGCGTCCTTTGTCAGACGATCACCCCATTTACTACTTTTCATTCTTTCAATCCACCGAATAAAATCTTCTTTGACTACCCTCTTGGAGGCCCCGATTTCAAAGTTTGGAATACCACCATGTTCTGGAGATAACTGAAACAGTTCATATACCCGGCGGCGGCTGATCGTTAAATAATCTGCAATGTGTTGGGCTGTGAGTATGTCAGGTAGCTCGTTCAGACGTTTGTTTTTCATGATGAACCTCCTTTCGTGTAGGATTTTCGCCCCTCCCTGTCGAAAGTTGGATTTAGGAAGGGAGGTGTAAAATTGGATAACTTTGAAAATCTTAGACGTATACATGAAATGATTAACAGCATGATTCGTCCGTACCAAGAAATCCACAAGTATATTAATTTGATTAACAGGAGTATGTTGCCGATAACTAAAGATATCCTTTCAATACAGGAATCAATCGTACGGAATTTCGAGCCGCTAATACGCACCCATGAATTATTTAGGATTGATGTTGCAAATGAGGCATTAAAACTCAGTAAAGCCGCACAACTTTATTTAGATCAATTGCAACTTGTTTTAAGTCGGTTTGATCAGGCCGCACACTTAAAAATCGAAGTACCGGAAAGTCTTTATCCACGTTTAAGAGAGTTAGCTTTATCAATTAATGATGTACTCCCCAAAGAACATCATGACGATTTACATTCAAGCATTACTGTCACAGAATTTGATGAACTAGGTTCTAAATCGACTTTGAATTGGGAAAACCTTAAAACTTATTTATCTTGGTTCTGGTCGATACTGGCTATTTTGATTTCGCTGTCTACTCACCTAGAAAGTAGCGTTCAGAGTGAAAGGCACCACCAAGAACTTATGATTGAAGAAAGAAAACAAACAGAGTTATTGATGGAAATTCGTGATATTAACCGTGAAGCTCTTGAACATTCAAAAGAGTTGGCAGAAAGCATTTTGAAGGATATCGAAATCCTCATTCCAGAGAATCAGCTTGATCCTGAAGATGAAGATAATGCTGACGAACCAGTTGATTAGTTTCCATAAGCTCCTTAGTAGCTTGTTTAGCTTCTCTGAGTCTTTCAAAACTTTTTATTGAATTTGCGACTTGAAACATCATAGAAATCGCAACTATAACACCTAGTGCGGTATAGAACCATTTGAGCCATCGTGTTTCTTGCCGCACAATCTTTCTGATCCGCTGTTCATCCACTCACTTCATCTCCTTATAGGATTTTTGTCCCTTCCCGTCGAAATGGGAAATGTAGGAAGGGGGGTGAATTTTATGGGAGCCCTGCCAGTTCCGGCAAAAACATTTTTCCAAGATTTTGCTTTTGACTTGTTAACTTATACAATCGAAAGAGATTCAAAGGTTATTGCAACTGCAGAAGGTCTGACTAATACAGACGAATAGGAGATGTGTTAATATCTTCAACTGGCGAAAAATTTATTGTGAAACATATTGGTTACGATACTTACAATGGCCAACCAGAGGTTAATTAAGGCGTATTATTGATTTTTTCACCAACGGACAAGTAAAATTGTCTTGCAGACGTTGCTATGTGCTGAAGAAGCTCCCGAAAATCGCTAGACGAATAATCCTCAACCTCCATGGAAATATGAAGTTTTGCCTTAGTTCCGCCCAAGAACTCTTGTGAATAAACTTTTGCAAAAACCTCTGTTGCAGCAGGGGCTTCTTTCGTTTTGTTTTGCTCCATCCTCTCTCACCTCCTTATAGGATTTTTGTCCCTCCCTGTCGAAATAGGACTAAAGAAGGGAGGTGGATGAATGTCTAAGTTTAAGATGGAAGGTTTTGACGAGCTAAAAAAGCAATTAAAGAAAATGGAACGTGCTGCAAAAGAGCTCGAAAAAGGGAATTCGGTTTCGTTTGATGTCCTATTTAATCAGTCCTTTATGAGCAAATACACACAATTCAATTCTTTCGAAGAGTTTTTATCTGCAGGTAATTTTAAAGTTGAATCTCAAGAGGATTTTGAAGCAATTCCAGATGAGGATATGGATATTCACGTCTCAAAAACAACTCAATTTAATAGCTGGGAAGAAATGCTAAATACTGCTACATCTGAATATGTTGCGAAAAGGTTAGGTTTTTAAGTTTATTCAATTTTAATTTCCGGTTTAAAGTTCTGTATTTGTTGAAGGGTTTTATTGAGCTGATCAGAAAGAGTAATGGTACTCTTTATCAGCTTTTGAAACTCTTCAACATTTTTAATTTGAATAGTTTTCCTTATCATTTTCATTTGCGACCTCCTTTTTAGGCTTAGATAACTAAGCGCTGCACTATTTATTTTTCATCCGAAAAAATTCGGATTTAACCCCGAAAAAAATATTGT
>CALJVA010000039.1 GCA_937975135.1 uncultured Thermoactinomycetaceae bacterium | reverse complement strand
AAAGCCTTTTCGAGCCCCAGTAGTGATTGCGGTTGCAGCATCCCCACAAGTAGATAATCCCAAAGTAATCGAAAGTGAAGAATTGGCAGCTACAGCTGCCGCTATTCAAAATATGCTCCTCGCTGCCCACGCTCTGGGTTTAGGCGCGATTTGGCGGACGGGAGCTGCTGCCTACCATCCCAAGATCAAAGAGCTGTTTGGTTTAGAAGCAAAGGATCACATGTTAGGCTTTATTTATCTAGGCTATCCAGATATGGATCCACCCCGTAAAGAACGAACCCCATATCAAGAGAAAACAGTTTGGATAGAGACAGCTCAAGTCAAGTAAATACTTAGTTATCAGTAAAAAATGGGAAGGCTGGGGTGTGCCCATGTAGGGCCACCCCCTATAAACTTGTATTCTGGATTTATTGCCCCATTTCCGTCGAAGACAGGAAGACCATTTTTGTGGTACGATAAAAATGATGGAAGGCAAAGTCTGAACGGAACAATGGGAGGTTCAACAACATGTCGAAGATCGATCACCTACTCCAGCGTGCCTTAAATGGAGAGCGGCTTGGGCTGGAAGAGGGTATCGCTTTATGGGAGAGCGATGAGATAGAAAAAATCGGTTGGGCAGCCAACCAATTGATGGAGCGGCGCCATCCAAAACCGATCACCACGTTTGTTATCGGCCGCAATATTAACTATACCAACGTATGTGATACGTATTGCCGTTTTTGTGCTTTTTATCGCAAGCCAGGATCAAAGGATGCATATGTGCTCTCAAAAGAGGAAATCTACAAAAAAATTCAAGAAACCGTAGATGTAGGGGGAACGGAGATCTTAATGCAAGGAGGTACCAACCCCGATCTTCCATTTAGTTACTACTTAGATCTCCTTCGTGGGATTAAAGAACGGTTTCCTGTCCATATGCACTCCTTCTCTCCAGTAGAGATTCGAAAAATGAAAGAGGTATCCGGTCTTTCCTATGAAGAAGTACTACGGCAGTTAAAAGAAGCGGGTCTTGACTCGATTCCAGGTGGTGGAGCAGAACTTCTCGTCGACCGGATCCGGAATAAAATTAGTCGCTTAAAAACTACCTGGCAAGAGTGGATCGATATTATGAAGACAGCCAACCGGGTAGGTCTTCATACCACTGCGACGATGGTGATCGGATTTGGGGAGACTTATGAAGAACGCATGTTACATTTGTTACGCTTGCGGGAGGCACAGGACGAAACGGGAGGATTTTTGGCCTTTATCTTATGGACTTATCAGCCTGTTCCTACACTGCCTGCTGAAAAGGTGCCGCCTGAAGAATACCTAAAAGGGATCGCAATTGCACGTATTATTTTGGATAATATCCCTAACTTCCAGTCTTCCTGGGTAACCATGGGTCCGGAGATTGGTAAACTTTCTTTGCAATATGGCTGCAACGATTTTGGTAGTACGATGATTGAGGAAAACGTTGTCTCTGCTGCTGGGACTGCACATAAAGTGAACAATAACCTCGCTATTCAGCTAATCCGTGAAGCAGGTAAAATTCCGGCACAGCGAAATACCAAATATGAGATTCTACGGATTTTTGAAGAAGGGGAATTTGCGGAACGAGATTTTGTAATGCAAAACTAATCGTATATAACACGGGTAAAAAGTTGAAGAAAGCGCCGGTCGCTCACGCGATGCGGTGCTTTTCGCATCTTATGGGGAAAAACTTATGTTGGTATTTTTGGAGAATGGAGGATATAGAGAAATGACAGGCAATACACATTGGGCCCTGGGTGTTGCGGCAGGTGTTTGTGTTGCAGGTTATATGGGGGTACAGGAAGATTTGGTACGTACTTCACTTACCATTGGGGCAGCCACTGTGGCAGCGTTGCTCCCCGATATAGATAGTAAAAATAGTATGTTAAATCGAATGCTATTTCAGATGATTGAGGCAAAATGGCGTTCTTTTTCCTTGGGTGTTCTAAATTTAATTTTGGCCTTATATTACTTTATTTTTGATTCCCCATTGTGGGTACTGTTACTCGGTATTTATGTCTTGGCCGTCAATGTGGCACCTCACCGTGGCTTTACACATTCACTTTTCTCTTTGGCAGCGATCACTTGGATAACTCAGATGGCGGCAGCGGAAGCTTATCCAGAGTTGGGGGTAGCAGTTGCCGTAGGCTATATGACCCACCTGATTGCCGATGCGGTTACTGTCCGAGGAATCCCCTTTTTATGGCCGATGAAGCGAAACTTTGGTCTAAAAGATTTAGGCGTGAATGTGCGTACGGGAAGTGCGATTGATTTATGGACAGGACGGGTCGCTCTTATCTTAGCTAGCGGTGGCTGGATCTGGCTTATTCTTCATGGCTGGGTACGGGATACTGTGGCGGCCACATTCTTTAATTAAAATCATGATATGAGTGAGGGGAACGGAGATCGCAATCCGTTCCTTTTTCTATTTTTCATGGTGTATACGCCTTTTATGACAGCCATATACTAATAAAAATAGTGATTTATACTACTGAATAACAATTTATTTAGAGGGGGGACGTAAGAAAAATGTACCATCTTTCACTTCCTGCTGATGATCCAGTGGAAGTGGAGCACCTGCGAAAAAGCTTACGAAATCAGATGGCACACTTCATGAAGTCAGGTGTGAACTTTCATATCGATGAATTTTACGAAGGAACAAGAGTCAATTTTCTCTGTTATAGCCGTCGAAAGCTGGGTCAACAGGGAGATCGGCGTTTGCGGTTAAGTCTAGGAGCTGCTGTTGCTGATTATTTAATGACTTGTAAAGGACCCAAACTGATTCGGAGTATGATTACACGCCAATATCGCTATCCCAGTAAAGATGAATATGATCAAATTGAAGGATACGCCACAGATTTGCTCCATGGAGATTCCAATCCAAATGAGTATAGGGGACAAGTACGACGAGAAACGATATCGCGCCATGTGGCCAAGTACTTGACAGAAAACCATTTGCTTGCTGTCGACGGATTTATTCGCTTTCGAATGAAAACATTTTATCGTTCACTGGAAAAACTAGTTGAACATGCCATCGATGACTATTTATTAGATCAAGAGTATAAAGAATTTATTCACCTGCTACGCTACTTTGTTTCAGTACAATCACCTAAGATTACGATGATACATATTTTTCATAAGGGAAAAGGTCAGTTCTACCTTACTAAAGCAGATGGAACACCTGTAAATCCCAGTGAGTTTGATACGGCGGTTCACGATTTTATCGAACAAGCAATTTCTCAAGAAGATGTGATCGTCAGTACCTTATTAACTGTGGCTCCGGAGCGGATAGTCCTTCACAGTCAAGATCATGAAGAGAATGTAATCCGTACTTTGACTCAGATCTTTGACGATCGGATCATTGTATGTGAGGGATGTTCTGAATGTAGTTTCCGGACCAACGACGATGGTAAGGCTTGACGTGTTGCAAATTCACAGTTATAATACATACAAATTTTTTCTTGATGCGATGAAAAGGATATGATCGTTCACAAATGGGTTTCAGAGAAGGGAGTCATAGGCTGCAAGCTCCCTACCCCTCTGGTGGACGGTTACCCCCTTGAGCAGCGATAGGGAACACCTTCGGGTAAGTAACTATCGCCGGCACCACACCGTTATCGTGATGCGGAGGGTTATTTGACTGTTGTCAATAACCAAAATAAGGGTGGAACCACGTCGTGAAAACGCTCGTCCCTTTGGGTATGGGTGTTTTTTTATTTTTATAGTAGGAGAGTGGGTAAAGAGTGGGTGTAGAAGTAAAGTTACCAGATGGTTCAAGTCGTCACTATGATCACCCGGTTACGGTAGAGGAAGTAGCGGCAGATATTAGTTCGAGTTTGCGAAAAAAAATGGTGGCAGGGATGATCAATGGACAGGTCGTGGATTATAATCGGGAGGTTCCAGATGGAGCGACACTAAAAATCTTGACACTGGATGATCCAGAAGGACTGGAAGTATACCGACATAGCACAGCTCACCTCATGGCCCAAGCGATTAAACGGCTTTATCCCCATGCGAAACTTGGGATTGGTCCTGTGATTGAAAATGGGTTTTATTATGACATTGACCTGCCGGAGCGACTAACACCGGATGATTTGCCACGGATTGAAAAAGAGATGGCGAAAATCGTTAAAGAGAATCTCCCTATTCAGCGTAAAGTAGTTACCCGTGAGGAAGCGCTGCGCATATATGAAGAGGTGGATGATCCACTGAAGTTGGAGTTGATTCGTGAGATTCCAGAAGATGAAGAGATCACGATTTATGAACAAGGGGAATTTTTTGATCTCTGTCGAGGCCCTCACCTGCCATCTACAGGAAAAATCAAAGCATTTAAGTTGCTCAGTATCGCAGGGGCTTATTGGCGGGGAGACTCTAATAATCCAATGCTCCAGCGGATTTACGGGACAGCCTGGCCAAAGCAGGGGCAACTGGATGAGTATTTAAAGCAACTGGAAGAAGCAAAGGAGCGGGATCATCGTAAGCTTGGAAAAGAGTTAAAAATCTTTACGCTCTCTCCAGAAGTGGGACAAGGTCTCCCCTTATGGTTGCCCAACGGTGCTACAGTGCGCAGGACGATTGAACGTTATATTGTGGATTTAGAGGAGCGTCTAGGATATCAGCATGTGTATACTCCCCATTTGGCCAGCGTGGAATTATACAAGACCTCTGGACACCTAGACCATTATGAAGAGGACATGTATCCTCCCATGGAGATGGATAATGAGAAGCTGGTTCTCCGGCCGATGAACTGCCCGCATCATATGATGATCTATAAACATGAGCTGCGCAGTTATCGTAATCTGCCAGTGCGGATTGCCGAGCTGGGAACGATGCATCGCTATGAAATGTCCGGTGCCCTGTCAGGTTTACAGCGGGTACGCTCTATGACTCTAAACGATGCCCACATTTTTTGTCGACCGGATCAGATCAAAGAGGAATTCACACGCGTTGTTCGCTTAATTGAGCAAGTGTACGAGGACTTTGGTATTGATGACTACTGGTACCGTCTCTCCTATCGGGATCCACAGGATAAGGAGAAGTATGTACAAAATGATGAAATGTGGGAATTGGCTCAAGGGATGCTCCGACAATCAATGGAGGAGATGGGCCGTGAGTTTGTAGAGGTCGAAGGAGAAGCCGCATTTTATGGTCCCAAACTGGATGTGCAGATTCGGACTGCATTGGGGAAAGAAGAAACTTTATCCACGGTACAACTGGACTTTCATCTTCCTGAGCGCTTCCAACTGGAGTATACGGGAGAAGATGGGAAGCCCCACCGCCCTGTGGTCATTCACCGTGGAGTAGTAAGCACAATGGAACGCTTTGTCGCCTTTTTGTTAGAACATTATAAAGGAGCGTTTCCTGTCTGGTTGGCTCCCGTTCAGGCGCGGATCCTTACCATCTCAGAAACTCTGAATGAATATGGACAGCAAGTCCTGGAACAGCTTCAGGAGGCAGGGATCCGTGTAGAACTAGATAGCCGAAACGAAAAGTTAGGTTACAAAATCCGTGAAGCCCAGCTGCAAAAAATCCCTTATATCCTGGTAGTTGGTGAAAAAGAACGAGAATCAGGAAGTATTGCAGTCCGCAAGCGTTCTGTAGGAGATCAAGGAGCTAAGCCTATAGCAGAGGTGATCGCAGAAATTCGCGAAGCGATCGACACCAAAAGCTTGGTATAAGTTTTAATGTTTATTTCAACCCATCTAAGCAAGTGATAAATCGAGCTAAGAATCAAGGGAGTGTTAGGCAGTGCTGTGTCTTTTGCCGTAACACTCCCGGAATCTGGAGAAAGCATCGAGGATGAATTAAGAATACGCCTCCAGATTACCTATCCAAGCCATATTTACCATAAACTTATACCTAAGAATGAGGTAAGCTCTTGACAAACAGTGGAATTTCATGTTACGATTCATAGGAATCAAAGAAGAAGCGCCCCGCTTCTCACCTGACTGACGCAGACGGCTGTCGGCAGGTTGACATCGTTGATTGTTAGCTAAAGTGCGGGCGTTGTCCTGCACTTTTTTTGTTTGGCCGTCGCGCAGAAAGGCCCTACCGATGGAGGGCCGGGTGATATATTGGCTGATTGCCAGAAATTATTATTCCCCCTCGGAGGTGGCAGAATATTAGCAAGGAACATCAGGTCAATGAAGCGATTCGTGCTCGTGAAGTGCGTCTAGTTGGTTCAGACGGTGCCCAGTTGGGGATCAAACCAATTAAAGAAGCATTACGTCTTGCTCAAGAGGCAAATTTGGACCTCGTCAATGTTGCTCCCCAGGCAAATCCCCCTGTTTGTCGAATCATGGATTATGGAAAATATCGTTATGAACAGAGCAAACGGGAAAAAGAGGCGCGCAAAAAGCAAAAAGTTATCCAAGTTAAAGAAATTCGCTTTAGCCCTTCGATTGAAGAGCACGATTTGCAGACCAAGTTACGTAATGTAAAGAAGTTTTTGCAAAGTGGTGACAAAGTTAAACTGACCATCCGCTTCCGCGGACGGGAAATCACCCATCAAGACTTGGGGCGTGCCATTCTTCAGCGGATGGCTAAAGAAGTAGAAGAAATCAGCGAAATTGAACGGAAGCCTAAACTGGAAGGGCGCAATATGATTATGATTTTAGCACCCAAACAGCCATCGTAAGGAGGGCTAGTAGCATGCCAAAGATGAAGACACGCAAAAGTGCTGCCAAGCGCTTTAAGAAAACAGGAACTGGTAAAATTAAGCGGAATCAAGCTTTTATGAACCATATGCTTGAAAAAAAGACATCTAAGCAAAAACGCCAATTGCGTAAAGGGGCACTTCTAAGCAAAGGTGATCAAAAGCGGATCCGTCAAGAGATCGCCTACCGATAAAGAGAAACTTTGGTCAGAAGGTTTGGAGGGATTTTCGTGGCAAGGGTAAAAGGCGGAGTTGTAACCCGTCGTCGCCGGAAAAAGGTACTAAAGTTGGCCAAAGGTTATTTTGGTTCAAAACATGCCTTATTCCGCACGGCAAAGCAGCAAGTAATGAAATCACTGATGTATGCCTATCGCGATCGGCGTCAGCGCAAACGTGATTTCCGTAAATTGTGGATTGCTCGGATTAATGCGGCAGCTCGGTTGAATGGTCTTACCTATAGTAAAATGATGCACGGTCTTAAACAGGCTGGTGTAGAGATTAACCGTAAGATGCTAGCTGATCTGGCAGTCAATGATGAAAAAGCATTTTCTGAACTAGCCAACCTAGCAAAAGAAAAAGTGAACGCATAAAAAAAGCCCCGCAACTTATTACGGGGCTTTTTGGTTCTAAGTTTGATGTTGCATCCATTGTATCATTTCAAAAATTCCTGTGGAATAGGGAGTGCGTGGTAGTTTGCCAACCTGCTGTTCATATTTTTCTCCACTGAGGAAAAAGGGGCGATCGTACAAATAGTAGAGCTCTACAATCTCCCTCATTGTAGAATCAACGATGCCGAGTAGGCGAAGCATCCACTTATGCACTTGGGTTACTTTCGGCGAAACGTTGAGATGTTTAGAGGCGATCTGAATCACTTCTTTCCCAGTGATTCCTCCACCTCCCGGGATGTTCCATGCTTCTCCCGCTACCCCTTCCTTTGTAGCTAGCGGCACCAAAGCTTTAGCTGCATCAGGAACAAATACATATTCCCGCTCGATTTCCAAAGGGCCGAGCCAAAAAGACCGTTTCTTTCTCATCATTGACCGAAAAATAAAATTTAAATAGGAATTCTGAGCATAAGGACCATAGAAGTCTGGTAACCGGGCAATTACCCCCTCCACCTCATTTTTGTAGTGTGCATCCATAAGCATTTGTTCCATTTGTTTACGAATTTGTCCTTTCTTCGTTGCGGGACTGGTGGGATGTTCTTCAGTGACCAGTGTACTGATTGGAAATCCATAGGCGTAAACCGGATGAACCAAAACCAAGCGTTTGGCCCTCCCTGTTATCCCAGTTAAAATTGCTTTCATCAAAGGGATTTGCACTTCATCCCACTGGGGAAAAGGAAGTCCGATGGCATGAAAAACAACATCTGCATGATTGCTAACCTTTTTAATAAAGCTGACTTGAGTTGGATTTCCAGTACAGAATTCAATATCAAGATCCCCAAACTGCTCATAAAGTCGCTCTTCGCTTCGAGAGGTTGCCCGTACATGGAAGCCTTGGGCTACTAATTCTCGTACTAACCAGTGTCCAACTCCTCCTGTAGCTCCAAGTACTACCGCGATCGGTTTGTTCATTTTATTCTCTCCTTATTATTTGACCAGTGGTCAAATAAAGTGATAAAAACAGGTGACATCATTGTCACCGCTGAAGTCCTTTTAAAATCATCTCAACAAAAGTTTCGGCCAAAGCTTCTAAATCAGGCCATTTACCGCCATCTAAAATATTACGACTAATAAATCCATGCGTTGCGAAGAAAATGAGCCACGCAAGCTGATTAGGGGGGGATAGTTGTAGATGCTCTTTTGACAACAATACCCCTTGTAACAAAAGCTGGAAAACGGTGTTTGCTTCTTCGAGCTGATATACAGTTAAGGTTACTTCCTTTTCGATGAACATGAGTTGATAGTGGTGGGGATGCTCAAGACCAAAACGGATAAATGTTAAGATGCAGGCACGGAGGCGATCTAGAGGTGGGATTTCATCTTTTTCTAACACCTCTCTGATTTTCCGTTCCATATAAGCAAAGTCATGTTTTAATAGCTCATGGATCAACGCAGCCTTATCCTTAAAGTGATAGTAAAGGGCTCCATGGGTATAGCCCAAAGTATTGGCAATGCGGCGAACAGTAACCGCTTGATATCCTTCTTTTACAAAGAGTTCTCGAGCAACGGAAAGTACTTTTTGACGATCCACGATTCGTTTGCGACTGAAGTTAAAGACCTCCCCACTTTTATTTAACCAATGGTAGAATTAATTGCATTTTATCAAAAAAGAAAAAGAAGTCAAACATTATTTTTAAAGATCCACTTAGGCAAGTCTTCTATAAACTATCCGTAGCACAAACCATTGATGCAACACTTTAGCAATGGGAGCTTTATAAGAGGTTTGACTCGTTGATCAGAAGAGTATTCGCTGTTCTTTTGGCTGTTTCATTACCTAAAAGATGTCCAACCACAGACAGTGCCATCTGGATCCCACATGTAAGCCCACCAGCCGTAATGAACTTTCCATCAGCAACCACTCTTTTGTTACGAATCAATGTTACCTTTGGGAAAAGTTGTTCAAAGTAATCGTAGGCCTTGGGATGGGTCGTTGCTTTTTTCTGGTCTAGTAATCTACAGGTTGCAAGAATAAAGGATCCGACACAGACTGAGGTGACCAAGTCCGCTTTTTTTGCTTGTTGACAAACCCAATTGCTTAATTCACGGTTCTTCATTGCTTGTTTAAGTGAATTTAATGGAGCGCCAGGGACAACGAGGATATCAAATGAAGGCGCAGTCTCAAAAGAGAAATCAGGTTGAAGGGTAAGTCCATGATTGGCACGAACAGGCTTTTCTGTTTCAGAAATGGTAGAAACGAGGAAAGGGTGATCTTTCTTTTTGTCTGTTCCTAGAAGGATCTTTTTGCTGTCTTCTTCGGTATAGGCGGTTTGTGTAAATACCTCATAAGGACCTGTAAAATCAATGACATCTACACCATTATAGAGTAAGATTCCCACTTGCCATTGCTTGTTCATCTCATTCAACTCCTTCTATCCCATTATATACTATAGGGGGGTATAGTAAATAGTTTGGCTAAAAATACATGACAAACACCCAATTTTACTTTTAAAGTAATAAATCTGAACAATTATAAAACGTTTTTTGAAAGTAGTCGAAAAAAAGCAAATCGCATTGACAGAAGTGCACTTTTTTCTTTAGACTTAATAAGGGTACGTAATAAAATCCCGCTCGGTATAGGAAAACCTCATTACAGGATTCAGAAAGGAGTGGAATGCATGGCGATCCAACTACAAAAAGGACAAAAAATCGACTTGACCAAAGGAGCTGCCGGCCTTTCCAAGCTACTCGTCGGCTTAGGTTGGGATGAAGCCGAAAGGAGCAGTGGTGGTGGTGGCGGCTTTTTTAGCAACATCTTTGGAGGCAGTGGCGGATCTGCCGATATTGATTGTGATGCATCCGTAATTATGGTAGACAATAATGGCGCCAAACATGAAGTTGTTTACTTTGGTCATTTGAGAAGTAGCTGTGGAAGTGTTATACATACCGGTGATAATTTGACCGGAGCAGGCGATGGGGACGATGAGCAAATTATAGTTGAACTCAATCGAATTCCTCCTCAAGTTGCTAAGCTGATCTTTGTGGTTAATATTTATGATTGCATAAGAAGAAAGCAGGATTTTGGTCTAATTCGGAATGCTTTTATTCGAGTAGATAATGCGGACACTGGGGAAGTGTTAGCTAAGTATAACCTATCTGAAGATTATGCTGGGAAGACCGCACTGGTGGTAGGGGAAATTTATCGCTACCAAAATGAATGGAAGTTTGGTGCGATCGGACAAGGAACCAATGATGCATCAATCAGTGAATTGGTTCAACGTCTCACCCGCTAATCAGTGAATAAATAAAAATTTAAATCTAACCAAAAGGGGCGAATATTATGGCAATTTCACTAAGCAAGGGACAACGGATTGATCTTACTAAAACCAATCCTGGCCTTACTAAGGTCGTGATCGGACTTGGTTGGGACACGAACAAATACGATGGTGGACATGACTTTGACCTGGATGCTTCCGCCTTTCTCCTGGACGATTCGGAAAAGGTGAGAAATGAGCAAGATTTTGTTTTCTATAATAATACCACTGGTGGAAATGGCTCCGTCGTCCATACCGGGGACAACCGTACTGGAGAAGGGGATGGAGATGATGAGCAAATTAAAGTTGATCTCACCTCGGTTCCTGCTGATATAAACAAAATTGCCTTTACCATCACGATTCACGAAGCAGAAGCCCGAGGTCAAAACTTTGGACAAGTCTCCAACGCTTACGTACGGGTGGTAAATGAAGAAAGTAATGAAGAGCTCATCCGCTATGACTTGGGTGAGGATTTCTCCATCGAAACTGCAGTAGTCGTCTGTGAATTATACCGCCATGGGAACGAGTGGAAGTTTAATGCTGTAGGTAGTGGTTTTAGTGGTGGACTTGCCGCACTATGCCGAAACTATGGACTGGAAGTATGACGAGGTTGCCGCTTAAGAAATAAACGTCCATAAATCGTATTTCATTTTTCCTATGACGAAGGAGGTGAATGGGGCTAATAACCCTTTTATCTTACAAGTGGTGATAAAGAATGCTAGGCCCCTATCACCTCCAGGCTGCAGAAGATCAAGGGAATCAGGGCGACTCTCTGCCTGGCGTGTCAGGCAGAGAGAAAGCCTTAATATAATCCGAGTTGAGATTTCGATGAAGGGTAATCATGCCTTTCATCCCCAAAGCAGTATTATCACTGTAAAAACATGATCTATTTGTAAAAAATTAGAAGGAGGAAAAACTATGGCGATTGTATTGACTAAAGGACAACGCATTGATTTAACCAAGACCAATCCCGGGTTAAAGAAAGTGATTGTTGGCTTGGGCTGGGATGTGAATGCCTTTGACGGTGGTCATGAATTCGATTTGGATGCTTCTGCTTTTTTGGTTGATGCGAGTGGAAAGCTTCGCAGTGAGAAAGATTTTATTTTCTATAATAACTTACAAGCTCCAGATGGCTCTGTCATCCATACCGGGGATAACCGTACGGGTGAGGGTGATGGAGATGATGAGCAGATTATTATCGATTTTACGAAGGTCGATCCTGAAATCCAAAAAATCGCAATCACCGTTACCATCCATGAAGCGGATAAGCGAGGTCAAAACTTTGGACAAGTCTCCAATTCCTTTGTACGGGTAGTCAATGAAGAAAACAACCAAGAGATTCTCCGTTACGATCTTGGTGAGGATTTCTCCATTGAGACTGCCGTTGTTGTCTGTGAACTGTATCGACATGGGGGAGAATGGAAGTTTAAAGCTGTTGGTAGCGGATTCCAGGGTGGTCTTGCAGCCTTAGTCAATCATTATGGCATGCAAGTTGGATAAGTAGTCGTTGCAGGTGAGAGATGGAAAATCTCCACCTGCTCTTATTCTTTGTAGAGATATGGGGGAACGATGTTAAATGAATTTTTTCTCTGAGTTACTTGATTCCTATGGTCAGTTTTTTTCTTTGGAAGCTTTTTTATCGGTCGTTCAGGATCCCGCTAGCTGGGGTATTATTGGTACACTTATCATTTTGGAAGGGTTGCTCTCTGCTGATAACGCCCTCGTATTGGCGGTAATGGTAAAACACTTGCCAGAACATCAGCGAAGACGGGCACTCTTTTATGGGATCTTGGGAGCGTATTTCTTCCGCTTCTTAGCAATTGGACTTGGAGTTTATCTTGTTCAAATTTGGTGGATTCAGATTTTGGGTGGCGCATATTTGCTTTGGATTTCCTTGCAACATTTTATGGGGAAAGAAGACGATGCTGAAGTTGAAAATAAGCCCATGTCTTTCTGGAAAACTGTGCTGATGGTTGAATTAATGGATATTGCTTTCAGCATCGATAGTGTCTTAGCTGCCTTTGGTGTTAGCAACCAGATTTGGGTCTTGTTCCTCGGTGGAATTCTCGGTGTGTTGATGATGCGGGGCGTTGCTCAATTGTTCCTTTCATTAATCCAACGTGTTCCCGAGCTGGAGACAACCGCTTTTGTGTTGATTTCAATCATTGGAGCCAAGATGATTGCTGGTGCTTTCGGTTACCATATTGATCAAAAGCTTTTCTTTGGTGCTTTGTTTGTCGTTTTCTGCGGTACTTTCGTTGTTCACTATATCCGGAAGCAGCGTGGCAAATCTCAAGAAGTTGTTGAAGAGATTGCTGCTACAAAAGAAGAGTCTGATCAATAAGTGAGAAAGCCTTGCTTTCCACCTAGTGGAAGCAAGGCTTTTGATTATAACATAGACGTTCAGGTTTAGGAAATCTCATACTTGATACGTACATTTTACATTTCTGGGTTTACAAATTACTCAATTCTTCAGTAGTTTTGCCAAGGTCTGCGGCTGCTGTTGTGGCAACAAATTGTAAGATTTCCTCAGAAGCTAAGAGGCCCTTTTGTTGGGTAAAAGGAATGGTAAGCTCCTGATGCAACAGTTCATAAATCTCTCCATGACTAGGGGCAATTCCATAGTTGGCTTGGGTGATCATGTCCAAGTCTAGTAAGGAATCACCTGCAGCGATAACCTGCTTTGCCCCGATTTGTTCCTTAACAAAGGATACGCCCTCCCACTTGTTTACTACACTTGGAATAAAATAAATTTTTCTTCCTTGGATCGATAAATCCCAACCTTCCTTTTTTAACCATTCCCTAAAGGAAGGTAGTTCATCGTGAGGTAAAGAGTTGGGATCAATTCGGGCAGCGTAGAAAAGTTGATCCATTAAGCGCAGGGAGGAACGTAAAAAACGATCCGGTTGCAGCCCTTCCAAGTAATTTAGAATGTCGGTGAAGGGGGAAGCATGTTGGTTTATACGTTGTTTAACATAGCGCGTCCATTCGGGAAGTGGTTTCCCATCCAAAAGAACAATCCCACCATTACTTACTACCGCATATTGAGGAACCAGTTCTTTTTGAAACAAGGTTATACGTTGGTATTGTTCTATGGTACGTGTTGTGACAGGTACGAAGGTAAGTTGCCAAACGAGTTGTTCCAGGATAGAAATCGCTTTCTCTGTCATAAAAGAGATTTCCTTTTCCCCGATGGTTTCAATTAAACGAACAGGTGGTAGGCGATCATTTCCAAGTAAAAACGATCTTTTGGAATAAATAAGGGTTCGGTCCAAATCACTGGCAAAAATCATAAAAATAGGCGGCTTGATGTGCAGCCGCATCTCCTTTCTATAGATTCAGTTAGGATATATGCGTTTTGATCGGCTTAATCAGGCCACAGCATGAATAGGTAAGTCCCTTTACTTCCTTTACCGGGACTCCTCGTTCCTCTGCGAGGAGTAAGATATGGGCCAAATTTGGGTTATTCAGATCATCCACAAGGATTTTCCAGGGAATGCGGCGTAAAAGGACCCGTGTTGTTTCACCGACTCCTGGTTTGATCAAGTTAATGTCATCAATGTTGTATTCTTCTTGGATCCACTTAATCGATTTTAATCCTTGCCATGTTGCTTTGCAGGATTGATGTTTTATTTTTTCTGCTCTTTCCGCTGCTTCTTTGTAAATGTCATTCCAGAAAGCTGAGATGGTATCGATAAAAAGATAAGATAAATCTTCGTTTTTCCATTCCTTATAATATTTGGCGCCGTGAAAATCAGATTCGCCAATTAAATCGGGATGATGAACAGTTCGGCTCACCAAACCGGATACTGTGGCATTGAGGCAGGCACTGGGGATCAAAAAGTCTTCCCGTGTACCAAAAGTTTGAACACAATGTCCGGGATCCGCCAAAACGGCAAGGTCGGAATTTAACTCAATGCCAAAACGGCTCTTCATTTCTTGACATGCTTCGATCAAGACTTTCGTAATGGCTCCTTTGCCTGTCCAACCATCGATGAATTGGATCTCCCGTTCAGGGTGTTGCTGGAGCATATAAAGGATCGCATTGGTGTCAAAGCCTTTTCCACGGATGATGGAAATGCTGTAGTGGGGTAGATTTAGCTGATGAACTGCGGCCAAGTAACGTTTGATTAACACACCAATGGGAGTACCTGCACGGGCCAAGGAGGCGATGACGATCTTTTCGCCCCGATTGTGCAGGATTAATTCTGCTACCGTTCCTACGGCCAACGCAACTTTTCGAGCGGATTGTTGTAACATTTGATGAAACAAATCCAAGTACTTTTTCGTTGGCCGGTATTCAATGGGTAGCATTTCGGAGTAATGGGTTCCAGATTGGATGGCTGCTTCCCGTTCTGAGGTTCCCTTCTCCTCTATTTGGTTACTCAAATCTTTTAACAGAAAGATACAATCATCTGCTCGATAACTTCCAATGGGCTTAGGATCAGGAATTATTTTGTTATGAGATAAGAGGGTCATTGGAAATCTTTCCTTTCCTTCCTTCGACGACTACAAATCACTTGATGAATCCATTGGATTCCTGTGTCTGCTATTGCTTGATATAGAGGGGTTAACCGCTCTAAAGGTGTGTCTCGTTCAAGAAACAGATAAATTTCATCATAGGCATTTTTTGGAATGTTATACATAAAGTTGCGCACTTCTGGATCATCTGGACTGGCAAATTCCCAACCGTTTTGGATTGCATAATGGGGCTTTTTCTTTGGTTGGATGGGACTTCGGGTGGTTGATTGCACATAAACCCCGGTTCCCATATAGGAAGCAATTTGAAAGGGTACATACATAAACTCTCCAGTTCCCATGCACAGTGTTCGTGTTCCCCTTCGTGTTTGTTTCAGTCGATGTCCAGTCTCCGCAATTTGACTTTTGATCTCTTCCCAGCGATCCCGAGCCAATCCAAAGCGTCCTGTTGCTTCTATGTATGGAGTGGGGTTCTTGGAGAAAAAAGAAGGAAGTGTAGTAAATTCATCTAAGTAATGCTTTTTGATTTGAATCGGATGGACTTTGGAAGAAACGGCTTTCGGCCGAGTTTCATCAGGATTAGCAGTTCCCTCGATGTGGATAGATCCGGACATCAAAGAGAAGGTTTTGATCTCCACTCCCAGCTCCTTTTCTACTTCTGCAAATTGTGCTCGATCTGCTTCTGATCGCCAGTCAAGAAGGGAGGTGACAATATAAGTGGTACGGGGAAAACGTTGCTGAATGGAACGAATCAGGTTTAAAGATGTCTTTCCTGTTGTCATTTCATCGTCGACGAGAACAATTGGATAGGGTTTGGCCAAAAGTGCATCATCTTGTGGATAACAGCGGTGTGTTGTTGCATGGGAATGCTGTTCTTCAAATTGAAAACAGGAGGGAAGACCGATTACTTCCTCTCGTGTTGTATGAATGTAATAGGCATTGTTAGCGAAAGAAGCAAACATGGCATGACCTAGAGCAGTCGCTGTTTCGGCAAAACCGATAAATAACATTGGTTCTGGTAAGTCAAAGGGCTTATTCTCAAGCTTGTGTACGATCCCGGCACTTTTTTCAGGATGGGTAAATCCTAAACGGAAAACATCGGCTAAGTTTTGCGGCCGCTGATAATAAGTTTCTAATAAGAGCAATGCCAATGAAGCTCCTGCCAGTTGTGGGATGGCCGGATACACTGGAATATGCTTTCCGAGAACATGACTTACAAAGAGAAAGCCACGTTTACGATTAATTCGCTCTGCCATCGAAAAAAGGGTGTCAGGGGAAAGAGATAGTGGATTCTTTTTAATTCTCACCGTAATATGCATGTTACCCAAGTGATACTTTTTCTCCAATCCGAAGCAGGTTGATAAATGTTTGTTTTTCATGGAACACTCCATAAATCTTTGATTTAGTCAATATTTTCTTAGCCCAAGTTAAATGTGGTTTAATTTCGTTCATTTTATTTCCATAGCGGCTTTTGATTACGCCAAGTTCGCCGTTTGCCGCAGCAATAATATCACGAGCATCTAAATATTCCTCGTGTGTTACCACTTGTAAGGATTGAACTACTGGAATATGACTGGGATGTATAATGGTTTTTCCCGTTAAGCCATAGATCTTGTCCCACATTGCTTCACGGATTAGACCGGCAAAAGGTCCCTTCTGCCAATCGGATTCAAATCCTGTGGGTTCCGATGAAGAAGATCTGCTTTGAAAATATTCCCATACAGGACCAGATACAACATAACCATTTTCGACCCGAGCGAACAAGTTCACAATATCCGAAATGACATCACGAATCGGTGTATCGTAAATCGTATATTCGGGGGATCTTCGTATCCCAAGAAGGCTGCTAAAGTCTGTTGCTCCAATGCGGACATTTAGGACAAGCTCTTTGTACTCGTCTAGAATCTGCTTAATTTTTAGCAAGGAATCAATCCTTGTTTCTTTATAGAGCACATCTGCCGTCTCAATTACAGGCATTGCGAAAAGTGGCCGAGACAGCCTGGAGTTAACTTTCTCCAATTCATCGAAATAGTGGAGTGAAGTAGCGGAGAATTTTGGGAAAACGAATCCAGTCACGATCTGGATCCCTTGCCCCATCAGTTCTGCGATCCGCTTCATTTGTTCACAATTGCGCACACGTATAAAAAGAAAAGGCAACTCAGAAAAGGGGATAATTCCCTTATCCAAATGCTGCGCCAATTGCAAAATATGCTGGATCAATAGATTTTCTGCGTAAGCGAGTTGTTTATCCCCCACCGCATCTTCTAAATCGAGTATAAGTGAAACCAGTCCTTGATACTTCTTATTGATAATATCTTCGACAATTGTTTTTTTCGTAGCTGGTGTATAAAGCGTTGCCCCAAGTGCTTGGGCGAGAAGATCGGGTTGTTTAATCGCGTCTAAAGAGGTGGGAGGGATATAAAAAAGAGAACGTACCTCTTGGGGCGAAAGATAATTAAAATATTTCACTGAACGACTCCCCCATCATGGCTTTCAAATCATAATATAACATAGACAAGCTTAAAGAGGGAAAGGGTTTTTTATAGAGTTGTATAATCCAGTTAGGTTAGATTCTTTCAATTTGCTTCGCTATACTTAAAAAGAGATAGGTTAGTAGAAAATCAAGCAAATCCAGGAAGACAACTTTTGTCTTTATTAGGAATGATGAGAGTAGTTTTTGTTTAGCAGTAGAAAGATTCAGAAAGGGGAAAAAAAGATGGATCAGCTATTTGAAGTGATTGATCGAGCAGAAGGTTCCAATGTTCGCATTGAAGTACTTCAGTATCGATCATTGGAACATTCCGGATTTTTTTATGAACAAAGAAGTGGTGTTCGATTAAAGCAGGTACGGATCACCTTAAATGAGGGAAAGATTATCACTGAGGCAGGAGCCCTTCATTTTCTAAAGGGTCATATCACGGCAGAAAATAAAATTGGTAAAGGATTTATGCAACGGATGGCTTCCAGCATGCTAACCGATGAATCCTTCGCAAGACCTGAATATTCGGGTACCGGTGAGGTCTATCTGGAACCTAGCTTTCAGCATTTTTTGATCTTAGAGATTGATAATGATGAGGTGATTGTGGATAAAGGACTCTTTTATTGTTGTGAACCCTCGATTGAGGTAGGGGTATATCGACAGAAAAATATTTCTGCAGCATTGAAAGGCGGTGAAGGATGGTTTCAAACAAAACTATCCGGTACCGGGCTTGCCGTTTTAAAAACCCCTGTTCCTGCAGAAGAAATTTTGCAACTAGAGTTAAATAACGAGCGGCTTCAAGTGGATGGGAATTTTGCCCTCTTGCGTACGGGAGATATTGAATTTACAGTAGAAAAATCAGCAAAAACGATTTTAGGATCAATGACCAGTGGGGATGGGTTATTACAAACATTCACAGGAACTGGCCAAGTATGGCTAGCACCAACAGAATTTTTGTATAAGAACACGTCTCCTATTAATGAATAAGTGGGATAGGAATGTGAGTTATGAATATGCATAGGGACGTAGGATTTCTCAGTATGATCCAAGAGTAAGGATTGGCGAGAGATCTTACGTCCCTCCTGTCTTTAGGAGGAGGATTGATTCCGCCTCAAGACGGAGGAAAAGTAAATCTAGGGCCGGTTCATGAGATTGGGTGCATTTTTTAAGATTAAAAATGAAGGTTGGATTTGAACTAAGGCTACGAAATCATCACTTTACAGAGAGGATTGAAAGAATTGAACTGGCTAACAAAATGGTCTTTTAATAACAAGACTCCAATTCTCCTTATAGTGATTTTAACCCTTATTTTAGGAACCATCAGTTACTTCCAATTACCAAAGGAATTTCTTCCCTCAGCGGATAATCCGATGATTACCGTGATTGTTATAGGGGATGGCGCTGATGCTGAAACGATGAGTGAACAAGTGACAAAACCGATTGAAAAGGCTATTGCAGCAGTTACGGGAAAGACAGCTGTTTTTTCCACTTCAACTGATGGATATACGAGAGTGGACATCCTGGTGGATCCAGAGGAAGATATAAAAGTGATTACCGATGAAGTGAAGGATAAGCTTGACCTCTTAGATCTTCCTGAAGGATTCTCTTCTCCCATTGTGTCACAACTGAACACCGATATGATTCCTCTATGGCAATTGGGCGTAACTTTTTCCGATGGAGTAACAAGAGAAGCGATGGAAAAAGTTGAACAGGAGATTATCCCCCAGTTTCAAGGAATAAAAGGGATAAATAATGTGAGTGTATACGGAAAAAGTGATACCAGTATTATTGTCCATCCGGATCAGAAGAAGTTGGATCAGTTAGGTCTCCCAGTGCAAGCCTTGTTACCGGCTTTACAAAAGCAACCCATCAGTGCTGCAGTGGGTGAGAAAAATATAGATGATGAAGCGGTCAATATCAAAGTAGTCGGTCGGATTGATGGGATTGAAGCGTTGAAAGAGACAGAAGTCATTCCACAAGTTAAGCTGAAAGACGTAGCTAAGATTTCCGTTTCCAACAAGAATGAAGAGATGATTACCCGGATCAACGGGAAAGAAGCTGTTGCTTTACTTATGTTTAAGGAGGCCAGTGTAAACGCTGTTTCTACTGGTGATAAGGTCGATCAAACAATCGAAAAGATAAATAAAGAGATGGGACCTGAGATTCAAGTCTCTACAATAGTCTCCTTTTCGGACTTTATTATCAGCTCTTCCAACGATATGATGCAAGCAGTACTATTGGGCGCACTATTTGCAACGATTGTTGTATTCCTTTTCTTACGTCACCTACGGATGACCTTGATTACGATTGTAAGTATTCCTCTTTCTTTGGGTCTTACCTTGCTTCTATTGCAGTGGAGTGGGGTTACCTTAAACATTCTTACGTTGGGCGCTGTGGCTGTTGCGGTGGGTCGCTTGATTGATGATAGTATTGTTGTGGTAGAAAATATATACCGTAAGGTACAGGAAAGAAAGCTGACTAAAGAAGTTATTATTGGCGCAACGAAAGAGGTTACTGCGGCGATCACCTCTTCTACGCTTACTACCGTTGCCGTCTTTTTACCGATTGGTTTGGTTAAGTCTTTACAAGATTTGCTACTTCCTTTTGCCTTGACAATTACCTATTCGCTATTGGCTTCCCTTCTTGTAGCCTTAACTGTTGTCCCATTAATGAGTAGCATTCTGTTGAAGAGCGGTAAGATTCATCCATACCGTCAACCTAAAAGGTATAAGCGTTTACTCATCTGGTGTCTAAACCATAAATGGGTGCCCTTACTTCTTTCTTTACTCTTATTTGTTGGTTCTCTTGGGATTTATGCTACCATGCCTCAAGGTACAACAGATGCCGCTGATAATGACATTAGCATTTCAATGAGGTATCCTGACAATCTGCCGTTTGAAAAAGTGAAAGAAGAAGCTTTGGCCTTAGAAGCAGACTTGATGAAGCAACCTGGTGTGAAAGATGTCTTAGCTATGATCGGTAGTTCTTCCGAGGGTGCTGAGTTTAGTGATATACAGTCAAAAAACTCTGTTGACTTTTATGTAACCATGAAAGAAGGAGCTAATTCAGAAAAACTGATAAAGTGGTTGGAAAAGCAAAAGGAGATTTATCCTGATTCAAACTTAGATGTGATGGTTGTCTCCATGATGTCTTTTTCCAATTCCACGATTGAGATCGATCTCGTTGGGGAAGACGCTTCCAAATTGATAGAGGCTTCATCCAAAGTGATGGATCAGGTGGAAGGAATTGAAGGAGTTGAGAAGGTTAGCAGCAACCAAGAGGTACTAAAGCCGGTTTACAGTATTGTCGTAGATCCCAAAAAAGCAGATGCTCAAGAAGTTATGGGACAAATGAGACTACTTTTAAATCCGGTTCCGATAGGGAGCATTACCTTAAACGGTAAGGAAACGCCTGTTATTTTTGATAGCGAGACAAAACTAACCAGTAAAAAGGATTTGGAGAATGTTTCTGTAATGCAGGGTGAGAAGCTTGTCCCCCTTTCCAGCATTGCTAAGTTGGAAAAGAAAGATCAGCCGACCTCGATCTTATCAAAAAATGGTGATGAGTATGTCCAAGTACAGTTTCAGGTGGATCCTACACGTTTATCAGAGGTAAGCCAGGCGATTATGACCGAGTTGGATAAGATCAAACTGCCAAAAGGTGTTTCCCTACAAACCGGAGGTGCGGCTGAAGATCAAGCAGAACAATTCGCGGAACTATTTCAGGTGATGGCGATCTCTGTTGCCCTTGTGTATTTGATCATGGTCATTACCTTTAAAACCTTGCGGGCACCGTTGGTGATCTTGTTTACGCTGCCTCTTGCAGTGGTTGGTGCTGTGCTTGGTCTCTTAGTATCTGGTCTTCCAGTCGATATCGGAGCAATGATTGGAGCGTTGATGCTCATTGGAATCGTTGTTACCAATGCGATTGTGTTACTGGACCGGGTCAGACAGAACGAACAATCCATGTCCATCCGTGAAGCTATACTGGAGGCAAGTGTTACCCGATTACGTCCCATTGTAATGACTGCTATCTCTACCATTTTTGCTATGGTACCCCTCTTATTTGGTAAGGAGGAACTGGGTTCGCTGGTTTCTACAGGGATGGCAGTTGTGGTGATTGGTGGATTGGCAGTGGCCACTTTATTAACCTTGGTAGTGATACCTGTCGTCTATGAGCTCTTTCACTTCCGTAAAGCAAAGCGACAACGCCTGCAAATGGAAGCCAATCATAGTCAGTCTTTATAAGCAGGGAAAGATAAACACAAAGAGGACGGAGACTTGCTGGTTCCCGTCCTCTTTTAAGGTAGGATCATTTTGCATGTAGAAATACAAGCGATGTTCCATCCAAAATCGATAAAGCGGAGGGTAGGCACGCTTTAGGTGTATAAAGAAAATAGTTGCAGGTTTACTTGGCATAGGGTTAAGAAAAAAATGGATCTTTTCAGTAATAAAATCCTATTATCAAGAGAAGTAGTACTTTTATGATAAAATTACGTAGTATATAGTGAAGAATGTGAGAGGTCTTAAGCGGGCTTCACTCTATCAAGGGAGTTTTTTCGTTTTTTTACCCCTATTGTTTTATGTACATGCTATAATTACCGTGTAAGGATAAGTACTCAGCTAAGTTTTTCATTATTCATACTTAAACCCAAAAGAGAACCATCAAGATATCATTTGTATCTGATTTTCCATAGCAAAAACTTTTGCTAGATGTTTTTAAACTGCCTGTCAAGGTTTGCTAACCTACACTTGGGCGTGGTCCAAAGAGATCATGGAGAAAATGTCAATTAGCGAAGGATCGCTATTTGAAGGGAGACGGTTATGAAGGAACAAAAACGTTATCGTCGGGCACCAGTAGACGATCGGCCAGCTGTACCAAGTGGGAGGGATCCGATTTTATCTTCGCTTACGAATATTACCGCTGAATTGGCCTCATTAAAAATGGTCGTAGAGAAGCGTCTTAACTATGACCGTGCAAAGGAGAAGGCCTTCGATCATCTTTACCAAGAGCTAGAATATTTTAAGAGAGATGCAGCTTATCAGGAACAAAGACCTATGTTGATCGATCTTATCCTTCTCTATGATCGAATGGAAGTTATTTATCAGGATGTTCGATCTGCTTCTAATGTACCACCTTCAGTTGCTGATCTGTTGCAAACACTAAGTGATGAGCTATTGGAAATTTTATATCGCCGTGAAGTAGAGATGATCACCTCGACCTCGACTGTGTTTGATCCCCGGTGGCAGCGGGCGATCGGAGCTGAACATACCAATATACCATCGGAAGATAACAAGGTAGTACAAGTGGTTCGTAGAGGCTTTCGTTATCGTCAGACCATTCTACGTCCTGAAGAAGTGATTATCCGTAAGTACCAACCTCAGGAAGGACGGATGCCAAGGAGGCGGGGACAATGAATGGTGATGAGCTGATTGTCGGTATTGACCTGGGTACAACGGCATCAGCCATATCTTATATTAATGTTTATGGAAAGCCGGAGATTATTCCCAATCGTGAGGGAGATCGTACTACACCCTCTGTTATTTTCTTTGAAGCTGATGGTACGCCCATTGTAGGTAGTGAAGCTCGTAACCTGGCTCTTGTCGAGCCAAGGCGTGTCGTACGCTTTATTAAACGAGAAATGGGCAATCCTTCATTTCGTTTTAATGTAGATGGACGGGATTACTTTCCCGAAGATTTATCCGCCATGATTCTTCGTAAATTGAAAAATGATGCTGAAGCATATTTAGGTCAAGAAGTGAAAAAAGCAGTTATTAGCGTTCCAGCCTACTTTAAAGATGCACAACGGGAATGTACACGGCAAGCGGGAGAGATTGCTGGCCTTGATGTGGTTCGTATTATTAATGAGCCGACAGCGGCTGCCCTTGCATATGGTTTTGAACGATCCGAAGAGGAGCAGACCATTCTAATTTATGATTTTGGTGGGGGAACCTTTGATGTTACGATTATGCGAATCGAAGGAAATACCTTCACCATCCTTGCAACAGATGGACACGCCGATTTGGGTGGAAAAGAGATTGATGAACGGCTGGTTAACTATTTTGCTGAGGAATTTCTAAAAACCTACGGCACAGATCTTCGAGCTAATCCACGTTCGCGACAAGATCTATGGGATAAAGCAGAAATTGCCAAAAAAGACCTCAGCTTTCGAAATCAAATAGCCGTTGCCCTTTCATCAAATGACAGTGCCTTACGGGTTGATTTGGACCGTAGTCTTTTTTACGAGCTAGTTGAAGATCTGATCTGGAAAACAGAGGATTGCATGCACCGAGTTTTAGAAGATTCCGGCTTAAGTTGGGATCAAATTGACCGAGTACTTTTGGCAGGAGGCTCTAGCCGCATGCCTGTTGTTCGTGAAATGATCGAACGTGTAACAGGAAAAGAAGCGGCTTGGCATCTTAATCCGGATGAATGTGTTGCCTTGGGTGCTGCTGTTCAAGGAATGGTTGTCGCACAGGATAACATATCCAAGGATGCTACCATCAAAGAGCCAGTTTCCAGTACGACTTCATTAGAGAAACCAATAGAGAAGCCTATTACCGTTACTGACATTGCCGTTCATAGTCTCGGTGTTAAAGCGCGCTCCGCGGAAGATCCCTCAAAATATGTAAATAGCATTATTATTCCTCGGTTTACTCCTCTTCCATGTGAAAAGACGCGCCGGTTTGTCACAAATGTAGATAACCAAAGCCGTGTTGAATTTGAGGTGCTGCAAGGGGAAGATTCTGATCCAAATTCACCACAGGTAGAGCGGATTGGACGGGCTGGTTTGAGTGGATTACCTCCACATAAAGCAGGAGAGCTTATGATTGAAGTAACTCTACGCTATAATGTTGATGGTGTGATTGAGGTAGTGACCCGGGAATTGATGAGCGGACAAGTTACCCGGGAATCAATCATGCAGAAATCTGGCAGTTTATCCAAAGAGATAATCGATGAGCGAAAATCACTGATTTCTAATATGACCTTATGAGAAACAATTAAGAAACGATGAAATTTAGGGGGGAGTGGGAGAAGATGAGCCATGTAGTGGGAATCGATCTTGGAACAACGAACTCGGCCATCGCCGTGGTAAACAAATACGGTAAGCCAGAGATTATCGCTAACCGTGAAGGAGAACGAACCACCCCTTCTGTAGTATTGTTTGATGGACATGATCCATTAGTAGGTAGCATCGCGAAACGTTCTGCAGTGGCTACCCCATTAAATGTTGTACAGTTCGTCAAGCGGCAGATGGGTGAAAATACGTGGAAATTCCACGCGGAAACTGGAGAATCATTTACTCCTGAAGAGATTTCTGCTCTTATCATTAAACGCTTGAAGGAAGATGCCGAAAACTTACTAGGAGAAGAAGTAACAGATGCAGTTATCACTGTTCCTGCATACTTTGACGATGCACAGCGGAAGGCCACCCAAGATGCAGGGCGGATTGCCGGACTTAATGTGTTGCGGATTATTAATGAGCCTACCGCTGCTGCCCTTGCCTATGGAATGGATAAATTGAATGAGTCAGCAAACTTATTGGTCTATGACTTAGGTGGGGGTACCTTTGATGTAACTATTCTTAGGCTGGATAGGGGCAACATTAGGGTTTTGGCTACCGGTGGAGCCAAAAACCTGGGTGGCTTTGATTGGGATAACGAAGTAATGTTTTACCTTAACAGTGAATTTAAAAAGCAAGGGGGTCCCGATTTACTGGAGGATCCAATCTGGGAACAAGACTTACGTGATAAGGCTGAGATCGCGAAGAAGACACTTTCATCCCGTGATCGAACCAATGTGTTTCTCTCTGCAGGGGGCGTGAATGCTTCGATCCCTTTTACACGTGAAAAGTTTGAAGAGATTACTTCTTATTTGTTAAAACAGACGGAACATACGATGCGGATGGTGCTGGAAGATGCCGGTCTTACCTGGGATGATATTGATAAGACGATCCTCGTTGGAGGTTCCACCCGAATGGCTGCAGTTCCAGCATTAGTAGAACGAGTAAGTGGGAAAAAGCCGGCGATGGATGTTCATCCCGATGAAGTGGTCGCAATGGGTGCCGCAATTCAAGGGATGCTAATTAAAATGCAAGAAGGGGAAACACATCTGGAGAACCCTGATGACTTTCCGCTGGTAGAAGTTCATGATGTTACTTCTCACAGCATGGGTACCGTCGCTGTAGACGAAGAAAATGGTCATCGTTTATACAATGCAATTGTTGTAAAGAAGGGAACACCAATTCCCTGTAAGGTCCGCAAACGTTTTCGGACTGTAGTTGACAATCAGACCCATGTACATGTTCAGATCACTGAGGGAGAAGATGAAGATCTTGAATATGTAAAGATTGTTGGAGAAGCGGTCATGGAGATCCCTCCTTATCCCAAAGGGGCTTTGATCGAAGATATTTATGAGTATGATAGTAATGGGATTATCCATGTCAGTGTTTATGATTTAACAGCTGGAAAGTTGCTTGGAAAAATGGAGATTAAACGCACCTCCAATTTAACGGAGGATGAGGTGGAAGAAAAACGAATACGTATTGGACGAATACCAGTGAATTAAAAGAAGATAAGAGGATTTACTACCATGGAAAATTACTATGAAATATTGGAGATATCTCCGTCTGCAAGTGAAGAGGAGATAAGAAAGGCATTATTTCAAGCTTACCGGAAATGGAGTAATCGAACCAATGCTCCCCAGTTGGAGCGGCGCCAGGAAGCGGAGCGGATCATAAAGCTGCTTCAGGAAGTAGAAGAAGTGCTTTTAGATCCACAGAAGCGTGAAGTTTATGATCAACAGCTTCTCGGAAATGAACCATTAAAACCTGCGACTGAACCAGAAATTCAACCAGAGCCTGTAACCGAGATTGAATCCACTCCAGTAGATGATGGGGTGAAAAAGGGATGGCAACTGCTTCAGGAAGGAAAACTTTCAGAAGCATTTTCTCTAGCTCAGACAATTACGGAAAAAAACGTTGACAATGTAGAGGCGTGGTTATTGCTTGCGGAGGTTTACTTTCGGCAAAATCAGTTGGAATCTGCGATAAAAGCAAGTCAACAGGTGACCCAGCTGGCGCCTACAAATGCTTCCGGTTATGCTCTTCTTGGACGTATCTTGGAACAAGAGGAGCGTCTTGAAGAGGCACTGGAGCAATATGAAAAGGCATGGGAACTTGAACCGACCTCAATCGAATATTGTGGGTCGGTAGGAATCTTGTTAGTGAAAACTGAACAGTATGTAAAGGCCCTTTCACCACTGGAAAAATGCATTGAAAATGAATCAGATCCGAAGAAAAACAGTACTTATCAATGGTATCTTGCCTTTGCTTATCAGCGATTAGCCTATGCAAATTGGCTAGAGATCTCTGAAGGTCATCCCTATGTAGACGCAGGTTTGTATGCTACTGAAAAAAAGCATATTCAAGAGGCACGTACCTATCTTGATCGAGCCTTAGGACTTTCTTTTGATGATCCGCAACTATCATCCCATCTTAATTCTTGTAAACAGGATTTACAGCGCCTTTCAAGCCGGAAATTTATAGGGAATTGGTTACTACCGTTGATCAATGCGGTGATTGGAATTCTTGCAATCAGTTTAGATTCGCTTTTTTATGTCCGTTTTTCCACGATCGGTGGAATACTTATGCTGTTCGTATCCATACTTTACGTTATTTCTGCTTTTTCGCCTTTATATGCTATTAATCGACGATTGATCAATGGTGGTAGTCGCTGGGATTGGATAAACGAACAATGGAACCGGCGACGAAAAGTTATTGGCTTGATAGGTATATTGGGGATTATACTTACATTTCCATTTATCCAGGTGATCTTACCACTGTTTATTTTGATTCTTACGATGCTCAATATGGATCACAATGACTGGATCAAATGGATGCACTTATTTGGGAGGAAGCAATCAAAGGAATCGGTTAACAAGGCTCAATAGAAAACCCTGCGGATTAGTCCGCGGGGTTTTTCTGTAGTCCTTTCTCAACAATTTCCCGGATCTGTTTTGCAGCTTTTTCTGGGCTGTCTGCAGCGGCAATTGCAGATATAACTGCTACGCCACTGGCCCCAGCTTGTATAACAGGGAGTGCATTATCGGCATTGACTCCTCCAATACCAACGATTGGTAGGGAGGAAGAAAATTGTTGGTGGATCGAAGCGATTGCATCGGGGCCAATGGGTGTCCCTGCATCTGGTTTACTAGAAGTCGTATACATAGGGCCGACACCGATGTAATCGGCTCCATTCTGTTTGGCTAGTAGGGCTTCAGTAGGTGTTTCTACTGAAACGCCTAGGATACGGTCTGATCCAATCAATTTTCGCACTTCTTGAGCTGGGATATCTTCTTGTCCCACATGGACGCCGTCTGCATCGAGGAGGAGAGCCAAATCGACTCGATCATTCATTATAAAAGGGATTTTATATGAGCGACAAAGGTCACGCAGTTGTCTTCCCAACTCCAACGTTTCAGGAATAGTCAAACCGGAACCTTTTTCTCGAAACTGAAACAAAGTGATTCCACCGGCAATCGCTTCCTCCAACACTTCCACTGGATTTTTTCCACGACAGTCCTGGCTTCCCATCACGAAATAAACACGAAGCATTGCCGAAGTCAATGACAATTAAATTCACATCCTTTATAATTATGATAGTAACCAGACTGTTATACCTTTTCCCTTTTCTCTCGATAGGCCCAGTGGTTGGTGGGTCCATGGCCCCTTCCCAATTCAAGAGGAAAAGAAATCGCTGCTGTGATAAATTCTTTCGCTGTGCGAACAGCATCAAGTAGGGAGTCTCCTTTGGCTAAACAGGCGGTAATCGCAGCTGAGAAAGTGCAGCCCGTTCCATGGGTATGTTTGGTCTCAAAACGTGGAGCCGAAAAAGTATGAAACTCTTTGCCATCGTAGAAGAGATCCGTGGCTTCCTTTCCTGAGAGATGTCCTCCCTTAATGATTACTGCTTTGGCTCCCATGTCCACTATTCGCTTCGCCGCTTCTTTTCGTTGTTCCAAGGAGTTAAGGGAGAGTCCAGTAAGCTCTTCTGCTTCCGGGATATTGGGTGTTACCACTGTAGCCAAGGGAATTAGGATACGGGTTAATGCTTGACGGGCTTCAGGGTTTAATAAAGCAGCTCCGCTTTTGGCAATCATCACAGGATCAACGACAAGATTTTTGAGTTGATGTTCCCGAATCTTATCAGCAATCGTTTGCATAATCTCTTCACTAGCGATCATACCTGTTTTCACAGCATCAACACCAATATCTGTTGCAACAGCACTAATCTGGGAAGCGACTGCTTCTTTATCTAAGGGATAAATCCCAGTTACCCCTAAGGTGTTTTGTGCCGTAATGGCTGTAACAGCGCTCATTCCGAAAACCTGCAATTCTTGAAAGGTTTTTAAATCAGCTTGAATTCCTGCACCTCCGCCGCTATCCGAACCAGCAATGGTTAACGCGCGTGGTGTGCTGGACATATTCATCCCTCCTAAAAATAAAAAACCGTAGGTTTGCCCACGGTAGTGTACAAAAGAAAAAAATCTTTGTTTCCCTCCGCTGGCATTACCCAGATCAGGTATCGGTCGGTGGCAGCATCAGCCTCCCTCTCAGCCCTGTGCTCAGAGCTCCCGTACAGTTTTAATTTTGTTCAAAGCCTTTATCTCTACTATAAGGGAACTTGTTTTATAATTCAATGGGATAGAGATTATCAGGTTCATCGAGGGGCAGTTCCAAAAGATTAATGATTCAAGGAAAGGATTGTTTGGTCCTTACCCTCAGATCCATAGAATGGCATAATAAGTTCAAAGGACGTAAAGCTTCACTACGCCTTATAAAAAAGGAGGAACACTTATGGCACAAAAACGGAAGAAAAATAATCAGGGAAATCTAATTATGATCACAGGAGTTATTGCCGTACTTGTGTTAATTGGCATTGGCTTATACAGTGCATTTAGCAGTATCGGGGGTGGGTCCAGCAATAATGAAACGAAAGCTGCCTACTCCGAAATTTCTTTCGAAAATCAGCCTGTATACGGAAAAGAGGATGCTCCAGTAACCATTGTTGAGTTCGTTGACTTCAAATGTCCTTCTTGTAAAGAATTTCATAAAGGGATTTTTCCTCAACTAAAAAAAGATTTTATCGATAAGGGAAAAGCCAAGTTAATCCTCGTCAATTTTCCTGTTATTGAGGGAGAAGATTCTCCTAGAGCAGCCATGGCTGGAGAAGCTGTTTTTAATCAAAATAAAGAAGCAGTATGGAAGTATTATGAAGCTCTCTTTGATAACCAAGACAAAGAATTTACATCAGAATTTTTGGTTGAGTTAGCGAAGAAAGAGTTACCGGACATCGATGCCAAGAAGCTGGAACAAGAGCTTAAAGAGAATACTTATGCATCCGCAGTATCCGATGATCAGATTATTGGTAGGAAGTTGGAAGTCCAATCTACACCTACGATTTTGATCAATGGAAAGGAAGTAGAGTTTTTTAACTACCCAGCGATCAAAGCGGCAATTGAAGAGGAATTGGGGAGCGAAGGTGATGAGTAAAGAAAACAATGGATTCCTCTTAAACTGGATTCGGGGACAGACATTATACTTGGCATGGGTCGTTTCCCTTGTAGCTGTTTTGGGTAGCTTGTACTTCAGTGAGATTGCAGGTTATATTCCCTGTGAATTATGCTGGTACCAACGCATTTTTATGTATCCTCTTGCTCTATTGCTTGGGATCGCCAGCTTTAGAGGTTCTACTGAAATCGTTCCTTATACCTTGCCTCTTAGCGTTATCGGAGGAATGATTTCCCTTTATCATTATCTACAACAAAAAGTGCCCTGGTTGGCTCAGCAAACCCCTTGTACTCAGGGGGTTCCCTGTGATCGTGCTTATATCAATTGGTTTGGCTTTATTACCATTCCCTTTTTGGCATTGATTGCCTTTATCTTAATCACAGGATTTCTCTGGCTGGCCTGGAAACAACAAAAAAAGAATGAATCTTGATATCTTAGGGAGCAATATATTGTACAAAGTAAATATAGGTTAACTCTCTCAGGCAACTGTCTATACCTTTTTGTGACAGGGTCATATCTTATAGGAAGATGTGATCGAGAGAGGGGGATAACCGATGAAAAAAAGAGCTTCTACAAGCAGTTTAATCGGACTCATTGGTGGCGGCTGGTGGATCTGGATTATTATTATTCTGCTCTTTCTTTTCTTTATTTTCTGGTGGGGCGTGGGAATTCTCGGTGGTGACAACTATTATGGACCTTTTTAAGTTTGGAATAGTGCCGATCTATTTCCCAATTTAGCCCCATCAGGGGTTTTTTTATTTCTGAAGAGCAGGAGGAATTCCGATGAATGGATGGGACCATTGGCAAATCGCTGCCCAACGATTTGAAGACCAATTTCGACAGTTGGAACAAGAGATTGAACAGCTTATAGGTACTCAAGTTGTTATCTTTATAAAAAGTGAATGGAAGTTAACGGATGAAGGGGTGGTGATCCGGTTATATATACCCGGCCTAACAGATAAACATGAAATTCATGTGCAGGCACAAGATCGTCAGCTTTCGATCCAAGGAGTGATTGAACAAAAACGGAAGCACTTTCCCTATCAAGTGAAAACCTCTTTTGTGAAAACGATGATGCTTCCAGTGCCGGTTGATTCTTCCGGGATACAAACCAAAGTAAATAAAACGAAAAATGTGGTAATGATCTATCTTCCCAAGAAGAGGAATAAGTAAGAGTAAAGGATTTTACCTATTGATGAAGAAGTAAAGACTAGAAAGAGATATATCATAGGGAATCAGGAGGGTAACACATGGCAAATGTGACGATCAAGATCATGGATAACGGACCGTATGTTGTTTCAGGAGATGTAGAATTAGTAGATGCAGAAGGAAACGCCTTTGAAACAAAAAAGGTCGTCTCGTTGTGCCGATGTGGTCGGTCTAATAATAAACCATTTTGCGATGGGAGTCACAGAGGTACATTTGAAGATCAAACCCGTGCAAAATGAGCAAAAGAAAAATTTAATAAACGTATATATGATGGGTCCGGCTTTTGGGACCCATCATTTTTTATACTGTGGGAATGGGTGATTTTGCTTTTTGGTGGGGTAGACTACTGCTTAAGGTATCGATCATCTGTTGTCTACTTTTTGGATCACTGTTTTCCCAGATGATTTCAAACACTACTCCCAAACCAGGCAGTAGCTTTTCTTCTTTTTGGTTAATCGAATCATTCACCAAATCATCCAGTTCCTTTTTACTCAGGTTACGAATATTGTGGATGACAGCTCCGCGAATATCAAAGTTCACTCTGTACGCCTCCTTTACCATACATCCTTTACCCTTTTCTCCATCCTTATTTACGTAAAAATGTGGTACAATAATTTCGACGCAAAACAAGGGGGATCCCCATGAAAAAAGAGTTTGCCGTCATCGGGCTAGGTCGTTTTGGCGGTAGTGTGGCAAGAACTTTACATGAAATGGGTTATGAAGTAATGGTGATAGATCGTGATCCCCAGCGAGTACAAGATTATGCAACACTGGTCACCCACGCTGTAGAAGCAGACTCCACCGATGAAGGAGCCATGAGAGCACTTGGAATTCGGAATTTTGATGTCGTTGTCGTGGCCATTGGTGAAGATATTCAATCCAGTATTTTGACAACGATCATTCTAAAAGAATTAGGTGTACAAAAAGTGGTCGTTAAGGCGCAAAGTGACCTTCATGGCAAGGTGCTTTATAAGATTGGCGCCGATAAAGTGGTATATCCTGAACGGGATATGGGGGTTCGGGTGGTCCATCAACTGATCTCCCCTAATATTCTGGATCTCATCGAACTGGCAGATGACTACAGTGTGATTGAACTAAGTGCCGGAAACTTTTTTAATGGCAAGACGTTATCGGAGCTGGATATTCGAGCAAAATTTAGATGTAATGTGGTAGCGATAAAGAGTGGAGAGAAAATCACTATCGCTCCTCTTGCCACGGATCGGATTTACAGAGGCGATATTCTGATAGTGATCGGTCGGAACGAAGATCTACAAAGGTTACGGGAGAAGACATGATAAACAAAATCAAACGAATCACTTCGAGTCGGAATGAAAAAGTAAAACTATGGCGCTCTCTTCAAACACGAAAAGGACGGCGAGTTCATGGCTCTTTGCTGATCGAAGGAGAACATTTATTGCAAGAAGCGATTTCTGCAGGCTGGCCGATTAAAGCGCTTTTGATTGACGAACAAAAAAAAGAAGTTTTCCTACAGCAGCTTCCCACTTTGCCTAATAGGCTACCAATCTATTTGCTTCCCTCGGCGTTATTTGCCGATTTGATGGATACCGTGACTCCTCAAGGGATTGCAGCAGAAGTAGAAATCTTGGATTATCCTCCACTAAATTTACCAACAGGGCCCTTGCTCTTATTAGATGCAATTCAAGATCCGGGTAATTTAGGGACAATCCTGCGTACTGCGGAAGCAGCTGGTGTACAAGGGGTTTATTTGGGACGGGGAACGGTAGATCCTTTTAACTCCAAAACCGTGAGGAGCGCGATGGGATCTTTGTTTCGCCTTTCCCTTTATCAAGTTGAGCTTAAAAAAGTGATTCCTCAATTAAAAAAGCAAGGGATTTTGGTTGTTGGAACAGCTCCGCGCACGGAAAAACTTTATTTTCACTTAGCATATTCGAGTCGAATTGCATTTTTGTTGGGAAATGAAGGGCGTGGGGTAGACCCCCAATTACGTGAAATGGTGGATGAAGAGGTCAAAATTCCCATGGCAGGTCAGGTGGAATCTTTAAGTGTTGTGACGGCAGCGGGGATTTTGTTATTTGAATGGGTGCGCCAATCTCATCAATAACTTGCAACTGTCAAACTGATTGGCTATAATCTTGACAAGGAATTTTTCATAATCGTATTCGCTATGAAGGAGAAGGGGAGGCGATCCCTCTCGACAGGGAGAGAGTGTCGAGACTGAAAGCACTCTTCGAGAAACGGCGCCTTCATTCACTCCAGAGCAATCCTCTGAAAGCCCATTTTTTGGTGAGTAGGAGTGATCGGCTACCAACCGTTATCATGGCAAGAGTGGGACAGCATGTTTTCTCTTCGTGCTGTTCAAAAAGGGTGGTACCACGATCTTGCGTCCCTTTGGGCGTAAGATTTTTTTATTTTGTAGAAAGGAGTGGTATTGCAATGAAACAGAAATTACAGGAATTGAAAGAGGAAGCAAGTCAGAGAATTGCAGAAGTCAATAACTTACGGGATCTGCAGGAGTTGCGGGTAAAATACTTAGGAAAAAAAGGGGAGATTAAAACCCTTTTACGTGGAATGGGTAAATTGCCTCCGGCAGAGCGGCCGGTGATCGGAAGTTTGGCCAATGAGATCCAAAAAGCATTGGAAGAGCAGATAGATAAGAAAGAAACCATGATTGAAAAAGAGTTATTGGAGCAGCGTCTAATTCGGGAAAAATTGGATGTCACCCTACCAGGACGTCCTCTTCCGATCGGTGCAATTCATCCCCTCCGTAAAGTGATTGAGGAGATTGAAGATATATTTATTGGGATGGGCTTTGCAATTGCAGAGGGTCCAGAAGTGGAATGGGATAAATACAATTTTGAAGCACTCAATATTCCAAAAAATCATCCGGCTCGGGATATGCAAGACTCCTTCTACATTACCTCAGAGATCTTACTGCGAACCCACACTTCTCCTGTTCAGGTACGGACATTATTGGAAAGGGAGGGACAGGTTCCTGTAAAAATTATTTGTCCAGGAAAGGTATATCGACGGGACGATGATGATGCGACCCATTCTCATCAATTTATGCAAATTGAGGGATTGGTCGTAGACCGGGGAATTTCAGTAGGTGAACTAAAAGGTACATTAGACACCTTTGTCAAGCGGATGTTTGGCCAAGAGGTTCAGAGTCGTCTCCGGCCCAGCTTTTTCCCTTTTACGGAGCCCAGTGTAGAAATGGATATTTCATGTGTAGTATGTGCTGGCAAAGGATGTCGAGTCTGTAAACAAACTGGATGGATTGAGATCCTTGGAGCGGGCATGGTACACCCCCGTGTCTTACAATATGCCGGGTATGATGCTGAACGGTATACAGGATTTGCTTTTGGAATGGGACCCGATCGGATTGCGATGTTAAAATACGGAATTGATGACATTCGTCACTTTTATACTAATGACTTGCGGTTCTTGCGGCAATTTCAGTCTGTTTAAGGAGGAAGCGAGTGATGCTATTATCGTATAACTGGCTTTCGGAGTATGTGGATTTAACCGGAATATCACCAGAAGACTTAGCGGAGCGCCTTACCTTTGCAGGGATCGAAGTGGAGGCCGTTCATGCGCGAAATACTGGTTTTACCCAAGTTGTTGTGGGGCATGTGAAGGAAGTGGAGCCTCACCCTAATGCAGATCGGTTACGAGTTTGTACTGTGGATGTTGGAGAGGAAGAACCCCTTTCCATTGTATGTGGAGCTGCCAATGTAGCCCCCGGTCAATATGTTCCCGTCGCTTTGGTTGGTGCTCGTCTACCTGGAGGTATTAAGATTAAACGGACCAAGTTACGTGGAGTCCTATCGGAGGGAATGATCTGTTCTGCCCAAGAACTAGGGATTCCTGAAAAAGTAGTGGCAAAAAACCAAGTAGAAGGGATCCTTGTGCTGCCAAAGACGGATGTGGGAACCGATGTGGACAAACTTTTGGGACTTGATGACTATGTGCTAGAGCTGGAATTGACCCCTAATCGAGCAGATTGTCTCAGTATGTGGGGTCTTGCATACGAAGTGGCGGCGATTCTGGATCGAAAGCTCAAATTGGAGCAACCTCCTCAGATTTTGCCCGAAGAAAAGGAGATTCCCGTCGAGTTGATCTTGGACGCAAAGGAAGAGTGTCCTACCTATGCAGCGCAGATTGTAAGTGGGATTAAGATTGCCCCTTCCCCCCAGTGGATGCAAAATCGGCTAATGGCTGCTGGAATTCGTCCGATTAACAATGTGGTAGATATCACAAACTATGTGATGTTGGAAATGGGACAGCCCCTGCATGCCTTTGATCTGGATAAGCTGGCGGAGCCGATGATTCGTGTTCGTTTGGCCCATCCAGGGGAGACTGTGACAACCCTCGATGGGGTGACACGAGCCTGTCCTGAAGGGACCCTGCTCATTACCGATGGAAGCAAGCCAATTGCGATTGCTGGAGTGATGGGCGGCCACAATTCAGAGGTAACCTCCAAAACAACAACAGTACTTCTTGAATCTGCCCTTTTTGATCCAGGCTTAGTCCGTACTACCTCCCGAACATTGGGACTTCGGACGGAAGCAAGTAACCGTTTTGAAAAAGGAGTGGATCCTGAGCGAATTTTATTGGCACTTCGCCGTGCGGTTCAGTTGCTGGTGGAAATCGCAGGAGGAACAGTGATTTCCCGGGAAACTGTGGAAGTACAAGAGGATGTAGAAGATATTACGATCCAGTTGCGCCACGAACGCCTTACCCGACTCCTTGGGGTGCAATTAAAAGCAGAAGAGGTTGAAGAGATTTTTCGACGGCTACGCTTCTCAGTTAAAACTGTGGATCATGGTTACCGCGTGGAAGTTCCTACCCGGAGACTAGATATTACACAGGAAGTAGACTTGATCGAAGAAGTGGGTCGGTTGTATGGGTATGACCGGATCCCAGCCACTTTACCGTGGGGAACTCAGTCTACTGGAGGGCTTTCTAAGGAACAGCGTTTGCAGCGTACAATTCGCCATCTGATGTTGGGTCTTGGTTTTTCTGAGACAATTACTTATACTTTAACTTCTCCTGAAGAATTACGGAAGGTTGGCAGATTGGGTCAAGATTTACCCTTGATTCGTCTTTCTTTGCCCATGAGTGATGAACGGACAGTATTGCGAACTAGCTTACTTCCTCATCTGATACAAACGGCAAGATATAATGTGCATCGTCAGCAAGAGAATATTGCTTTGTTTGAAATGGGCCATGTCTTTATTACCCAGGAAAAGCAGCTCAGTAAATTGCCTGAGGAACGCCTTGAACTTGCTGCATTAATTACAGGAAACCGTGAACCAATTCACTGGCAAGGGATCCCTAGTAAGGTCGACTTCTTTATGGTAAAAGGGATGTTGGAGTTTTTGTTTACACGATTGGGAGTTGAAGGTATCACCTATCATGGGACAGAAATTGAAGGATTTCACCCTGGACGAACTGCGGAAATCCGTTTAGACGATCGATTGGTTGGTCTTTTGGGACAGCTTCATCCTGAGGTAAGTAAAGCGCATGATTTGGATGAGACCTATGTATTTCAATTGGAATTGCTGCCTTTATTCAAGGCTGCAGGTCGTAAAATTCACTTTTCTCCACTCCCTCGTTATCCTGAAGTAACTCGGGATCTTGCGATCGTAGTGGATGCTGATCTTCCAGCCGCTGAAATAAAAGAAACGATATATTCCGAAGCAGGTGAGTTACTAAAAACGATTACAGTATTTGACTTGTTTAGTGGGGAACAAATCGAGGCTGGTAAAAAGAGCATTGCGTTTAATTTAGTGTTTCAACATCCTGAGCGAACATTGACCGACGATGAAGTCAATCAACTCCATAATAAAATCGTAAGTAAGCTAGAAACAACATACGGTGCAAAGCTGCGTGGCTAAGCATTTTTTATAGAAAAATGTTGTAATAAAGAAGGAAATCTCCAATTGTAAGCGAATAGTATGAAAAAGGCCCTTATATAAAAGGAGAGAGGGCAGGACGATGAGTAAAAATAGACAAACAGTGGAGATTTTTGGGCAACAATATAGTATTATTGGAAATGCAAGTCCAGGGCATATGCGAAATGTAGCGAATCAAGTGGATGAATTTATGCGGAAGGTAGCCAAAGGAAATCCTCGTCTTGATATGACTCGGGTCGCTGTACTATCTGCAGTCAACTTTGCTGACTCTTATACTCGACTAAAACAGGAATATGATGAGATTATACATCTCATTGAAGATGTGGAACCTTGAAAAGATTCATTTGAAAAAAGGAAGCGCCTTTACTTAAAATAAGAATAAGGACGCTTCCTTTTTTATTATTGCTGTGCAAACACTCCAAGAAGTAGATGAAATATTATAAAATGTTTAGGTGCGCTAAGGATGTGACTAGCTTTATCAACATATGGAGAATTACTAAAAATGGTAATAATTACTAAAATTTTAAATGATTATCAAGAAAGTATAAAGGGGACATAGATATGAACGGACTAGATGTTTTTCTATTTTCGCTGATCATAATAAGTATGTATGTGGGATATAAAAGAGGATTAATTCGCCAGATCACCTCTCTTGTTGGGTGGCTTTTGGCAGTTTTTGTAGCTTATCAGCTTAGTAGTTCTTTTGCTGGCTACTTGGAAACACAGTTTCCGTTATCAGAAGCGGTTACAGGTGGATTTTTAAATCATTTTATCCCTATCCGGGAAGGAATTTATACCCTAATCGCTTTTTTGATCCTGTTCTTTGGAGTTAAAATCGGCTTCGTATTTCTTTCTAAACTAATCAATCCCTTTCTTCAATTTCCGGTTATTTCTACTGTAAATCAAATTGGTGGGTTGGCCTTTGGGTTAACAAAAATATTGCTGGTCATTTTTATATTGGTTAACGTAATGTATTTTCTTCCTTTTTCAACTGAACTTGTGGAGGGTTCTTTCTTAGGGCGAAGTTTTACTGGAATTTCTCTTGATCTGTTTAATAATGATTAACCTGGGAAAGGATTAGGACCTAGTCTATCTTTGTTTTATAGAATCTCTGTTCTGTAACATTTTCCTTATTTTCACTGTCTCATCCTATGTTTTCTCTGGTGAATAGGGTACCAAAGGAGCGGCATAATAACAGATAACCCAGCCCAGAGAAAGGTGAGCAAAATGACAAAGCGATATGTGCTACTCCTTTGTTGTATGGTACTGCTACTAGGATCCAACTACTCAGCGATTGCGGCAGGAGCAACTTTTGGACAAGGGACATTGAAGAAAGGTGCGGCAGGAGGAGATGTATATGAACTACAGGGAAGATTAAAATACCTGGGTTTTTATACAGGAAAAGTAGATGGTAAGTTTGGGACACGTACGGAACGAGCTGTTCGCCTTTATCAATATGAAAATCGCCTAAAAGTTGACGGGGTAGTTGGAACCAAAACAAAGAATCAGTTGGTAAGTCAAACAAAAGCATGGGCACCGGGAGTAGAAAACCGTATTTACAAACTAGGAGATCGTGGCGGTTATATATGGGAAATGCAACGTCGTCTTGGATTTCTCGGTTTTTATAAAGGAAAGATCGATGGTAAGTTTGGTCCTGCAACTGATCGGGGGCTTCGCTGGGCTATGAGTGATTTTTGTATATATGGCGGCGGAAAAGCGACGGAAGAGTGGGTCATGATACGAAGTTAAAACTGTGGCAGGCCACAAAGGACTGGCGTCCATCCGGTCAGGCCCAGACGCAACAACAAAGAGCACCACAAACAGCACCTCAATCAGCTCAAGTAAAGCGCCCCATAAGATCATCTGGAGGAGGAGCCTCCAAAGGGGATATCTATTTATTGGCACGTGCGATTCATGGAGAAGCACGGGGTGAGCCTTATATTGGAAAAGTAGCCGTTGCTGCAGTTATTTTGAACCGAATTCGAAGTGATCAATTCCCAGACTCTATTCCTAGTATTATCTATGAACCCCGAGCATTTACCGCAGTGGATGACGGACAGATTAACCTTGTGCCCGATGCAGAAGCACTAAAAGCTGCCAATGATGCACTCAATGGCTGGGATCCAACAGATGGATCACTTTACTACTTTAACCCTGATACGGCAACATCGGGTTGGATCTGGACACGGCCACAAACGAAGAAAATTGGAAAACACATTTTTGCTCGATAAAAAATGGACTGTCGGAAATCCGACGGTCCATTTCTATTGGACTACTCAACAATTAAAACCCCTTTCATATCTTCATGTCCAGCTCCGCACATGATAGAGCATACATAAGTGTACTCTCCAGGCTGTGCATTAATCATTACAGATTCTCCATCTTCTTTAATGTCGACATTAAGTTCTGGAATCGCTAAACCATGCAAACTTTCTCCCATATCCAATTGAAGTTCGATATCTTTGTTTGCCGGGATTTTCACTTCTGATGGTTCAAATTTAAAGCTGGATGCCTTGATTACAAGTTTTTCTCCTTCTGAGATCACCTTTGCGGAAGAAGAAGGCTGCATTGTTTCATTGGAATTGGCACAGCCACCAATAAAAAGGAAAAACGAAGTGATCACAAGAAAAATAATAATCTTTTGGTGTTTCATTATTACAAGCCTCCTTTATCTCACTTATTCATATGTCTAGGAGACAACTTTTATGGCTTCATTTCGGACAATCCACAATAAAAATAACCCCCATCCTCAAAAGTAGGAAAGGGGTACTACGGAACAGGGGGCTTAACCTATGAATTCAACCTATTTTCCTGGTTCTGCCAATCGGATTTTCGTCGGGACAAACAAATCGATAATCGCGATCACCAGAGCACCCAGTAGAGAACCAAAAAGGGTGACACGCATCCCCGGTACGAAAAACTGTGACAGATAGATTACCGCAGCACTTACTAAAAACCCAACAACTCCCCGTGCATAAGGGGAAATGTCTCGTCCAATCAAAGATTCAGCAATCCATCCAATGGCGGCAATTACCAAAGCGGCCATGAGTGCACTCCAGAAGCCTGCTATTTTGAAGCCGGGTACCAATGCTGATACAATAAGCAGGATGACTGCTGCTACGATAAATCGGACAATATGGCGTACAATGGTCATGTTTTTCCCTCCTTTATCTTTATAGTGTGGCTCTTTTTATGGTTTGTTATAATAAGCAGGATGGATTGTATAGTGTGGGGTGAATCCAACCGATGAGTCGATATGAATGTAAAGCTCTGGAGTACGATAAGGTGATTAACCTGTTAATTGAGCAGGCGGATTCTGAGCCAGGTAGAAATCTGATTCGTCACCTTCGACCCTCATCAGATGCAGATAAAGTAAAAAAATGGATTCAAGGAACAGCAGAAGGATTGGATTTACTTCGGATTAAAGCGGATATATCCTTGACAGGTTTAAAGGAGATTCGGGGAACCATTCGACGAGCTGAGATGAGCGGACTTCTTAGTCCCCAAGAACTTCTTAATATTTCTAGTACTATTGCTGTAGGCCGAAGGTTTAAACAGTTGATGTTAAAGATAGATAAAGAAGAAAATCCACTTCCGATTCTAAGAAGTATTGCGGAAGGGCTTGCAGGACTTAGTGCTCTGCAAAAGGCGATCACTTCTTGTATTGATGATGAAGCCCAGGTGATTGATACAGCCAGCCCTGAGTTAAAACGTATTCGCCGGGATATATTTACAACCCAAGAACGTATTCGCACTTCACTGGAACAAATGATTCGTAACAGTCACATACAAAAAATGACTCAGGAATCAATTATCACGATTCGCAATAACCGTTATGTTATTCCAGTAAAGCAAGAATACCGGAGCATGTTTGGAGGGATTGTCCACGATACTTCTGCTGCCGGAG
>CALJVA010000038.1 GCA_937975135.1 uncultured Thermoactinomycetaceae bacterium | reverse complement strand
GCTCCGGTAGCTGCTGGGATGGCCGCAATAGGCGGAGGGCTTTGGCTCATTGGAAAAGCTATCGAGCACCGAAAAACTATTGCAAAGGTTTTCACCCAACCAGTACAAACAGCCAAGGAAGTAGCTAACACAGTTACGAAAGCCGCTAAGAATGTGGCTACTACGGTTAAGAAGGGGATTAGCAATGCGGTTGATACGGTTAAAGGTTGGTTTAGCTAAAAAATGTCCTCGCTGGATCAATTATGATCCAGCGGGGTATTAGGAGGGAGCCGGAGATGATTCGACCGCATAATTTGGATCCTAAGATCCGGGAAGTCGTTGAACGATACACAAAGGAAGAGGAAGAGTGGGATGTATTTCCGGCGAAATTTCGAATTGATGGTGCACACTATTATTATTTTGCTTTTGATCCATCAGCGGATCAATTGGTTGTCCGTGAAGACGGGGCGGTTTTACCAGTATCGCAAATCCGGAAAGTCGCGTTAATCGCGAATGGTTACAACACATCGATAGAGGCTTTAGCAAACTACGGAGAGAGTTGGGCAAGCAAACCGATAGTGAGTATCTATAAACGGTATATCAGAGCGTTGAAAAGAATCAAGAAATATGCCATTAATATACCGAGTGAATTAAAAAAGGAATTAGACCAGATGATTTCCTTGTCCGAAGAAGTGATTGACCATCAGATTACCATTAGAAAATCCGTGAATGCCGGACGAAAACTTACGGTAGAGACCCGTAATCGAGAAGTGGTGACTGAAGAGGACTTTATGAAAATGCGAGGTTACCAAATGGACATGGGGCGTAGTGGATTTAGACAAAATGAAATTGAACTGGAAACATCCGAAGCCCGTGAACGCCTAATCAATTACCTCGAGTCTCAGGTATCATGGAAAAACTGGCGACTGTGGTTTCCTTACAAAGAGTTAAAATATCATGACCAACGGATGTATTCGAAAAAAAGGGATCCCGAGGAGGTAAAAATAATGGAGGAAATAAGAAAAGAGATTTACAAGGATATATCGATCGAGCAACATCCGGAAGCAGACAAATATTTGGCGTGTCTTCGAAATCCAAGATCATAACAGATGGAGGGAGTAAGGTGAACAGTTGGAAGGAAGCATTTTCTTTGTATCGGGAGCAATTTTTAAGGATCTGTATAATTATACTAATCTTTGTATTTCCTATACAGTTTCTTTATTTGATCGTGACCAACTATGCAGTTTTGCCGTTTGAAGTCTTTGGGATTCCTCTGTGGACGTACTGGATCAGAACATTTTTTATGCTGATTACACTTTCGTTGGTTCAACTTCCTTTTATCGCTATGGCTAACCAACAATATAACTATGAAGAGATTTCGCTGCGAAATATATTTGGTACAGTGTTCAAATATATGTTTTTTGTATATATGGTAGGTATTCTATACTCCTTTTTAACAGTTACGGGGACTATTTTTTTCGTCCTGCCTGGATTGATTATTCTTTTATGCTTTTTCGCATTTCCCTATGTTGCAGTTGCCTCTGATTTGACAGGATGGAAAGGGATTAAGTATACCTTTTTCTTTGGAAGAAAAAGATTTTTTTGGTTGTTACTGATTATGGCATTGTTTACCTTGATTGATTTGGTTGCTACTGCAATAACGCAACTGGTGGTTTTATCACTTACGAGTGCATTTTTGATCATTAATTTAAGTCTAATGACAGTCAGTGCTTTAATTATACCTCTATTTGCGTTTGTCATTACTTTTGAATACAATAAATGGCATGAGATATATCATGAATAAAACGTGTTTCTTATCAAACTGAAATAAAAGGTATTAGAAGACTGATAAAATGCGTGTCATTTTCGTTGCTTCCGTTGACTCTACATCATCCCTGTTTTCCTGTATTTCTGTCTTTCCCATATCGGGATCGAACGAGCTTGAGAGCTTGCCTACTGCCCCTTCAGAAATTGTCCTTGATGGAGTGGTATTAAATACTATTTCTGTTAAGAAAGAGTTATTTCATCACATCGATGTAGTAATTATATACACACGTACAGGTTTGAGCATAAATATTTAGGGGATGGTTATTATTAAGATTGTGAAAAATGGGTTGTTAGTGGTCTATTATTTTATTCCTACATTTTTGGGTATATTAGTGATCAATGAATGGATTGTTGATATACAGGAATATTTAACTCGGGAACCTGGTTTTCGCGCCTGGGCTCCAACTGGCCTTTCCTACACTATATTGACAATAACGACGACCTTAATTCTTTGGGCCATTTTCGGATGGAGTCATCTTTTACTTGCAATGAAAGATCTGAGGGAGATGGTACCGGGTAGAATGGCAGCTTTATTTTTCACCTTTAGTTCCACTTTAGCGCTTCCACTTTTTCTGTTGTTGACCCCTTTGACCTTTGATCATTATGTTGCTGCCGATGAAGATGCCTTTTACCACGATCCGTATTTTGGATTTGAACCCGAATTATATCCTTGGGAAGATGCCCAGGTGATCCTGGATTATCAATATATTGGATCTCAAGAAATAGGGATTAACTACATTATCAAAACTGATGAAAAAGAATATGATTTGGGGAAATCGTTATTAAATAGCTCTCCATCAGAAAAGCAAATTCAGATGATTAAAGATGTGGATCGTATTGTCCGGGAAAAAGGAGTCCCTGTTACGATCCATCGAAAGATTGGTCCGGAGGAACTAGAATATATTAAGAATGATGGACGATTTACACCCAAAGATATCGAGTTTGTAAAAGACATCTTTGAAGTAAAGGAATATTAGTTGAAGTCAGGTGCAAACCACCTAGTTATTGCAATGCGTTGAACGGCGAAATAGGTGGTGTTATCGGTCGCTTGAAAAACACCTCTAGGTGATGCGATGACCGTCATAGACGAGAGTCGAACGCGGATGTCCGTAATATGCGGAGGAAAAGAACACCGAATCTTTGAACGGTGTTTGCTCGCCACGGGTCGTCCTTATGGGACGGTCCGTTTTGGGATTCGTGGATTATAGAGCATGGAAAGTGAAAAGTTGGGAGCCTTTTACTTAAGTTTTTTTAAGTGTGATTTGTAATAATTACGATGCCTTTCCGGATCAAACACCAATTTCGGACCAAAAACAGTCTGAATCGCCCGGGCCGAATGAGGATTCCAATAATCCAGCGGATGATTCAAATGATACGTTTGTTGATAAATTAGGTTGAAAAACATTTAAATAGGCTTTTAAATATGTAGGATTGGGTAGCATATCTCTTATTGATCTTGGGCGACAGAATAAAGGAAGCGGACTAGATATCTATTTTACCAATGCTGGTATGCTCCGCGGCATCCTAGGTGTATTTCCCGATGAATATAAAGGGGTTCAATTTTTTCATGACACCTGGGACCGTGCTGACAAGGGGATACAGCTTTATAAGCAGTATCAAGACTTCAAAAGAGTTCGGAGTATCGTTGAGGGAGCGAAAGCTAGAGGAGAACTGGCTAAAGCTGCGAAGAACCCATGGAGTGGCGGTCGGCCCACGCCACGAATTTACCCAATTTGCTCAGGGCAAATCCGCCCACAAAGGCGTGGGGATATAAACACCGGGGAACCATTAAGGAGGCATGGGGATGGGGCACTAGAATATCGTTGCTTGAATCATAAATCTCTATTGACTGTAAGGAATCAACAATTATAATCATTGTTGACATCGTTTGCATTCTAATATGGTTTGAAGAAATTGACTGGAGGATGTGCGATGAACAGGGTGTTCTCATGGATGTTGATTTTTTGCTTGGTTCTCAGCAGCGGATGTTCGCTGTTTTCCTGGGAAAAGGTCGTCGATCCGAAAAGGGACCGATCCAATGAGGACGAGGTAAAGCCAGCCGCCACAGACGTAGAGGGAATGCTCCGAGAGGGGCCGGGAAAGTACGCCGGGGACAAATACGATGAGGAAAAGGTGAAGGCGG
>CALJVA010000037.1 GCA_937975135.1 uncultured Thermoactinomycetaceae bacterium | reverse complement strand
AATCTCGGAGGAAAAAGAGAAACCCTGGTAATCGGAAAAAGAGTTCCCACACCCGAAAACGGTCCCCTTGAGGGCCGTTTTCTCTTTTTCAGACTCCCATCCACTCCCCTTCCGCCAAATTGTTAATACCAACCAATTATGTAAATAATACCGGGCGATTTGAGGCAGGTCTAGGGGCGGGGTAAGGTTTTATACCTCCGAGAAGGGAAAGAGGTCTCTACGGGCCATATTTTCGGGGAGAAGCCAAAATGCTATCAAAGGTTTGGGGAGCATCGGGGTGAACGGAGCCGGGTTGGGATCGCCTGTGGGCGGTCTTTTGCTTTGCATGCCCGATGATCGGAGCGGGTTTGATGAAAGCCATACCTAATCCCGGGGATGCAATGTACTCCGATCATTAAGTGCCGTTGTTTTTCTTCTTTATTCGACGTTGGATAAATTGAGCAAAACACTCTATTGCTTCTTCTTCAGCAATCCCCCAGCTTATATACTTTGCCCCATTTCCTTTCATCCATTGGCGTGCTTTTTCTTTTGGGTCCATAGATTCCAATGGTTCCCCCTTAAGTGAACAAGTAGTGATAAAAGAAGTAATGGACGATTTCACTTTATTTCGTTGATCACGTGTCAACTTTGGAAACAAATCATTCTTGTAACCCTGTTTCGGCATTGCCTGCTGTGAAGTCAGGTTACGTTTTAGCTGTTCAATTTCCTGGTAGATCTTGAGTGACATCTGTTCCAGCTCACGAGCAATATTTAATAAACGTTCTACTTCTTCACTCGTTTTTGGAACCTCTTCTTCATCATTTGCAATGTGCCACAAACCAGGTAGATGGATGATATGAACCAATTTTTCAGGATCGTGTTGATCCACTATACGAGAAAGCTTCTCCCGGTACTTGGTGTAGCAGATCCACACAGCGTAAGGAAATCCGTGGGTGTTTTTTGCTTGGATTAGCTTTAAAATGGATTTGCGACGGGGTGATGAATCTAACTCTAAAGCAAGCAAAGGACTTCCTTCCTTGTCATACCATACTACGTCAATTCGTCCATCCTGGACAGGATACTCAGTTTCTCCTACAGCACCAAACTCTATAGCTATATCCCTTAGTTTTTTTTGCATCAGGTTATGAAATGAATGTTTTTCTACCTTTGGGATCTGGTCAGCAATTTCCAAAGTGCGTTTCTTAAGGGCTGACATAAAATCACTTTCCGACAGTGGCATTGTCACCAAGGAGGACACACCTTCGGGAACCTTTTTTGATTCCCATGTACCTTCATGATGGATTATTTGTATCTTTGATTGGTTTTGAGGTTTCTCGCTCCAGCTTCCTCGAAAACACCCTTTAATTTTCCCTATCAGCTTCCGGTTCATGGTGGTACCTCCCTTATTATGTGCTGACCATCGAAACGTTCGGTTACTTTACCCTTTTATTGGCGCTTTTGTTTTTGAAACCATTGAATGGAGTAAAGATACAAAGGAACTGCAAGAAAATTTTAGCAAAATACACGAGGTAAGACAATGGAATCTGCAAGGTCCCATGGAGCAAATAGGAGTCATGGGACCTTATCTTTTACCCTTGATCTGCGATGAAATTATTGAGGGATATTCGCCTAAAATAACGGGTTCTCCAAAGAAATTCCCCTAATTAAATCGCAGAATGGTCTATTCTGCGATGAATTACCTTGCAGCTTCTTTAGTTGACCGAAAATAAAAATTAATGTTTCTACTTGCATGCATGCATGCAATCGGTTATAATTGAAAGTGAAGGAGGTGAACGCGGTGAAAGTAACCGGAAAGATCTACGTTGGGGATGAAGCCCTGAAAAAGCTGGACGAAATTCTGGCCAAAGAAAAGGAGAAAAAGAAAAGCCCAACGGCAAATAAACCGTGGGCAAAGAAATGTGACCGACTCGATTATACCATACGGCTCCGCCGGAGCGATCCGGCGGGCCACACACCACGCCACAAAGGAGCTGGATAACAAATGATGACAAGCGAAAGACGGGAGAAAATCATTGAGTTGTTTAAGCATCATGAGGAAATAGAAAACTCAATAACCCGCGTAGTATATTGGTGCGATTTGGCGCGAATGACCGATGGGGATCTGATCGATCGATTGATAGATTGGTATCGGCAAGCATTGGAAAAGATCGAAACCCTTCAAGCCGAAGTAAAGGAGTTAAGCAAAAAAGGAGTCGAATAAAACATGATTCCGGGAAAATGGATTTCATCCATCCAGGCAGAGGCTCAACTGAAATTCAATGAATGGAACAAATTAAAGAATGCGGTTGTTTTGGACACGGAAACAACCGGGTTGCGTGGGGCGGAAATTGTGGAAATCGCCGTTGTCGATCTGGATGGAAACGTCCTTTTTGATTCGCTGGTAAAACCGGCAAACCCCATTCCGTTGGAAGCTCAAAGCATTCATCATATCACAAACGACATGGTAAAAGATGCGCCGACCTGGCCCGAAACATGGCAACAATTATACCCGAAAATTCGTGATAAGAAGATTCTCATCTACAATAGCGAATTTGACCGCCGGCTGATGATGGAAAGCTTTTATCCTTGGGAGGACAGAATTGGCGATCAGATGTATGAATTCCTTGAACAGATCTCAAACTTGGATATCGAATGTGTAATGAAAGCCTATGCTAATCTAGTCGGAGCGGAGAAATGGTTAAAACTCCAGGAAGCAGCCGGAAGGGAAATTTCCCACCGCGCATTGGATGACTGCTTCGCGACAAGAGAAGTGATCAAAAAAGCATATGATCCTGATTTCACCGAATTGGATTACCATCGGAATAAGATTTACGAAAGGTATCAGTTCATTGAATTTCAATTGAAGGGAATTGCGGATCAACTGGAGGATTTGGGAAGGCAACAGCGCGAGTATTTGAAGGAACGTGAGAAGTGTTTAGCCGCACTCCTGGATGAGAAGCAGCTGCAAGAACTAATCAATTCCAAAGATGAGGTGGCGGCCGCCGAATCGGATCCTGAAGAAATCGATATTGAGGATGAGGATCTGCCGTTTTGAGGCGGTCTCCCGGCCGCCCAGTCTGGTGACTGATAAGGGGGATAAGCAAGATGAAAGCACGAATCACGATCGATTTACCAGTGGAACTGTTGGAATGGGTTAAGAAACGTGTAGAGGAAGAAAAGATCAGCCGAAACATGCTGATTGAACGGGCGGTGGAGGAGTACAAGGCAAAAGTGGAGAGAAAAGAGGAAAAGGACCAGTGAGAAAAGCGGTGACCGTTGGGGACTGGGTGAAGTTTATCGGGTCCGATGGCCGGGCGGTCTACTGCCGAGTGGTGGGCTTGGAACTTGACGAGCGGAGCCGGATCATGGCGGTGCTGGAGGCTCAACATGGCGGGAAAAAGGGACATGTGGGGGCATTTCCAGCCACAGCGATCCGGTGGAATGGCAAAATATTTATCGCTGATGCAAGGGAGGCGGATGAACGTGGCAGTGGCAATTCGTCTTGCCCGTGATGTATCGAAGGCGGCGCCGGATCTTCTACGCCGGATCTTCTAGATCCGATTCAGTTCCGTAAGGGACAGATTGTCCGCATTGAAGGG
>CALJVA010000036.1 GCA_937975135.1 uncultured Thermoactinomycetaceae bacterium | reverse complement strand
ACGAGATTAAGCGTTGTGACTGGAGTTCAGACGTGTGCTCTTCCGATCTTTGTGGAAATGAAAATCCTTGTTATCCATTTTCGACAGTTGCAGCAAGTCATTGACGAGACGGATCATTCGCTCGGTCTCATTTTGCGTGACACCAAGGAATTTCGGTGCCAGCTCTTCATTTTTTAAGGTCGATTCATCACTGAGTGCTTCAAGATAGCTTCGCATCGTCGTCAGCGGTGTCCGTAGCTCATGCGACACATTCGCAACGAACTCACGGCGCTCCCGTTCAATTTTTTCCTGCTCAGTTACGTCACTTAAAACAGTCAAAAATCCATTCATCTCGCCAACTTCATCTTCAATGACAGAGAAGTTTGCTTTCAGTAATAAATCACGGCCAGATTCGGAAAAGTCAATAATCAGGCTGTTTTCATCTTTGATTTCGAATAAATCGGTATAATCCTCATCCATGCCTAAAACAGATAATAACGGCTCACCATGAAGCTCCGAATAATCCCTTTGGAGAAGCCTCATTGCCGGTTCGTTCAATAAGGTGATTTTCCCTTCCTTATCGGTTGCGATCACGCCGTCCGTCATGTTTCGAAGGACAGATGATAACTTCCTCCGTTCGCCTTCTGTTGCGGCGTAAGACAGACGCAATTTATCATTCAGATCATTGAATGTAATCGCCAGCTCACCAATTTCGTCTTTTCCGTACACATTGACTTTTTGAGAGAAGTCCCCGGTTGCCATAACGGTCGCTTGCCTTCTCATTTCAGAGATCGGCTTGGTGATCGTTTGCGCCACTAAAACACCGAGCAATGCGGAAACGGTGATCGCCAAGATCGTCCCGTTCGCAAAAATTCGGTTGATATCCTCCATCTGGTCATAGACCCCTTCGATGGAAGCTTGTAAGTAAATGGCGCCAAGAATCTCTGAGCTCGTGTTGGATTCAATGGGCGCCGAGATCACGAGTGTCCGGTTTCCGGTATCCCGATTAAAAAGGATATTTTCCTCCCGGTTTCCTGCAGACAATGCCCGGAGAATCCGTAGCTCGGTCGTCCGCTTCCCGACGTTGCTTCGGTCGAATTGACTGGTCGTCGCGAGCACCCGGCTGTTATTATCCACGACACGAACTTCTGTAAAGTCATCCGAATTAAAGTTTTCATGGATAATCGATCGCACTTCACTTTGAAGCGATAGATCACTGTCCGATCGGTCTGCAGAGAAGGCCTGCTCTAAGTTAAAATTCAGCAACTGGACACGCTCATTGACCGATTCGGTGAAATTTTCAAGCAGCTGTGTTTCAAGCTGTCTTGCAAAATAGGCACCGATGATTTGGATGGCGATCAAAATCAATAAAATATAAATCAGTATAAATTTGAGTCGGATCGATTTAAAGAATCCCCAGACTTTTTTCATTGAATCTACTCCTGCTCAGGGTTTCTCAAGTAATAACCTACTCCTCTCCTTGTTACGATCCAGGTTGGGTTACTCGGGTTTTCTTCTATTTTTTCACGTAGACGGCGAATCGTCACGTCAACCGTCCGCACGTCCCCAAAGTAATCGTATCCCCAAACGGTTTCCAACAAGTGTTCTCTCGTCATTACTTGCTCAATATGTTTTGCTAAGTACAACAGCAACTCGAATTCACGGTGGGTCAGATCGATCGGCTCACCATTTCTCGTCACCGAGTAATTCTCGCGGTTAATCTCAAGGCCACCAATTTTGATATTGGATAGGCCAGACCCGCTTCCGCCCTCTTCACTCGTAGAGCGACGAAGGTTTGCCTTCACCCGTGCAATCAATTCACGGTTGCTGAACGGCTTGGTCACATAATCATCCGCACCAAGCTCAAGGCCAAGCACCTTATCAATCTCCGAATCCTTAGCCGTCAGCATAATGATCGGCATTTGATAATCTTTCCGGATTTCCCGGCACACTTCCATACCATCCTTCTCCGGCAGCATGATGTCGAGAAGGACCAGATCAGGCTCCTCTGTTTGAACAAGGTCCAATGCCTCGTTGCCGTCATAAGCGACGTACACATCGTATCCTTCTTTGTCTAAGTTGAACTCCAGTATATCTGCTATTGGTTTTTCGTCATCGACTACTAAAATTTTAGTTTTCATGATTTCACACCTTCCTCTTTCAATTCTCATGATCTATGTCGTTGTTCAATTATGTTTGATGATTGATTGGGCAGGTCCACTTCATTAGTCGTTAGAAATGGTTGCTTGGTTTCCATTTTAACGCACATTTGTTGAAAAGTCTTACAATAGAAGATGTGAACGCCCGGTTTTTAGAGATATTTTGTAGAAAGCTTTTACTAGTTATGGTTGGCGGTCTATTTTGCGTGCTAGACATTTCATTTGGTGGGATAAATGCTCAACGTTGGCGTGTAGACGTTCGAGTTTATGGGATACCCGCTCAACGTTTCGGGATACCCGCTCAACTTCGGTTTGAACTCGTTCAACATCTCGATGAACCCGCTCAACTTAGACGGGAACTCGTTCAATCTATCGAGAAACACGCTCAACATCTCGATGAACCCGCTCAACCTCAGCCCAAACTCGTTCAACCTTTCGAGAAACACGCTCAACCTCAGCCCGAACTCGTTCAACCTTTCAATGAACCCGCTCAACCTCTAGTTACAGACACACAATCTCTCTATCTACATTGTAACAAACAGCCCTATATATTTACCGATCCTCCATGAAAACTGGACAAATTCGCTTTTATCATATATAGTTACCTAGGTAACTAATTTTCAGAGGTGAGTTTATTGGAAGCATTTTTTCACCAGTATCTACAGTTCTCAAGAACGTTTACCAAAAAGATCAACGAGCATATAGCTGACCTCGATTTATATCAGTCACAATGGTCGATTGTCTATTATTTGCAAAAAAATAAAACTGCAACACTTGTTGAAATCAGCAATTACTTTCAAGTCGAAAAGCCGACCATTACGCGCACGGTCAACCGGTTGGAAGATCGGCAGCTGATTGAAAAAGTGGCGAGTGCTGATAAACGCGAGCGACGGATCCAGTTAACCGAAAAAGGCCTCGATGTTTATGATCAGGCCAGTGCAGTCATCGACGCATTTGAAAAACAGCTGGTCGAGGAAATTCCTAAAGATGATCTCGAAATCACATTTCGCACCATTCAGCGGTTACTGTTCAAAATCAATAAGGAGGAATCTGTTTGAGTCAACAACCAAAATTATGGACCCGAAACTTTATCATGGTTTCGACGTCGAACTTTTTAATATTCATTTCATTCTATATACTGATGGTTACCTTAGCGGTATACTCCATCGAGCATTTTCACGCTTCAAAAAGTATGGCCGGACTCGCATCGAGCATTTTTGTATTAGGTGCCGTACTTGTCCGCCCCATTGCAGGGAAAGTTCTTGCATCCTTTGGGAAAAGAAAGCTTTTGCTGATCGGCGCATTTTTCTTTTTCTTGATGATGCTTTTTTATTTCCCGGTCAATAATCTGGCATTATTACTCGTCCTTCGATTTTTCCATGGGTTTACTTTCGGAATTTGTTCGACGGCAACCGGAACGATTGCAGCAGAAACGATTCCGATGACAAGACGTGGTGAAGGAATGGGCTATTTTGCGACAAGCCAAAATATCGCGATGGCAATCGGACCTTTTCTGGGCTTGATCATTACTCAGCACTTCGATGATTCACTCATCTTCGTCGCAACGACCGTCTTTGCCTTAATCGCGTTAATTGCTGCTGCGATGTTAAAAGTACCGAAACATGTGGCGGTTGAAAAAGAAGTCGTCCAACCGGAACAAAGTCGAGGATTTCGGCTTAGTGATTACTTTGAGAAAACAACCATCCCTATTGCGATTTTCATGGTCGTTTGTGGGTTTGTTTTTTCGAGTATCCTATCCTTCATGACGGCGTATGCAACCGAAATTAACTTGGTTGATGCCGCTAGCTTTTTCTTTGTGACGTATGCCATCTTCCTTGTTTTGTCACGCCCGATTACCGGTCGACTATTCGATCTGAAAGGACCGAACTTTGTCATCTATCCGTGTATTGTCCTGTTTGGAACAGGTATGTTGCTGTTAAGCCAAGCGAACCACGGTATCACACTGTTGATTGCTGGTGCGATTATTGGTGTCGGTTTCGGAACCGTTCAATCCAGTGCACAGACCATCGCTGTGAACCGTGCCGACAGTAACCGAATAGGTTTGGCGACATCCACTTTCTTTGTGTTTTTCGACACAGGAATTGGTCTTGGACCGTTCCTATTAGGCTTTCTGATGCCCGTTGTCGGATTCAGAGGGCTCTATGTAACGATGGCCATCATCATTTTCGCGTCGTTGTTCATTTATTACTTGGTTCATGGAAAAAAAGAGTCCGAAGAGAGAAAAGAACTTTACATTTTGAAGAAAGAAGCCTAATACATTGTAGATGCAAAAAACCTCTAGCCACGTTAGCTAGAGGTTTTTTTGATCTTATCGACTGATGTAATTTAGTGGGTCAACGAGTGAACCGTTTTTGTAAACTTCAAAATGTAGGTGGACGCCGGTCGATCTACCGGTTGCGCCCATTTGGCCGATGGTTTGGCCTTTTTTGACGGTTTGTCCAGAGCTAACACTGATTGAACTTAAATGAGAATAAGTTGTTCTCAAGCCGTTGTTGTGGTTGATGACAACACGATTTCCATATGCGCCATCCCAGCCAGCTTGTACCACCGTTCCATTGTCAGCTGCCAAAATCGAGCGGTTGCCGACTCCAGCAATGTCGATTCCTTTATGGTAGGAACCCCAACGAGGGCCCATCTTACTTGTGATGGTTCCGCCGACTGCTGGCCATCCGAGTGATCCTGTACCTTGGTTGGATACTTGTTTCGTTCCTTTAGATCGGAAGAGCACACGTCTGAACTCCAGTCACAACGCTTAATCTCGTATGCCGTCTTCTGCTTGAAAAAAATTTTTTTAATGATACGGCGACCACCGAGATCTACACTCTTTCCCTACACGACGCTCTTCCGATCTCGAGGGCCCCGACGAGCGCCGCAGCGCCGAGGGGCAAATAGGGCGGCGCCGGGAGGACGGGGAGGCGACGATCGGATGGCATGGGAGGAGGTGGGGGAGATCGGAAGAGCACACGTCTGAACTCCAGTCACAACGCTTAATCTCGT
>CALJVA010000035.1 GCA_937975135.1 uncultured Thermoactinomycetaceae bacterium | reverse complement strand
ACGAGCCAATAGACGAGTATTACTAAAGGAAAGAGCGATCACAACCAAGGCAATCACTACTACAACTCCTAGAATTACCCAGTCTGTAAATGACCTTTTCCGTTTCCCACGATTCATCGGTTTATTTCCCTTCTTCCTCTGTGTGGTTAACCGCGATAGATATTAACCCTTTGTAAATCCTTCATTTCTTATAAATGTCCTTTTCATTATGAAACCATTTGATATAACCTGCCTATTATGCAATTTAAAAAATATAGTATATATATTGCATTGTTCACTGTCAACATCTAAAATCGACTCTATTACACAATGTAATCATCCGCATTCATCTACCTCCCTAGCGGTTTAGTCGAAGTATGGGAACATAATGCTTGATGGTTTAGCGTTTCCTATCCCCTATATAGCCATCCCTGTTTCTCTTACTGAAATCTAAGAATATATGAAAATTGATTATATCATAATGCAGGAACTGGATATGACCTAAGGTAGTAAAAAGGTATAGTCTCACTAGGTAAAGAGACACAATAAGAAGTAGTCATTATCTGAGCGAGGAGAGAATAAAAGTGATCCCTTTGGAATCTTCCATAGATAACCTGCAAGTACACCTCAATCCTCTCGAAGAAGTCTTTCATCAAGAAGGATTTATTTTGGGAGGCGGTTATGAATATGATCATGGCTATTTTGATAAGGCTTTGGACTGGGAAAAAAACAATGAGCATCATGTCTATTTACGGGTTCCCGTCTCTGCAGTTCAAGGATCGATCGGAGATGGCAAAGAGGATACTATAGTACAAATCGGCCAACCTTTTGTATTAAAGCATCAGATACAGCCAGGTTCTGATGATGGGGCAGGAACAGGTGTCATAAGCGGCTTGGTCAACCAATTTGCAGAGCCCGCAGATCCAGATGACTATGTTGAGGAAAAGTGGATCCAGCGTGGAACAGAGGCACTTCAAAAGCTAGAGAAGCGCATCCAAGAAGAACTAATGGACAAATGATAACTCCTACCTTTATAAAAATGAAGCAGCTGGAATTCCAGCTGCTTCACTGTTCACTCAACATAGAAGAAGTAGGGGACACGGATGTTTCCATTAGAGGAACTGATCGTAATATACCCCTGATAAATTGCACCTTTCTGCTTTTTCTTTGGAGAAATGGTTGCAGTAAATGTCTCCGTACCATTCCCCTTGATCTTCAGATTTTTCTTCTTCACTTTTACAACATGCTTATCATCTGCTTCTATTTTGAATTTCATCTGTTTATTGCTTGTGTTAGTAACTGCTACTTCCATGGTAATATCTTTTTTACTGGAAGAGCTTATCTTACCAAAGCTGAGGCTGGAAGGATAAGCAAGTGCGCTTGGATTTAACGCTGCGGCTGTATCAATAATCCCGCCACCGACCTCCAAAGGTGTATTTCCTGTTTTGGAGCTCTTTCCGGTACCAACCAATGCCGACTTTATTTGTTGTGGTGTCCAGTCCGGTCTTGCTTGCAACAAAAGAGCTGCAGCCCCTGAAACATGAGGTGCTGACATAGAAGTACCATTATAAGAAGCGAGACCTCCACCAACGACACTGGAATACACATTCACGCCCACTGCTGCCACATCTGGCTTTAATGTGAAGTTCACAGTTGGTCCACGAGATGAAAAGCTGGCAATCATCCGATCATTGCTTGTCATAAACTCACGAACCGATTGAGCCTGCATCGAGGCAGACCCTGATTTTCCACTGCTGATCCAAGCACCATCTTCCATAGTAACCATGACCATTGGGATGGTGATATGCTCATCTACTGACATCGCTGTCGGATCGCCTGCACTATTGTTGATCAGGATCACACCTATTGCACCTTTATTTTGGGCAGCTTCAGCTTTTTCCGTAAATGTGCAGTCTCCCCGCTTAATTACTGCAATTTTACCAGTCAAGTCTTCACTTATACCATCACAAGCCATCCCATTCCCATCAGTAACAATGGCAAGAGGTCCTTGCACCGGCTTGTCCAATTTGCCACCTGGATCGGAACTTCCTACTGGAAGGGATTTAGTTGTTCCATCGACTGTAACATCAATGGATAGACCAATAAAGTGACGGTTGCTCACTGCTGCCACAGTAATCGCTTCATCTGCAATTCCTGGAGAACCGATTGTCATTAAACCAGGACCTTCATTTCCAGCGGAAACGACCATCGTCACTCCAGCACGGGAAGCAGCATTTACTACTTCAACCAATAGATCAAATCCAGGCTCTGCTGTTCCACCTAAACTCATATTGATAACATCCATACCATCGTTTACCGCGGCTTCAATTGCTTCAGCAATGTAGATGCTCTCAGCACCACAGCTTTCACAAGGAAATACATTATAGTTACCTACCCATGCTTTAGGAGCAATACCGCTCAATGGTGTTTTTGCGATATTCCAAGGATCTTTATATCCTTTGACACCGGCGATGGTTCCCGCTACGTGGGTTCCATGACTATTGATCGCTTCAGGAGTCTTTGTTTTGTCAGGATGAAATACGCGGGCGGTGATTACCTTATTACTTGTAAACCGTTGATCCCCCTTAGGGTACCCCTCTGGCATTTTAAGCGATGGATCTTTTAAAAATGGATGATTATGATCAATTCCGGAATCAATCACGCCTACTTTTATCCCTGCACCATCATAACCTAAATTATATAACGGACCGGTGTTAATAATCGGATGGCTGGCATTCATCGCTGGATAATATAGCTTGCTTTTTACAACCCTTTTCACACCAGGTCCTTGGCGCAGTACCTCGGGACTTACTCCCTCTGCTTTTACTCCTACACCATTTAGTGTAAGTGAATATTCAGATACTACTTTTGCCTTTTTTGTCTTCTTAGCTAGCCATTCCTTATATTTCTTCTGTTTACCACGAAGATGTCCCTTGTAAGCTTTTACAGCAGGCTTCTCTACATCTAGTTTTTCATCCCCATCCACCTTGGTTGCTGCAAAGCCTTTTACACCACCTTCGTATGTACTTACAGGTTTGTCCTCCAGTTCGACAAAGTAATATTCACCTTTGTCTGCTTTCTCTACTTCCTTGTCAGTTGGGCTTACCTGAGCAGATGCTGGAAAGGAAATGCCCATCAATGTGACAAGTAGCCCCAAAAATACAATGAGTATACTTCGAGCTACTCTCATCAGAAATACCTCCTTTGTATAGGAGAAAAGACTGTAAGGAGAGGATAGAAAACCTAATTCCCCTAACTCCTCTTATTCCATAAAAGTTCTTCTCTCCATTTCCCAAATTTTCGTGTTATCGGGGACATAATACATAGAAACATTTGTGATAATTAATTAATACCTCATGTAGATAGAGAAATCCTTCTTTTTTTATAAATAAAAAAAGTATATCTTGAAAAGGAGAGCTTAATTAAGGAAAATTAAAAAGCACCCGAATCGGGTGCTTTGGTGTGCCCTGGAAGATTCGAACTCCCGACCTTCTGATTCGTAGTCAGACGCTCTATCCAGCTGAGCTAAGGGCACTTATTATATAAGATTGAATGGAGGCGGCACCCGGATTCGAACCGGGGATAAAGGATTTGCAGTCCTCTGCCTTACCACTTGGCTATGCCGCCATCGTATCATGGCAGGGGCGGCAGGAATCGAACCCGCATCAAAGGTTTTGGAGACCTCCGTTTTGCCATTAAACTACGCCCCTTAAATCTGGTGCCGGCGAGAGGACTTGAACCCCCAACCTACTGATTACAAGTCAGCCGCTCTACCAGTTGAGCTACGCCGGCACGAAAGTGGTTCGGGACGGAATCGAACCGCCGACACGAGGATTTTCAGTCCTCTGCTCTACCGACTGAGCTACCGAACCAAGCGCAGATCTTTATTATAATATATCATAATAGATATGTCAATATCGCATATGCTATGGCGGAGAGGGAGGGATTCGAACCCTCGAGGCGAGGATTACCCGCCCACACGATTTCCAGTCGTGCTCCTTCGGCCAGCTCGGACACCTCTCCATATGAAAACGATCATCCTCTTGAAGCAATGCAAGATTAATTATATCTCGGAATAACAAGTGTGTCAAGGGTTATTTTCATTTTAAACAACTGAATTTATTTGTATTTCTCCACTCGATTTTGAGAAAAAGATCCTCAAGCCCCGGCTGTCGTAGTCAGGGCTTTTGGTCAAATATCAATTCCATGCTTTATGGGAGGAATCAGTAAACGCGTTAGCTGAGTAATAACAACACAGCAATCACAGCGAAGAGAAGTAGTAAGCCGTTGATACAAGTACCGGCAATACTTAAAATCAATCCCACGATTGCTTGTGTTTTCTTCTCAGCTCGCCGTCCCTTTACACCAAATACAATTCCTATAATCCCTGAAATCAATCCGAATAGAGGAAAAATAAGTATAAATACAAGTGAGGCAATACCTAAAATTAATGCAGTAAGTGCCTTTCCATTTTGCTCCGGATCTCCCTCTTGTCCCACTTGCGGTGTCTAGTGCGATTCTTTGGATAGCTCCATTTATCCCACCTCCCCCTTCTTCTCTCTTTGGAAAATCATATCATATAGTCATTCTAAAAGAAAGCATTTGTTAATTAAGTAAGTTTATAAAAAATAAAATTCCTACTTTTTTAAAGGTAGGGAATTCGTATAACAGTTTCTAAATGCCTCAGACTTTTTCACCATTAACTTTAAATTAGTGAATTTCCATTCGATAAAGGAATCAGACTCTTTAAAACAAAGAAGTAAATATTGCTGCTCCAAGTGTCATTGCAAACAAAATGAATATAAGGTATAGTCCAATCACTATGGAAGAGAAGACAATTCCTGTAATCGCCGAGCCCCGCCGCTCTGATTTAAGGCCGAGAATACCAAAGATAAAAGCTAAAATAGCAGATAAAACGTGAACGATCCAGATTACAACACCAATCCAAGGGATCAACGTAAAGAAAAATAAAAAAAACGAGACAATTCCTAATACAAGAGAGGCTGTTGCTAAGCCATTCCGGTCACCTGAGGGTGGTTTATTACCACTATGTACATTCGTTACTACACTTTGCTCTTGCATGCAATCCCTCACTTTTTATATTTTAAGGGATATATGACCACACCCTGAAAATCGAATATGGGAAAGGGAATGAGTGGTGAGGAGAAGCCCTCGAC
>CALJVA010000034.1 GCA_937975135.1 uncultured Thermoactinomycetaceae bacterium | reverse complement strand
TCCAAGTAGATTACTCGATCGGCTACTTCACGAGCAAAACCCATTTCATGGGTTACCACCACCATGGTCATTCCTTCCTTTGCCAAACTCTTCATTGTCTCAAGTACCTCTCCGACCAGTTCAGGATCCAGAGCAGAGGTGGGTTCATCAAAAAGCATCACTTCAGGCTCCATTGCTAAAGCTCGAGCAATGGCGACTCGTTGTTGCTGGCCTCCAGACAATTGTGAGGGATATGCTTGTTCCTTATCCAATAGCCCAACTTTTTTGAGATAAAATCTCCCTTTCTCCTCCGCCTGTACCTTATTCTCTTTCTTTACCATGATAGGTGCCTCAATAATATTTTCCAATACATTTTTATGTGGAAATAAATTAAAATGCTGAAATACCATACCAACTTTTTGGCGAACTAAATTTAGATCATCTTTTTTAGGATTGATCGTTTTATTTTTGATCTGGATTGTCCCGTAATCCGCAATCTCCAGAAAATTGAGGCATCGTAATAAGGTGCTTTTTCCAGACCCACTCGCTCCGATCAAACAGACTACTTCCCCTTTTTTCACATGAAGGTTTATATCTTTTAACACATGCAATGACCCAAAAGATTTATTCAATTTTGTAACTCGAATCATGTCCGTTCCTCTCTTCCTACATCGAGGCGCTTCTCCAGTGTATTGGCCAAAAAAGTGAAGACAAGAACAAGTACCAAGTAATAAAATCCATTCACAACATAGGTTTGGAAGGGCTTATAATTTTCCGCCGCAATCCCTAAAGCAATTCCCCATAACTCTGTTGCTCCGATGTATGCAACCAAAGAGGAATCCTTCAAACCGATAATAAATTGATTGGCAATCGGAGGAATTGATCGCTTAAATGCTTGGGGTAAGATAATCCTTCGCATGGCCAAGGCGTAGTTCATACCTAATGAACGGGCAGCTTCCATTTGCCCAGGATCAATGGATTGGATTGCTCCACGAAATATTTCTGTGATATAAGCACCACTATGAATCGCTAATGCAAGTACTCCTGCCCAAAAAGTAGGCAAAACAACCCCAAATGCCGTTAAGCCAAAATAAAAAAAACTAATTTGCACAATAAGTGGTGTTCCCCGAATCACCGTTATATATATATTGGCCAACCAATAAAGGGGACGGATCGGGGAGATTTTCATCAATGCAAAGATGAGTCCCAAAAGAGTCGCCAGTATTAACGAAAAAAAAGTTAATTGAATGGTAACCCAAGCTGCCTGTGTAAATTCCGGCACGGTCTCAATAAATATTTCTCCAATATCTATGAGCTGTTGTTTAATTGTTTGGATATCCATTTCATCTCGCATCTCCTCCCTTTTATATACATGAACTTTTACTGTTCCCTATCTTCTCGATGCTTTTCCTCCTCAACGGACATTAAAATCCCATTCCGATTGATATTACAATGAACCATTAGAGGTGGTCCGATCGCAACCACCCCCTATTTTGACTTTACATTTCATATCTTTGAAATACTCCATTTAAAACAAGTATGAGGTCTTACTTTAGAGTTACTCCTGTCCTCCATATAAAATGTTACGTCCAAAATATTTTTTGCTGATTTTCTCATAGGTACCGTCTTCAATAATAGCTTCTAAAGCTTGATCAATCTTTTGTTGTAACTCTTTATTTCCTTTTTTTACGGCGATCCCCATCTCATCATGGGTTAGGGGCTCACCCATCTTTTCTATCTCTAGCCCTTGTTGAATCGCATAATCCCCAACCCCTTCATCGGTGATTACTGCATCCACACGGCCTGTTGGGAGATCATTCAGTGCTACGGGATCACTTGTATACTCTACAATTTGATCTGAATATTCCTTCGCTAGATCCATGTAGGTGGAGGCTTTGAGTACACCAATCTTTTTTCCTTTCAGATCATCAGTAGATTTGATTGAATGGTCTCCCTTCCGAATAAATACCTGAGCTCCTGAACGGTAGTAGGGTTGCGAAAACTCGACCGCCTCTTTTCGCTTTTCAGTAATTCCAAGGCTTCCAATCACGGCATCATACTTTTGCCCATTTAACCCGTCAATAATCGTCTCAAAAGGGTTGGAAACTGCTTTTGGCTTCAATCCCATCTCTTTCGCGATGGCATCGCCAATCTCTTTATCAAACCCGGTTAATTCTCCATTTTCCCGATAGTTATAAGGTTTGTATAACCCACTCATGGCAAATGAAAATTCTCCTTCTTTCTGCGTCAAGCCATCGCCACTACTGCTACAGGCACAAATCAACCCAATAAATGCAAGACAAACCATTACTATCTGAAAACGACGTTTATAAATAAGTAACTCCCCCTTGATTCATATTTTGATAGGGATGTCCCAAGAAAAGAAGATACACGGGATATTAATCTATACCCTTTTCTCCCAAATTCAAAACATAAGCTGTTAACTATTTTCCGTTCATCCGAAAAATAAGGAATTTCCAGCTTGGAATAGAGCGAGGTAGGCAAAGGAAGGAACATCGAAAGGAGAAAATCTTTATTAACAAAAAGAGTCCAACAGATATTGGACAATCTGGATCCTCATCGATCAAATAAAAAACCCTTGCTTAAGCAAGGGTTTCTGGTGGAGCTGAGCGGGATCGAACCGCCGACCTCCTCGTTGCGAACGAGGCGCTCTCCCAGCTGAGCTACAGCCCCAAATTATAAAATATATACCATACTATATTTATTCGCCATAAAAGTCAACCCCCGATCCATCTATCGTAGTAGATAGGAAACAACCGAAAATCTCGACATCGAGAATTGCGGTTGTTTTATATCCATCTACTCACTTTTAATCGTATTATGGCTATTATTCTCTAAATTGGAGGCAATTCGCGACAGTTCTTCTACAAACTCTGTCATTCGTGGACGCCGGCTAAGGGTAAGGGATAGGGACTTAGAGATCAATTGATCCAGTTCCTCAGGAACATCTTCACGGATGGAACGGATCGGAGCAACACGGATCGCATTTGCCGTCGGACTATGGCCGGTTAACATCGTATAAGCTAACGCACCTAATGTGAACACATCGTATAATTCATCCCCCATTGGATCTTCAGACAAACCGCCTCCCTTGGGGATAAACCCAAGCGGACCTCCATATAAGAAACGGAGAGATCCTGCACCGGTAATAAGAATGTTCTGAGGGTGAACCATAGTACAATGTCCATGACTATACAGTCGGAGTAACTGTGCCCCAATAGTGCGTAAAAGCCATAATGCCTCTTGTAGATCAAGAGGTACATTTTTTATCATATGAAAAGCGAGAAGTGTCCCCTCCAACCGACGGTACACTTGATAAAGTACCTCTTCTTCAATAAAGGCATCTCGGATTGGAAAAAACACATCATCGTCCCGGAGAAGAAGATCTTCAATCTTTCCTCTTGACATCAAGGCCCGTGCATCCAAAGCATGAATAAAACGAACAGAGGGGAGTACTGGATGCTCGCGATCCAGTAAATCGGTATAATAAAGAACACCTTGTACAAAGGGGAAAACCTTCTTCACACGGTATGTATTTCGTATTAGCTCACCTTTGTCTTTTAGCTTCATATATTCCTCCTGCCCCTTACACACTAGTGAGTTTACATAAGTCATGTTAAATCATTGTAAAAAAAATATCCTTGCAATTAGGATTAGGATACATACGATTGCAAAGACTTTTTTGTTTCCGTTACCCTTTGAAGAAAGATGAGTTTAACCAAACGCACACAATCTTCTTCTATTTTATCATGTATCCGCTCTGTTGTGTTCACCAGAGCATTAGAAAAGTATGTCTATTGATGATTAAGAAGGTTTTTCTATTTTATTAGTCTAAATTCGTTGGATAAATTGCCCATATCATTCATCGGACAGACTCTATAGCTATTTCTCTGTCCTATGGTAAAATAAGAGCGAGTCTGATTTTTCGAATAGATAGAAAGAAGGAGGAAAATAAATGAATCAGCGCGCGATACGCGGTTGGGTGATGTATGACTGGGCCAACTCCGCTTTTGCTACAACCATTATGGCTGCTGTTATGCCCATTTTTTATGCGGATGTAGCGGCTAAAGGTTTGGATAGTACCACGGCTACCTCTTATTGGGGGTATACCCAGTCCATCGCCTTAATTTTTATTGTTCTATTATCTCCTGTACTAGGAGCGATCGCTGATTACTCCCGCTCGAAGATCGCTTTTCTTCGTTTCTTTACCTATATGGGTGTCATCACTTCAATCTTAATGGCTTTTATTGGTGAAACCCAATGGTTATGGGCATCCTTCCTTGTCATTTTAGGAACTTTTGCTTTTTCTGGTGGCAATATTTTTTACGATGCCTTGTTAACGGATCTTGTACCTGAAGAAAAACGAGATTACATTTCTTCCCGTGGATATGCATATGGATATATTGGTGGTGGCATTTTGCTCGCCATTAACTTAGCAATGATCCAATTTCCTTCATTCTTTTTTCTTCCCAACAGCTTAATCGCCACTCAGCTCTCCTTTCTATCCGTAGGAATCTGGTGGTTTATCTTTTCGATTCCCCTCTTTCGCAATGTACGAGAAGAAAGATCGAAAAACAAGCCAAAGATAAAAACAATGGATCTCGCCTTAACCGGTTTTCGCAATGTAGGCCAAACATTACGACGGGTAAGACAATATCCGGAACTACTCAAGTTCTTGATTGCATTCTGGTTTTTTAGTGATGGAATCAATACGATCATTAAGATGGCCACGATTTATGGCCGAGAAATCAACATTGGTCAAACGGATCTAATCGCTGCATTGTTAATTACACAGTTTGTAGGAATCCCCTTTACCTTACTTTTTGGAAAACTAGCGGAAAAGCTAGGTTCCCGACAGACCCTGATTATTACTCTTTTGATCTATTTATGTATTGTGATCGGTGGGTATTTAATGACAACCGCTCTTCACTTCTATCTACTCGCCTTTACCGTAGGAATGGTTCAAGGTGGAGCACAAGCATTAAGTCGATCGATCTTCAGTACTTTAGTACCTACCAAACATAACGCTCAATTTTTTGGATTTTATGCCTTATCAGGTAAATTCGCCGCTGTCTTTGGTCCCTTTATCTTCGCCACAGTAGGGCAACTAATGGGTAGCAGTCGCTTTGGAATCATCTCCCTTGCTTTCTTCTTCATCGCCGGGATCATTATGTTGCTCACTGTAAACCTGGAAAAAGGAAAAGAAGAGGCTCGAGCAGCAGACAATCAGGAAGACACTGTTCTTTCAAGTTAAGACCTGTCAAACTTTTTGCTAAAATGATCTTTTCAATTGAAGAGTCCTCCATGACTACACAACCTAGAATTCTTTAATTACTTATTTTGGATTTTCTCTTATCCTCTTCTATTCCCTTTCATCCCGCTATTTGATAGAATTTGACAAAGAGAGTATGCTACCGCAAATATGGTAATATAAAAGTTATAATGCTAGAATAGCAGTCCATCCCCGATCGACCTATCACAAAAAATTGAACCGAGGGGCACTGAGTACGGTCCTTACACGGTGCTCCTTTTAAAAATTTTCTATTTATCGGCAGCCATATGCCCACCATGGGTGATCTCCTTTCACCTATGGATTTTTTATGCGACTTATAAGTGGTTTATCTCGGTAAAGGAGGTAACCAGCCATCAAAATATACTGCTTATTTCGATCGTAGAGTCTGTGGGGCAAAACGACATATGATCCTCTTAAAAATGGCCCTACTTTTTCAACCATGTCAATTTCAACGCAAATAATCGATCCCTATCTTACACTCTCTTGTTCCCGACATACAATCTTTTTCTCCATACTTCTAGGTAATACCTAATTTTTTTTCGGAAAACCCTTCGTGTCTCGAAAGGAGATCCCTTATGCGTATCTTTAAGGATCTATGGTGGTACTTCAAACGAGAGAAAAAAAGTTATCTCCTAGGAATCATGGTTCTGATGTTTGTCTCACTATTCGAATTGATTCCTCCTTATGTGATTGGCGTCATGGTAGACGGGATGAAACAACAGACGCTTACATCAGGAGAGATTCTTAAGTGGATGCTATTGCTGCTCGGAATTGGAGTAGTAACCTATATCCTCCGTTACTTATGGAGAATTCTATTGTTTGGAGCATCTACACGGCTGGGACGCCTGCTGCGTAATCAACTCTTTTATCACTTTACACGTATGTCGCCTCGTTTCTATCATAAACGACGAACTGGTGATCTCATGGCCCATGCAACCAATGATGTACAAGCGGTAGAGGCTACTGCTGGGGAAGGCGTTCTCACACTTGTGGACTCTTTAATGATGGGCGGTTTGGTTATCTTAATGATGGCGATTATCGATTGGAAACTGACTTTAATCGCTCTAGCCCCGATGCCTTTTATGGCTTGGACCACCAGTTGGTATGGGTCGATGCTGCATGAGCGATTTCACAAGGCACAGGAAGCTTTCGCTGTGTTAAACGGCAAGGTTCAAGAAAACGTCACGGGTGTCCGGGTAGTCAAAGCCTTTGGATTGGAAGAACAGGAGAAGCGTTCTTTCGCTCGCCTCACAGAGGATACAGTAAATAAAAATATTGCCGTAGCTCGAATTGATGCCCTTTTTGACCCGACGATCGCTCTGATTGTCGCGATTTCCTATTTTCTAACCATTGCCTTTGGTTCAGTGAATATTGCCAATGGAACCATGTCAATCGGTCTTTTAACCACCTTCAGTATTTACCTTGGAAGACTGATATGGCCTATGCTGGCCTTCGGGATGTTATTTAACATTGTAGAGCGGGGACGGGCCTCCTATGACCGAATTCGGAAGCTGCTTCAGGTGGAGACCGAAATCACCGATCGTCCCGGGGCTTCTACCGAAACTCCAAGAGGGGATTTAACTTTACAAATCGACTCCTTTACGTATCCAGATAAGAAGGCGCCTACTCTACAAGGAATTCGGGTGAACTTAAAACAAGGGCAGACACTGGGGATTGTAGGAAAAACAGGTAGTGGCAAGACAACTTTACTAAAGCTATTGCTTCGGGAATTTGATTGCCATGACAACGGGATTCTGATTGGAGGAAAGCCAATCACAGCCTATACACTGGATGCCCTGCGCAGTGCAATCGGTTATGTACCGCAAGACCATGTCCTCTTTTCGGCTACCATTGCCGAAAATATTGCCTTTGGTAAGCCCCATGCTACTCGGGAGGAAATCGAGGAAGCGGCAAAGATCGCTTGCATCCATGAAGATATCATGCATTTCCCTGAAGGCTATGAAACCGTCGTGGGAGAGCGAGGGGTAACCTTATCCGGTGGCCAAAAACAACGGATCTCCATCGCTCGTGCTCTCTTGCTTAATCCGGAAATTCTGATCCTCGATGATTCCTTATCCGCCGTCGACGCAAAAACAGAACAGATCATTTTTGAAGCGTTAAAAGAAAACCGCAAAGGAAAAACGACCATTGTATCAGCCCATCGGCTCAGTGCAGTGGAACATGCTGAGCAAATTATTGTACTGGATGAAGGAAAGATCATTGAGCAAGGAACCCATAACCAGCTTTTAGAGCTCGACGGATGGTACGCGATGATGTACCACCGACAGCAATTGGAATCCTTGGTGGCCCAAGGGGGTGGAATCCATGGTGATGCGTAGATTACTCAGCTACCTAAAACCCTACCGTAAAACATTGACCATCGCTTTTATCTTGCTCCTGTTGGCAACAGCCGCCAACGTAACGGGCCCAATTCTTGTCCAAATCTTTATTGATGATTACCTAACTCCTGGAATTTTTGATCGACAGGCAATCATCATTTTGGCCGGGTCATATCTACTCTTAAACTTTTTGTCAGTCTTTATTAACTACTATCAGCTCCTTTTATTCCACAAGATTGCACAGTGGGTTGTGCAACGCTTGCGGATCGAGGTCTTTAGCAAGGTACAACATTTAGGACTCTCCTTTTATGATCGAACACCTGCAGGGGCAATGCTTTCTCGAATCACCAATGATACAGAAGCGATAAAAGAGTTGTTTATCTCGGTTCTTTCTACCTTTGTACAAAATACGGTCTTAATCATTGGTGTATATGTAGCAATGTTTTTATTGGACGTCAAACTGGCTCTTTATTGCTTAATCCTGCTCCCGATTATTATCGCCATTATGCAAACTTATCGTTATTTTAGTTCAAAGGTATATCACCGCGCCCAGCAAAAGCTGAGTGAGCTTAATGCGAAGCTGAACGAATCCATTCAAGGAATGAACATCATCCAAGCGCTTCGTCAGGAAAAGCGGCTTCGGGAGGAGTTTGGAAAGACCAACCAAGAACATTATGAGGCCAGGCTACTAAACATTAAACTAAATGGTCTCTTAATCCGACCAGCGATTGATTTCATTTACCTGATCTCTTTAATGATCGTCCTTACCTTCTTTGGTCTGTCTTCTCTAAATCAAGTCATTGCCGTGGGAGTTTTGTATGCTTTTCTAAACTTGTTGGATCGTCTCTTTGAACCCATAAATCAAATTATGTTTCGCCTCTCCCATATGCAACAAGCCATTGTCTCAGCAGAACGGGTCTTCCAACTCCTAGATGAATCTTCTTTGGCTCCAGGAAAAGAAGGTGAGGGGAATCCCACCATTGAGCAGGGAGAGATCGAATTTAAAAATGTTACCTTCTCCTATGATGGGAAAACCGATGTGCTTAAGAATATCTCCTTTGTGGCTAAACCAGGACAAACTGTTGCCTTGGTTGGTCATACAGGGAGCGGTAAAACATCGATTGCCAACCTTTTGATGCGCTTTTATCCAATCAAAGAAGGAAGTATCACGATCGATGGCGTCCCCTTGCAAGCTTTTTCAGATGAGGAGTTACGTAGCAAAGTAGGCTTAGTGCTACAAGATCCCTTCCTCTTCGTCGGAAATGTAAAGGAAAACATCCGGATGTACAATAGCAAAATCTCCGATGAAGAAGTCAAAGCAGCTGCAGAATTTGTTCAGGCTGACAAGTTTATCAATCAATTGCCCAATGGGTATGAAGAGCCAGTGGGAGAACGGGGAGCCACCTTTTCCAGTGGGCAGCGGCAACTGCTCTCCTTTGCCCGCACAATGGCCCTGAACCCCAAAATTCTCGTCTTAGATGAAGCGACAGCCAGCGTCGACACAGAAACTGAAGAGGCCATCCAGGAAGCTTTGGCCAAAATGCGCCGAGGACGTACCACAATCGCCATCGCCCACCGTCTCTCTACCATTCAAGATGCTGACTTGATCTTAGTCCTGCATCGCGGTGAGATCGTGGAACGGGGCACTCACCAAGAACTGCTGGCTCAAAAAGGGCTCTATCATAAAATGTATCTTCTTCAACAAGGAATGGTCGAAGCAGTATAAAAAATCACCTTCCTTCAATAACCAAAAAGACGGGCAGCTTACGCTTTAGCGATTGCTGCCCGTTACTTTTTCGGAAATACAAAAAAACAGATCCATACTGGATCTGATTCTAGTGATTTCTTATCCTAAAACGATTCTAGGTTTTATTCCTCTTCAATAAAGGGGGAATCTGTAAATTTAGGCACTTCCGTTACAACGTATACTTTACCACTTTTCTTCACATTTACCTCCATCCAACGTTCCACTCTTCTTTCTTTTTCCGGATCCTCGATGTTCTGCATCTGTGTCTCCGCATAAACCAATGCGGTAATCTGATCCCCATCAGTTTCCATGGACCAAATCTCTACATTTCGTGCCCAGGAATTCCACTTTAGGTTTTCGAAACTAAAACCAGCCTGTTCGTCTACATCCGATGCTAAATAGGGAGCCAAACGCTCTTTCCGAGCCTCTTCATTTCCCTCGGACCACAGAAAGTATTCCCGTGCAAAATTCTTTATAAATACTTGTGCACTTAAGTCAAGTTTCTCTTCTGTTACCGTAGGAGCAGGCTCTTCTTTACTGGCATCAAGAAGTTCCAAGTTGCTCATCCAGGCGATGGTACTACTAACACATGCATAGGCAAGTAAGAGAGAAAATCCGAGGCGTAACCAAAAATTGCTGCCTTTCCCCTTGGGGCTTGTCCTTTCCTCTTCTTGAACCTTTGGCTTCTTATTTTCTACTGGATCTGGAGCTGCGACTTTCTCTTCTTTTTTAAAGCGAGAGAAAAGGCCCTTACTATTCTTTTTCCTCTCATAAGTATCGATTTGCGCCAAGATCTTGTCAACGGAAGGATTCTTAAGCCCTCTCTGGATTACCCGAGCCATTAGTTTCGATACTGGTGCATCTTCTGGAAGCTTTGTGAGAGGTTTATCCAGTACTTCTCCAGTCAAGAGGGAATAGAAGAGGGTTCCCCAATTAAGTGATGATTCCAATTCAGTTACTTTGTAAACACCGCAAAACATCACTTTCAATTGCCCATCTTCGGTAATTCCGAGGTTATGGGGATGGAGGAAAAGATACATAGGCAAGGGTTGTCGAGCCAAAAGCGCTTCCAATTCTAAAAGAGAACGGGCCCACTTAATCAGTTGCTCCTCGCTCGCTGGGTTATTGGCGATTACTTCGGATAAAGGACGAAGCTCAACATGAGGATGGATAAAAACGAGTGATCGCTCTTCGGTAAACACTTGCAGATGGGGCAAAACCAGAGGATGATCTAAGTTTAAATATTGCTGAATCGCACGCGGTGGCGCTTGCTTTTTCAGGCGAACATATTGGAGATAATAGCGCTGATCTCCTGAACGGGCAAGGGCCAATTCACCTTGGAAAAAAGGGATAACATTTTCTATTAGATATTGATCGCGATAGCGATCCCCCGTTGAAAAAAATGACAATTTTCTCGACCCCCATAGATGTTAGCCAAGTTGTATATATCTTAAGAAGATAAAAGAAGGGATAGATCGAAACCTATCCCTAATCGGTAGTGACTTGCACCAAATCTGCTTGGATGATGTATCGATCTGGAGCATAACCGATCGCATCCAACGGCCAACACGTATATAAAGTAAGTTTCGCCTGATCATGTGAGACGATGACTGACCGATCTTCTGCATCGGTTACCCACATCTTGTTCACCGCATAAGTAAAAGTTCCCTGGTCAGTAGTGATAATCAGCTGATCTCCCTTTTCGATTTCACCGGCCTTTTCCAATGCCGTCTCCCGATGTCCAGCAAGTACACTGTTATCTCCTTCTCCGGGGAGAACGCTATTGCGGTGATGTCCAATCCCTTTCTTAAGATCTTCATCCCGAACACCTGAGATTATCGGAATCTTTACCTTAAGTCTAGGGATAAGTAATTCACCTAATTGGCTGCCTTCCTTAGGGCGCTCCGACCAGATAATCGGTTCAGGCGCATCGCTTTCTTCCTCCTCTATGGAGACAGTGGGCTCCTCACTTGGTTCCCACTCTTGGACTACCTGGGCTTCTCTCTGCAATTCCAGCCCATGATAAACAACCAAGCCTCCACCGCTTAGGAGCAAGATCACTCCCAAAGAAAGCATCCACTTTCTCATGAACCTTGCGGCTTACGGAAGCGGAACAAGATTCCCCCACCTAGGGCCAGCAGACACAGCCCCAATGCCATCATAGCTGGATGATGGGAAGCGGTTTTCACCATCTCACCGCCATCTTCTGTGGTCGGCTCTTCCGCTTCTTGCTCTTCATCTTCTTGATCTTTACCAGCCAACAGTTGCCCATCCTTAATCGGCTTTATATCTGGTGGCTGTTTTCCACCCGGACTGGTAATGGGTGTGGGACTTGGTTTTGGACCTGGTTTCGGGTCTGGCTTTGGATCCGGCTTGGGATCCGGCTTGGGATCCGGCTTGGGATCCGGTTTTGGATCAGATGGGTCGGTAGGATCAGGATCGACTGGATCTGGTGGATCGACTGGATCTGGTGGATCGACTGGATCGGGTGGATCAACTGGATCCGTCGGATCACCAGGATCTTGTGGTTCACACTCATCCGGATTTCCTTGGCAAGGTGGCTCATCCGGTGGTGGTACCTCATTGTCCTGATCTGAACCCTCAGCCAAAATCGGTGTAGAGCTGATCATAAATACTGGGAAAGTCAGCAGAACCAGCGCAATTATCCAGGTTACTTTCTTCAAGCTTTTCCCCCCTCCCCTCACGGGGCACAAAGTTTTTTAGAATGTTCCAACCTCATATTATTCTGATTTAACTCTATAAGTCAAGAGATAACTGTAATCTTCATCATATTTCCCATTTTCAGTAAAAGTATTTTACCATATTTTTCGGATGATTTCTCCCACCAGAGTTCTAATCCTCTTCTTTTTAATTTTGTCCATAATCTCTAGAAGTGTTGAGATAAACAATAAATACTCCATCTTAGAAAGTTTATCTTACTATTGCTTCACCAAACGCGAAGTCATCCTCAAAAAACCCTCACCAATAGCATTTATGCAAGCCAAAAATGTCTTTCACAAATGTTATTCATCCTTTCCCTTGCCTTCGATTTTTGGATTAAGAGTTGAAACGTAAACTTCAGCAAGGACTTTTTTATCATCTTCAAATTCCTCGCCATGAAAAATAACCCGTTCCCC